>JADEXK010000022.1 GCA_015207155.1 Nostocales cyanobacterium LEGE 11386 | reverse complement strand
CCAGTTGCTCTTTCTCCAACTGCTTTAGGGTTTCAATGTCTAGTTTTGGTGGCAGGTCTTTTTCCATAATTGCTATATTCTGCTTCCCCTACCACACTTGTCAATACCCCAGCACCTGAATCCTTACGGTACAGGTTCGGGGGGGCTTAAGAATGTGCCGATTGATGATCTAGTGCAGCAAGTGCGATCGCAATGTTGTGATAAGATTCAAAACGAATATAGCAAAATAAAGTTATTGAATGGTAAGCGGATTGACGTTGACCAGCTTTATGTGGATGTTTACGTTTTAAAAAGTATTTCTAGTGAGACTTTTGCAATAATTCCTAGTCTACTTCAAAACTCGGATTTACAAAATGACTTTTACCGTTTGGGAATGGGGCAGCGTGGAGATAGAAATGATGGATTTACAGTAGCAAAAAAGCACGACAAATTAATGATTTTGGGTCAACCCGGTGCAGGTAAAACTACATTTTTACGACATTTAGCTATTGCTTGTTGTCAGGGTGAATTTAAATCTGAATACATCCCAATTTTGATTGAACTTAGATACATCAAAAATGCTAGTCAGTTCAATCTACTAAACAAAATTCATGAAGAATTTGACTTGTCAGATCAGGAACAGACAAAGCAAATTCTCAAGCAAGGTAATGTCTTAATTTTTCTGGATGGATTGGATGAAGTCCCTAGTGATTTCCGGCGAGATGTTCAAAAGAAAATTGATGAATTTTCTCGCGAATCGCAGTATTACAAAAATCATTTTATCCTGACTTGCAGAACGCAAACAACAGAATACACCTTAGAAAATTTTGATTACGTTGAAGTTGCTGATTTTAAGCCACAACAAGTTGAAAAATTTGCTGAAAATTGGTTTACAACATTCACACTTCACCAGGATCAAGAACTTACAGCGAAATTCTTAAAAAGACTAAGATTACCAGAAAATAAGCAAATTGCTGATTTAGCTGTAACTCCCATCCTATTGAGTTTGACTTGCTGGATTTTCGGTGAGTCTGAAGATTTACCCCCTAAGCGATCGCAATTATATCAAAGGGGAATAAAGCTGCTTTTAGAACAATGGGATAAACACAGAAACATTCAGCGAGATTTAGGTGTTGAACGTTATCGTAATTTGTCGCCAGAAGACAAGCGGAAACTTCTGAGTTATGTGGCTAATTGTAAGTTTAATCAAGAGCAATATGCTTTATTTGAGGAAAGTGAAATTCAAAGATATATTGCTGAATATCTCAAAGATATTTCAACTAATGAGAGTTTAGAAGTTCTAAAAGCTATAGAGGCGCAACACGGCTTATTAATTAAACGAGCGCAGGGTTTTGACTCTGCTGGTATTTACTCGTTCTCTCATCTGACATTTCAGGAATATTTTACTGCTCAATATATTATTGAGAATGAGCAAATTGAGCAATTAGTACAAGAACACCTGACAGATACTCGCTGGCGAGAAGTATTTTTATTAACAGCAGAATTGATGGGTGATAATGCAGGGAGTTTGTTGTCTTTGATGCAAGAAGAATCCCAAAAGTATATTAATACACCTAAATTGCAAGAATTATTAAACTGGGCAGATGAGATCACATCAGGAACAGCAGGAGATATTCAGCCTGTAGGTAAACGTGCAATTGCAATTGCCAACGCCATCGCCAACAATATCGCCATTGCTAACGCCTATACCAACGCTAACGCCATCGCCATCGCCATCGCCAACACCATCGTTATTGCCAACACCATCACCATCAATAACGCCTACGCCATCAATAACGCCTACGCCTACGCCATCAACGAAGCTATTGAGTCCACGCGTGAACTTGAAAAATTACAAATCTTTAATTATGAAGAATTTAGTCAACTAGCTGTAAATCTAGAGAAACTTCAATTTAAAATTCCCAATGATGAAGAACCACAGGAAAAACTTACGGAATTTGCTGAAGAACTCCGAACAACTTTGCTAAATGCCTTCAAACTTACACCAGAAATGATTGATTTACCTAAGGAAGAACTGAGAACACTAGAGGACAAATATCTCTATGCAAATAAATTTATACTTGATTGCAAAACAGCCGCAGTTGGTGAAGAATTCCCCTCTTGGTGGCAGGAAATCGAGGAAAAGATGTTAAAACCAAACCTATGAACTAGAATCAGTATTAATCCAACTTTGTGACTATTGATGCGAAAAGTGCTGCTATCAAGAAATTAATCAGGATAACGTTTTGAGGTGTGGAGAACTCGGAGAATTTCTACTGACTCTTCTGAGACTCGGTAAATAAGAATATACGGTGAGTTAGAAATTATTAGTTCCCTTGTACCTTCTATGCGTCCAGATTTCCCCACAAAGGGATAATTTTTTAGTTGGTTGGCAGCATTTTGAATTTTTAATATTAGTTCCGGCGCTACTTGGGGGTTTTCTTTGAGAATGTAATTATGTGCCTGTTCCAAGTTACGCAGCGCTCGACGTAGCCATTTAATCTGCATGGGTAAGTCTTGCAAATGCGGCTTTTACTTCTTCCTCACTGGCAAAGTCTCCAGCATCCGCTTCAGCAATACCTTTCTGGATTTCTTCGATTTGCCATTGGTACATTTCTAAATAAGCAGCTACTGCTTCATTCAGGATATAGCTTCTGTCCCGGTTCATCCCTGTCGCAAGTGCATCAAGTGCGGCTTTTTTTTCGCTGTCTATGCGAAATGTAATGTTTTCTTTGGTCATAAGTTTTGTCGGAATAAATGTATTGCATTATATTTTAGTGTAATGCAATATAATGCGATCCTAAACACAAATAAAACTCCAAGATTACCTTAATTATTTAGGTTTTACTTCTCATTGATTGCATGAAAACGCTCATACCTCAAAAACTGATTGGGCTAGAATTGATGCCATAAATGTGTCAGAAAGGGTAAAAGACGATTCATGAGCGCAACTTATAGCGCAGATTTTTACTTATGGATTGAACAGACAGCCCAACTATTGCGATCGCATCGTTGGCAGGAAATTGATTTGGAACATCTGATTGCAGAGGTTGAAGACTTGGGCAAAAGTGAACGGCGGGGTATTGCGAGTCAACTCACTCGCCTGCTGTTGCATCTACTGAAGTGGCAATATCAACCTCAGCGTCGTTCAGATAGTTGGCTTGATTCCATCACTGATTCTCGCACTCAAATTGAGTTAGCTCTACAAGACAGTCCCAGTCTCAAAAACTATCCTACAGAACAACTTGAAGCAAGCTATCAAAGGGCGCGTCGTCAAGCAGCCAAGCAAACAGGGATATTAATATCCGTATTTCCCCAAGAATGCCCATATTCTTTAGAGTTAGTCTTAGATGAAGACTGGCTACCGGAAGCAGTATGTGAGTAATGGCGATCGCTTTCTGAAAAGTTGGCTGGATTATAGAATAACTATTTCAATATGAACTACCTACGCACTCCGCTTACGCTACGTGCGAGGTTTCTGACGCTTCAACTGCTGAACTTTCCTAAACCCTCCACAATGCTGTGGGTTTTTAGAAAGAGGTATGCGCGGAGCGCACGCTTCGCGAACAGCATCGGCGTTTGAGAGGCTAGTTCCTAACCCCTTGGCATAATTGAGCATTACCATAGCTGCTGCCACATCACGGTCAGCGACAAAATTACAGTTCTCGCAATTATGCACACGCTGGGATAACTCTTTTTTCTTTTTATAGCCACATTGAGGACAAGTTTGGGATGGGGCAATCTTGAGAGGTACATCAACAAATACCCCACTACATTCGCTGAGTTTGTATTTGATTAGTGAAATTAGATTGCCAATCCCGACCTCTAACAAAGACCTATTGAGTCCTGTTTTTTGATGTTTTCTTTTGCTGCCATTCTTGAGGCAGTTGCGTGGGCGGGTTTCCCGACTTGAGCAAACTGCCGTGGCTTTACGAGTCATCCCCTTGATGTTCAACTTCTCAGTAGCTACCAGTGAATTACTCTTTACTATCTGTGCAGCCACTTTATGTTGCCAATCTTGCCTAGAGCAAGTAACTTTACTCTGAAGTTTACTAATTTGTTTCCTAGCTTTCCTCCAACGTTGAGATGCTTTAATCTTCTTTTTGAAGTTAGGCGCACGTTTGCGACGTAATTTTTTAGATGATTGCTCTATCTTCTGTTGAGTGTTAGCCAGAAATCTTGGATTATCAATAATCATGCCATCTGAACAGGCGATAGCGTGGTGAGTACCAAAATCTAAGCCTATAGCACCAGTGCTAGTTTCTCTTTTTGGATCACAATTTACTGTAATTGAGGCGTACCATTTACCCTGCTTCCAGATAACAGTGCAGGTTGTTGGATTCCCCCAAGTTCTAGCTTTACCTCTCATCTGAATTTGTCCTAAATTAGACAACTCCAGATAACCGTTATCGCCTGTTGTGTGCGCCTTCCATCCACTTATTCCAGGGTAAGTCCAACCGCGATAATCTCGCGCAGACTTGAACTTTGGATAACCACCCAAGCCACTAAAAAATCTTTGAAAGGCATAGTCAACACGCTTTACTGTTGCTTGCAAAGCTTGTGAACCTAACTCTTTATATTCATGCCAACATTCTTTGAATTCTGGCAGAATATTTTGCTGGTCATAGTAACTAATAGAATTACCAAAACGCTGATATTCTGTCTTTCTGTGGTAAAGACAGGCATTGAACAAGTCTTTGTGAAGTCGCCGCCAATAATGCAATTTGACTTCTTGAGACTTAGTTGGATATAAGCGAAAAGTTGTCCTACGTGTTACTCTCATGAGAGTTATCATATCATTCACATAACGCGCAGTGCAACCCTCTGTCAGAAAGAGTTCTCATGCTGTATTTTGTATTCACTTACATATTGTGTTGGTAACGAAGTATCGACGCAGAGTGATTACTCCTGAAATCCTCACTAGGCTGCAAGCAATTTTCACAGACCTCTGTGAGCAACAAAAAAGTATTTTGATTGAGTTCAATGGCGAAGAAGACCATGTTCATCTATTGGTCAATCTATCGCCAGACAACCATATTTCTGAATTCGTAAAAGTCCTAAAAGCGTCGTCAAGCAGACTGATCCGCAAGGAGTTCAAATCACACGTAGACAAATACTACTGGAAGCCTGTTTTTTGGTCGAGTTCGTATTTTGTGAATTCTAGTAGCGGGGTGTCGCTTGATGTTTTGAAGAAATATATCAAGCAGCAAGATTCTCCGCTTAGCTAACTAGATCCTGCCCTTGCTTTCATCCCCAGGTTCCGTTCCTCCACCTGGGGATGAAAGCAAGGAAGGTTAAATTCATCAAATTTCACAACTTCCGACTCAGGCTTGCGGGTGTCAAAACGATAACTACTGACTGTACCCGTTCCTGTATCGAAGATACTAAAAACAGTGATGTCACTACTGGCAATATAAGGTATTGGTTGACCATCATCCCCTACCAAAGGCGAGATAGTCGGTATTACTGGTTCTAAGCCATTGGGATCACCCAGTTGCGTGTAATCTTCTTTGTAGCCAATTGGCACTTCGCGCTTTTTATCACCCCAAGCAGCCCCATAAGTGTTACCGACGTTGGATGTTTCTAGAAAGTGCATCCCACTGGGACTAACGAAGCGGTTCCATAAATGAGAATGTCCATAAAATACCAATTGCACATCAGCTGCTTCTAATAAGGGGATAACATCGCGGATAATATAGTCTGCATCCTTAGGGTACTCGTAACGCACCGCCTTGATTTCGCCATTTTCATCGCGTTCAATCATCTGCACTGGATTAGTATAAGCAGGAACGATGTTATCACCTAGAGTATGAGGTGGATGATGAAACATGACAACTTTGTATTTTGCTGCTTGAAACTCAGGGCTGTTAAGTTCTGCTTTTAGCCAGTTGTATTGCTGACTACCTTGAGTAATTGGTTCAAAAATTAGCTGTCCATAACCCCAATTCTCAGGATTATAAAAATCCTGTTCTGCTTCCCGATATCTGCCTTTAGCACCTGCATCTAACTTGGGAGTCCGCCACATATTAGTAGCATAAAGTACCACTAAACGCACATCACCAAAGGTAACTGCATAATATCTTTTACCACCTGCTTGACTTTGGGGTAGGGTGAAAATTTCTTCGTAAGTATGAGTATTAAAAGAATTATCTATTAAAGATTTCCCACTATATAACCTTTGGGCAACAGCACGGGGAATCGGATCATTAAATTCACTATTTAAACTTGCCGTTCTCCCAAAACGTCCCATAACTTCATGATTACCAATGGCAGTAAACATGGGAGCATGTTGAATTATTTGACCTCCTGTGTAGGTTGTTTTCACACCATTGTGTGTCATTTCATATTTGGCGCGACCTTGCAAACCGGGAAACAACGCACTACCCCGATGATCATCAAACCATTCTGAGGCGCGATCGCTCACGTTGATTAAATCACCAGCGAACCATACCCCATCCACTTGTCCCACTGTCTCCACGACCTTTTGCAGATTTGCCACTGTCATCGGCTTTAACTGATGGTCTGAAGTCAGTAAAATTTTTAGTGCTGTACCTGGTTGTGGGGTGGGTGCAAGAGTAAAAACATCGCTGCTGACACTCTCACCGTCTTCGCGCCTACTGGTGACGCGATAGGGAACACGCACACCAGCAGTTAACCCAGTCACCTCTGCTTCATGTCGCCAAATGTCACGTTTAACAGGTTGTTGATAAACTTGTCCGTTTTGGGTTTGATTTGCTACTCGTGATTGCTGGTCTTCGCGTGTGCGGCTGAGTTTGGTAGTATTTGCCAGGGTAGTTCGCTCAAGATTTTCCCCAGAAGTGACTATGTGTTTACTACCAGGAAACTCAGTAAACCAAACTACTCGTACTGAAGTTGCCGTTGGTAGTTGCAAAAATGGGTCGGTCAGCAGTTGGGGTACCGATGTCATAGTTGTTTGCCCAAATGAACGCACGCTTACCAGGTTAAGGCATATAACCAACAGAAATATGGCTAATAAGGGGATTTTACGACGACCGCTTAAGCGTCTGAGCATGGGTAATATACCAAATTTGCAGGTGTCTACAACACAATCTAGTGAACTGACAAGCCTAAAATGGTTCATGATGATTGTCTTGTGGAACAGGCAAGATGCCTACCCCACAATCATTTGTTTATGCAACATTTTAGCCTTGACACGCTACTAGTGTAGTGGTTGCTGAAATTACAGAAAGTTTTCCCAAATGCCAAAATTGGTACTAAAGCCTCGTACAATTAATATCACTTCATTTTTTGACTCAGGAGCTAATGCCATGCCCATGGCGGTTGGCGTAATTGAAACTTTAGGCTTCCCTGCTGTACTTGCAGCAGCCGATGCCATGGTAAAATCTGCCGCAGTCACAATTGTCTATTATGGTCAAGCCGAAAGCGCTCGCTTGTTAGTCGCCGTCCGGGGACATGTTGCTGAAGTAAGAACAGCAGTAGAAGCAGGAATAGCCGCCGGTGAACAAGCTCATGGTGGTCAAGTAATCACCCACTACATTGTTCCCAATCCCCCAGAAAACGTGGAGACCATTCTACCAATCCACTTCACTCCAGCATCAGAACCGTTCCGGATGTTCTAGGTAAATTTTTCATCAAACTTCGTAGCGAAGCTGCGTACAATTGACTAGTCACACCACATCCGTCTATTCATACAGGAGATTACTAAATGTCACTACAGGCCGTTGGATCACTGGAAACTAAAGGTTTTCCTGCTGTATTAGCAGCAGCAGATGCTATGGTTAAAGCTGGTCGAGTCACCCTTGTCGGTTATATCAGAGTGGGTAGCGCTCGTTTTACAGTAAATATTCGCGGAGATGTTTCTGAAGTCAAAACAGCTATGGCTGCTGGTGTTGAAGCCGCAGCCAATGCTTATGGTGGTACCCTAGAATCTTGGGTGATTATTCCTCGTCCTCATGAAAATGTGGAAGCTGTTTTGCCAATCGGTTACACAGAACAAGTCCAGCAGTATCGAGAATCTGTAGAAAACCCAATTGTTAGGTCATCTAACAGGTGATACAGTTAAAATCATCAGTTATTAGTCAAAAGTTGAAAGTCCCAGCGTTAATTAATTACAGACTATTAACTCTTGACCTTTGACTATTGACTTTTGAAAAACTGTGGTGTGGAGAACTGAAAACTATTAAATTTGATAGGTGTCAGCAAGTAATGATAGCTCAGTAATTTTGTTGTCTATCCAAAAAACTCGGTTAATAACTGAGTTTTAAACTAATACATCAGTTTGTTTAGTTAAACTTATACTCGACATCCTTGTGTAAGCTAGTACCCTTACGGGTACTTTTAAGTTTTTTATGTATTTTTTGTAATATCATATTTCATCAAATTTTATTTCTAGAAAATGCCAAAGATGCTGATAAATGTAATTGCTATCCACAAATAGTCCACAAATCATTAAAATATTTATTTTATTTTACTTCCCTCTAACCCCCAGGGGATGTATAACAACGTAAAGTGAATATTCTGGAACTTTTCGCATTGCCGAAGAGAAATAGCAGGATGAAACTTATAAATATCAATAACGGCTGGATTGAGATGAATATAATTCGCTCATCTAAAATAGATGCAAAAGCTCAAATCTTTGTTTCCCAAATATAAGTTTACAAAGTTTAAATTTCCCATAAATTAAGGCAAATGCTCTCAATACCATCTTTTCTGGTATGGGAGATTAACAGCAAAAAAAGTAATTTGGAAATTATTGCATAAATTTAGTCAATCCAGACGTAATAAGAATAGAACATTTGAGATGTCTTTATGGACAAGACAGACTCATGGGCAACTGCCAGATTATAAGTTTCAGTGCGACAAACGGGGGTTGTGATGCAAGCTTTAAAACAGGGTTTCGAGGAGCGCAATCTCGCTATGACAACGGAGGCAGAAAAACTGAAGCAGTATTGGGACAAGCGTCTAGCTGCGGAGTGTCCCGAACAAAGTATAGCCACCAGAGAAAGTATTATTCTCTGGCTGTTAGGAACTGACTTAAAGCGGTTTGATTTGCTCAACTCTAAAGAACTTGACATCGCCAAACAAGCGATGGAATATCGCTGGAAAATTTTACATCAACGCTACTTGGGCATTGGGAGAGAACGTGCTTATCGCAACCTGCTGACTCGGCTAGGGAGTTTAGTCACATTACGGAATAAGATTCAGACTTGGGTTTCACTAAGTCGCGATCGCCAGCGCAGTGTTATGGATGTGTTGCAAGAAGTCCTGCAAGAATTATTGCAGAACGACAAATATATGCAGCAGCAAATGGCTTGTATCGCCGAATTTACCACCGATAGACGACTACGGGATACTTTGTTATTTGCCAGTGTAGAAGAATATTCTATGCGACCAATACGCAATCAACCTTTGCTCGTATATAGATTTGTCAACTACTTACGTCGCACTCAACGTGGTGGTTTAACCCAAGTGCCAAACAGTGATTTGGTAAGGCTGGTGTCAGAAGAAATTCTCACAGATGACAATGATAATCGAGTGAACTTGGCTGATACTCAAGCGATCGCAGAATATCAAGAAGCTCAACAATTAGAGGAACAACAGGTACTGCGGCAGACAGTCAAAACGGAATTTGCCAATTATTTACAAAAAAATCTCGGAACAGATGCAGTAGAATGGCTGCGACTGTATCTGCAAGGCAAGTCTCAAGATGAGATCGCCCGTAAATTACAAAAGCCAATTAAAGAAGTTTACCGACTGCGAGAAAAAATTAGCTACCACGCAGTACGCGTCTTTGCCCTCAAAGGTAAACCAGAACTGGTGGATAACTGGCTGGCAATTTCCCTCCAAGAGAATAATTTGGGGCTAACACAAAACCAATGGCAACAACTGGATGAAAAATTAACTCCTTTGGGGCGGCAGATTCTAGATTTGCGGAAAGCCGACAACTCTATAGAAGCAATAGCCCAACAGTTAAAGCTTAAAGTCCATCAGGTAATGGGCGAATGGACTAAAGTTTATCTTGCAGCTCAATCTTTAAGGACTCAGGAATGATTAAATTTATCACTGAGTTTCAGGGATTTGAGGCATGGCGATGTTTAGCAACAAGCGGCTTTGCTTCTACACGCGCGACGCTGGTTGGTAACCATATGCCCAGTTCAACTCTTTTGATTCAGGATTGGGTACTCATTCCCAATCCCCAATCATGAATAATTCCTTAAACTGTTGGTAATTAATTTAACCTTTAACAAGGTAACAAAGTATCTTTATTTACTGCCAACTAATTTATAGCAAAATAAAATATAGGAAAACACTCAGTAATCAAACCTATGTTGTCTTCAAAGGGCAAACCAACTGATACAGGAGCAAGTGGGCAGCCAGTGTTAAATAACACACCAGCAAACTGGGAGCAAGGACGCGAGCAAGTATTCCAATTAATTGATAGTCTCTTATCCTTTGAAGCTTGCCTATATCACCAAATTTTACCCTTGGGACTAGAAGACAATCAACTCTTACTGGGTATGGTTCATCCGCAAGACAGTGGAGCGTTAGATTACGTAAATCGCATTGTGTCTTATATTAATTGCACAACGGTGACTGAGGAGATGGCCCTCGACACGCACCGCATCATACTATCGGCCTACCTCAACTATAAAAATACATTCCGCCCCAATACCAAACAAGTGGATCACCCAGGAGCGGACTCTCATCTAGAAAACAACAAAACGATTATTGATGAGCAATTGATTCAATCTGCAACTATCTCCTTTGAATCTAATCAGCAACCAACATCAATGCTGGAATATTCTGAGCAGGTAGATATTCCAAATCTAGATAGCTTATCTCCAAGTACCGTCAACGAAAAACAAGCAGAAGACATCTCTGAAGCAGCATTCCCAAACAACCTAACCGTTTTACAAGTCCAAGTTCCAGAGCAATTTAGTCCTATGGAAATATTGGCAACACTACCACCCAAAAAATTATTACAAGAATTACTGGGACGAGTTTTGGGTGGGGGAATTGGTCGCTTGTATTTGGAAAGACAACCTTACGAAGGCAGGATACTCTGGAGTGACAATGGAGTATTGCAGTCCATCTTAGAAAATCTTCCTCTGTCTGTTTTCCAAGGAGTACTTAATGAACTGAAGCGATTTGCTTCCCTACCTGTGAGCAAACTTGCAGAACCAAAACAGATAGAAAAAGAATGCCTCTATCAACAAAACCGTTTGTTGTTACGCCTGCGGGTGATGCCAGGAATTTACGGTGAAGAGGCAACACTACAAGTTTTACGGGGAGCGGCTTTAAAGTTTTATCAGCAACAACAGTTGACACGTCTTAGCCGCGATGCTTTGGGAATTTCACAACAATTAAGTTTTAAGTTGCATGAACTGCAACAACGACTTCTACTCAATCCCGTCATGAAGTCAGAGCAATTAGAGGCTGTAGTTACTTTAAATCAGCTCGTTACAAATTTAGACCAGCAGATAAAAATACTCTCAGCAACTAGTGAACCACCAGCAAACAGCTAAAGACATTTCTGTCAGTGGAAGCGCTGATTGCGATCGCATACACAATTGTTATGTTGTAATGGAACCCTAGACTAACTTTTTTGAACTTTTTAGTTCAATTTATCACAACTTTATACCGTAATATTACCAAAGTTGCGGTAGGAAAACTTATAGTAGTCAATTTAATTTTTCGCACTTGAATTCATTTATTAAAAATACATGCAGACTGAGGTTTTTAGTCAACTTTTCCCCTTACTGAGTACAGCCAACCCGCAGACTTTGGAATGGTTACTCAACGTTGCAATTGAACACGAATACCCTGTTGGGCGAGCTGTGTTGATGGAAGATGCCTGGGGTAATGCAGTTTACTTTGTGGTTTCTGGCTGGGTGAAAGTCCGACGCACCTCCGGAGATGATTCTGTCGCTTTGGCAATTTTAGGTAGAGGTGATTTTTTCGGAGAAATGGCGATTTTGGATGAATCTCCACGTTCAACCGATGTGATTGCCCTATCGCCAGTGAAGTTATTGAGCATTTCCAGAGAGCGTTTTATTCAAATATTATTTAAAGACCCGCAGTTACATCACCGGATGTTGCAACTCATGGTAAGGCGATTGCGGCAAATTAACCAGCGCTTACAAATCCGCTCTTCACCACCAGCTGTCAAACTTGCTCATACCTTAGTCAGTTTAGGCGAAAGTTATGGACAGGAATCAGGCAAAGGTAAGGAAATTTTGAATATTCCTTTTAAAGATTTGGCAGAGGTGACAGAAATCGGTGTTGACGAAACCACCAAAATCATGGAAAAACTACATGAAAAAGGTTGGATCATGATTGACAGCGCCAACAGTATTATTTATCTAATTAACTTCAAACAATTGATTAACTTAGCAGGCAAGGTCTAAGTAACAGGGAATAGGTGATAGGGGACAGGTGACAGGAAAGAAGAGAATCGATATTAGAACACTAAACATATTTACGAAATTACCCTTTCTGCATCATGATAAATGTAATTGTTTGGAGATAACATTTATTTAGATATGGAAAACTACTCCTATGGGGTCAGGTTTAGGCTAGTTAAATGTCTTCAGAAATTGACCAATAGATGTAGTATACTACCCGCACTCTGTCTTTGAGTGCTTGAAATTTATGACAATTTATGCTGTTTAATTAGATAAAGTCGAGTTAAAAACTGAATTTTGCGGAGTGATTGTCATGAGTAGGCAGTACATTATGGGAGAAACTGCGGTTGAAGTTAGTGGGGTTGGATTGGCTTTACTCAGTCTTCAATCTACAGTTGTTAGCTATTAACTATTGACTATTGACCATTAACTATTGACTATTAACTATTGACTCAGAATTTATAACTCCTAACTACAGATGACCGAAGCAACAGCACCTCGTATCGAGATTGGCGTCCAGGAAACAGTACCGACGATTCATTACCTGGTGGCAATGCCCCAACCAGAAACGCATCTGTTTGAGGTGACATTGCAGCTAATCAACCACCCGTCAAAAATTCTTGACTTGAAAATGCCGGTATGGACACCAGGCTCATACTTAGTGCGGGAATATGCCAAGAATCTACAAGATTTTGCCGCTTTTGCAGGTGATGAGCCTTTGCCTTGGCGAAAAATCAGTAAAAACCACTGGCAGGTCAACACAAATGGTGTTTCAGAATTAACTGTGCGTTACCGCATGTTTGCCAATGAGCTATCGGTACGAACGAATCACTTAGATACCACCCACGGCTATTTCAATGGTGCAGCGCTGTTTTTTAGACTACCAGGTTGGGAGAGCCTACCAATTAACATCACCATTGTGCCGCCACGCCCAGACTGGCGGGTCACTACTTCTTTACCATTAGTTGGTGAGCAAGCTAATACTTTCTCTGCTGTCGATTTTGATACCCTTGTAGATAGCCCCTTTGAGATTGGTAATCACCAGTTATATCACTTTGAGGTTTTGGGAAAACCACATGAACTGGCAATCTGGGGACAGGGCAATTTACAATCACAGCGAATAATTGCTGATATCCAAAAAGTGATTCAGGTAGAAGCGCAGATGTTCGGGGGTTTACCCTATGAACGATACATTTTTCTGTTGCATTTATTTGCCCAAGCTTATGGGGGTTTGGAGCATAAAAACTGTTGCTCGTTAATTTACCAACGTTTTGGATTTCGCACTCAGGAAAAATATGAACGCTTTGTGCAATTGGTAGCACATGAATTTTTTCACTTGTGGAATGTCAAACGCATTCGCCCCAAAGGTTTAGAAGTTTTTGATTACGAGCAGGAAAACTATACACCTTCTCTATGGTTCTGTGAGGGGACTACAAGTTACTACGACTTGCTGATTCCTTTGCGGGCTGGCATTTATGATGCTAAATCGTATTTAAATCATTTGGGTAAGGAAATTACTAGATTTCTGACAACGCCAGGGCGTAAGGTGCAACCACTTTCCGAGTCAAGTTTTGATGCTTGGATTAAACTTTATCGTCCAGATGCCAATAGCAACAATTCCCAAATGTCCTACTACTTAAAGGGGGAAATGGTTTCTTTGTTGCTAGATTTGTTGATTAGAGCGCGACACGGGAATCAGCGATCGCTAGATGATGTGATGCGGCAAATGTGGTGGAAATTTGGGCAAGCAGAAATTGGCTATACTCCTGAACAGTTGCAAGAAGTCATTGAATCTGTAGCGGGTGTGGATTTGGGGAATTTCTTTGAACGCTACATTGATAGCACTGATGAATTACCTTTTAATCAGTACTTGGAACCTTTTGGTTTGCAGCTGCTGGGGGAACGTGAGGAAGAACCTTATTTAGGCATCAGGGCGAAAACCGAAAATGGGCGGGAGGTAATTAAATCTGTGGAAACTGCATCACCTGCACAACTAGCGGGAATTGATGCAGGTGATGAATTATTAGCTCTTGAGGGAATACGACTGACAGCCCATCAACTGAGCGATCGCCTGAAAGATTACCAGCCCAACGACACCATTGAAATCACAGTTTTCCACCAAGATGAACTGCGTACCTATACTGTAACTTTGGCTGCACCACGGCCTAGCAAGTATCAGATCGTTCCCATCCATAATCCCGATCCGGCTCAGAAAGAGAATTTTGCCAGTTGGTTAGGTGTGCCTATAGTTACTTTGCGTTAGGAGTAATGTGGAATGAGGGGGATGATCTCCCCCCTACGCCCTTGTGTGTACACCGTAGCCACTTAACCGAGAACGAGGCGATCGCGTCCTGTTCTTTTTGCTTGTGAAAGTGCTTGTTCAGCAGCATTTACTAGAGTAATTGGCTCAATTTCTAACTGGGGAATCATACTAGCAACGCCTGCACTAACAGTTAAAACAGTAGCAGGAAGACCACCAATACCGGGATATTCACACTTAATTGCTAAAGCTTTTACTTGCTGGCGAATTTGTTCAGCAATATATGCAGCAGTCTTAGCATCTGTCTGGGTGAGAACAGCAAATTCTTCACCACCGTAACGAGCGACTAACACCGGACTAGGTTGATTCTGGGAATATGCAATCTGAGAAGTTTCACAAGCACCATGAGCTTGATAAGTAATAGTGCTGCTAGCGTAGGAAATATTGCTATGACTAAATGAATACTGAACGCAGTTAAGGATCGCGTTAGCAATTTGGCGCAAACAATGATCTCCTGCTTCTCTGCCGTAGGTTTTATTATAAATTTTAAAATAATCGATGTCGCACAAAATTAGTGACAAAGGATTGCCATTGCGAGTAGATCTTTGCCACTCAATTTGTAAGTAGGTGTGAAAGTAGCGGTGATTGGCTAACTGAGTCAGTTCATCTAAGCTGGAGAGGGCGCGCAAGTATTGGTTTTCTTTTTGCAACTGATCAACACGAACGGCAGCAAAATCCGCAATGCTGTTGAGTTGTTCACGGAAATACAAACGATACAACTCACATGCAGGAGTACAGCGATCGCCTTCTAGGTTCACCAGCCCCATACTCTGTAATTTATATGCTAGGACTGGCTCTAATCTTACATAATTTGTAGCATTAATTACATCATAAAAAGCAGATGCCAATTCTGGCTCCTCTTGGAGTGCTAATACGTACTGTCTTAAATATTCGTGATAAATTCCAGATGTCGTTACTGCTTCTGCTAATAACTGCTGTAGGTTTCTTTCTAACCCACCTCTTCCCACAAGATGATACAAAGCCAATCTGACTAAATAAGGATGTCCCCCTACCACCGCCATTAAACTTTCAATATCCTTACCATTTGCCCAATCTAAACCGTGACGTTGTGCTAAATCTAACACCTGCTCTTTGGTAAAGGTTGGCAACTGAATTGGTAAACCAATATTAAATGGTGATTGAGTCAGTTTGAGGGGAACAAGAATTTCCCTTGAGTAAACCAACACCAGGCGGAGTTTTTGCCAAATCTCCACCATTTTTGCTTGTTCGTACCAGGAACGCACTAATGGCAGAAATTCCCCAGCAATCTCTGGATACTCAAATACCCAATCTACTTCGTTTAATACCAAAACCAACGGACTTTTCAGCGCAGACAGCAAATACCTTTGGAAATAGATAGAGCAGCTGACTTTGCTACCCATATCCTCATGCCAATAATCATTGAGTTTTGGTTCTAGCTGTAATTCCCGGCTGACATTGGCACACAACCAGCGTAAAAACTTATCCAAGCTGGTAAAAACGGCTTTATCCGCTTGCTGAAAGTCCAAACTCACAGTCCGAAAGCCTTGATTGGTAGCACGGGCGAGAACTCTCAGAATTAGGGAGCTTTTCCCCATCTTCTTGGGAGCTTTGATGCAGATGACACTCCCTGGTGCAGCTATTTCTGCGTAGGCAAGTTCCTCAACTGGTGGGCGAGGAATGTAAAATCTAGAGTTAAGGGATACCGGCCCATTAGGAAATTCTAGAGATATGGCGGTAGCTGCGCGGTTGAATTCCTTAATTAACTGTTGATGAGCTTTACTCAGACGGCGAGGTTCCAGAGTCTTACGGAAGTTAGATTTATGGATAGGTTCTTGCCAAAAATCGCTCAATAATTGCCATAGATGAGAAGCCACTTTCCTGATCCGTTCTCCACCGTAGTGAGCCTCAAACGCTATACTTGTATAAGTTTTTCCCTCCCATGAAGAGCGCAATATCATCTCTTGGAGTGTCGTCAAACCATTTATCTGGCTGGCTTTGAGTAGCAATACGACTTCATCTATAGTCATTCGTCATCGGCCTTACTTTTCTTTTGTGTGACATTTCCTCAAATTCTGGTTCCACGTCAGAGTTGAGGTTTTGAGGATGAAACTTGATGTAGCCTCCCAGGTTTGCATAAAAACCAGTCTTTTACAAAAAAGCTACAAATAGGGCTTGACAATATTTTTTTTATCTGAAACATCTGATATTAAATGATTATAGGATTTTTACCCTAATAATTTTTGGGCATTAAAGCAACTTATTTGTGATTTTATATACTCATATACTGTCATCTGGAGATGATAGATACACAAAATGTAGCTAATTTTTTCTAAAACTTGGGGTAAGCGATCGCTTGAGAGGTTACACTTCTCCGTTTAACTTTTCCTAAATTTAATTCAAGATTAGTCATACCTTGTGGATATTTCTTTGAACTTTAAATAAATCGACTGAGTAATAGCTAAGTTAACCGATTGTGAATATGTTGGCATTTTTCATACCTTGATCCTCAGGTGCTAAGACAGCGTAGAGAGAAGCTCAGGATATCTTCCTCATCGTATCAGCAGCTATGCATATCGAAGAACCCGCTACCTATCAGATGGAAGCTCCAGTTTCAGCGCCAAGCTCCCAAAGTTTCCCCAATGACCAGCACTCACAAGCCGCTTTACAAATGGCATTAGCCGCCAGTGGTCTGAGTTGGTGGAATTGGCATCTGGCTACCGACAAAACCTATTATGACCCTCAGTGGCAACAAATTTTAGGCTATGAAGTAGAAGAAATTACCAACAACCATCAATCCTTCGAGCAACTTATACATCCACAGGATTTGCCGAAAGTTCACCAGATGTTGAAAGACTATCTTGCAGGTCACATACCTGTATTTGAAGTTGAATTGAGAATGTTGACTAAATTCGGCGGGTGGAAGTGGATTCTCAGTTGTGGCAGAGTATTTCAGTGGGATGAATTTGGCCAACCGATCTGGATGTCAGGAACATACAGGGATATTACTCAGGAAAAATTATCCCAGGAAGCTTGGCAACAGTACCAAAAGCAAGAGCAACTATTGAACGCCGTGCGAAAACACATCAATTCCTGTTCTCACATGGAGGTGTTGCTGCAAAATGTATTAGTAGAATTACGGCAGTTTTTGCAGATTGACCAGACATTCATTTACCGTGTTCAACCCCACGGTAGAGGTGAAGTGGTTTTTGAATCTTTTGTAGCACCTTTGGCATCTTTGAAAGATATAGATATTGAAGTTTCAAGCTCTGCTCAGGATTTAGAAATATACCAATCAAGTATCAGAGAAAAAACTGGCAAAGTACCTAAATTACCTTGTCAAATTAATTTCCTAAATCAGTGTAAGGTCGAAGCCAATTTAGTAATTCCCATTTTATTAAAAGCCCTAGAAAATGAATACTCAGAGTCTTCAAGTCCACATCAATTGTGGGGAATGCTGATTATTTATGACTGTTGCAGTTACCGTCAGTGGCAAAAATGGGAAATAGAGACTATCAGGCAAATCAGTCAAGAAATAGCAATATGTATTCAGCAATACCAACTATTAGAACAACTCCAAAGAGAGATTACCAAAAGCCAGTTTGCAGAAGCACAAGCAAGAGAAACTTCACAGCAACTGGAAATTACACAAGAGGAACTTAAATATACTCAATATCAACTATTGCAGAACGAGAAAATGGCTAATCTCGGTCAACTAATAGTCGATATGGCTAATGAAATTTATCATCCCGTTAATTTTATTAATAGTAATCTTCATCCCATCAGTCAGTATGCCGAAGAATTAATTAAACTAATTGAACTTTACCAATACTACTATCCAAAACCTAAAGTAGGAATTACCTCATATCTCCAACAGTTCGACCTCAATTTGATAAAAACTGACTGCTTGAAATTGCTATGGTCAATGCGGTCTGGCTCTGAACGTATTCAAGAGATTGTTTCTGCCTTGCGGAATTTTTCTGGCTTTGATCCAAATAGAATGAAAAAATCTAACATACATGAGGGACTGGATAGTGTTCTCAGGATTTTGCAGCATCGTCTCAAAGAAAAGCATGACAGACCAGGAATTGAAGTTATTAAAGACTTCGGAGAATTGCCTTTAGTCGAATGCTATCCTGGGGAACTAAACCAGGTATTTATGAACATTTTGACTAATGCCATTGATGCCTTAGAAGAAAGAATGAAACAGGATTATTCCCTCATTCCTAAAATTTGGATTCGTACAGAACTTATCAGCAGTCATTTATCACTAGTCACTAGCAACGAACTCAATACGGTTGATAAACAACTGGCAAAAAAACAAAAAGTTGTAATTCACATATCTGATAACGGTAAAGGCATTTTGCCTCATATTAAAAGACGTATATTTGAACCTTTCTTTACTACCAAGCCAGTAGGAAAAGGCAAAGGATTAGGTCTATCAATTAGTCAGCAGATTATTGTAGAAAAACATCAGGGTAAACTTAAGTGTAACTCCCAATTAGGTCAAGGTACGGAGTTAGTTATTGAAATGAATACAACAGCAAGACGCTATGCTGATATGAGAAAACACGCTAGCTTTTAAGCTGTTAATTAAACTGTCTTAAAATATTGAGTCTATCAGCTTACTTAAAAAACAAAAAATCAATCTAATTTTCATAGTTGAACTCATTCTTAGTTTCTCTTAATTTTTCTTCTTGCTTTGTGATCTTTGTGTCCTTCGTGGTTCGTTGACTAATGCTACTTAATCATAAACTAAATTCTGCTGCATCGTCATCCTCATCTATATCCTTTCCCATAGACGTAGGTTTAAATTGAGAATCATGAATTAGTTGACTAAAGACAATTTCTGGATTTTGTTGGAGGATATTCAGCACACTAATAAAATCACGAACGATTTCCCCCGGTGTGAGTAATGCTTCTGCACCCAAGCGATTGACGATTTCTTGTACAAATTCTTGCAACTCACGATTCGTTAAAGTTTTTTCATAACTAAAATTGAGTGCATGAATCTCAGTTAAGTTTTGCAGCAGTGTGAGGATTTCTGCTTCACTCAACGGGTTCAACCTAATTACTGGCCCCAAATATTCCTGAAGACCAGACTGTGTGACAAAACGACTTTCTTTGGTACGTCTTCGCCAAGCTTGGTCAGCAAAAAGTCCCCGGTTGGGGTCTTCTAAAAATTTGGTTGTTCCACCAATGAAAATGCCAAGATGTTCAGCTTTGCATTGCATGGTGTCATTAAACATTGTTAGTAGTCTGTTATAATTCTTTTCCCGCGTTACCGTAGTGGATATTTGATATAAATTTACGGCTTCATCAACTAAAACTAAAAGTCCTTTATAGCCAATCTCTGCTATAAACTTAGCAAATAGCTTGATATAGTCATACCAACTATCATCATCAATAATAACGCGTACTCCTAATGCTGCTTTGGCCTCAATCTTAGTGCTGAATTCTCCACGTAACCAGCGCATAGCCGCATTTTTTAAATCATCATTATCCAACCGATAGCCACGCCAATAAGCAATGATAACACTGCCAAAATCAAAGCCATGCACTAAATCTTCAATATACTGAACAACTTCTCTAATTTTTGCTTCAACTTGGTCATCGAAACCATCGTCATTGGGGCGCAAGTTTGTTTCTTTAACCACTTCTTGTTGAATTTTATTAATCCAACCTTCCAAAATCGCAACTAAAGCACCACCGTCAGGGCGAGTTTTTGTAGCCAGGTGGCTCATTAATTCTCGATAAGTTGCTAAACCTTCATTGTTGGTTCCGGCTAATCGGCGTTCGGATGATAAATCAGCATCAGCCACAACAAAACCTTGCTCCATCGCTCGGTTACGGACTAGTTGTAGAATGAAGCTTTTGCCTGAGCCATAGTTACCAATTATAAAGCGAAATGCTGCTACACCTTCTGCTATATCATCAAGATTTTGTGATAGGCTTTTAAGTTCTTGTTCTCGACCAACTGCAATATGCTCAACTCCTATCCTCGGTACTACTCCTGCACCTAGGGATTTAATTAAAGCAGTGGAAATTTTTTTCGAGAGTTTGAGCTTGGCCATGTAATTTACTTCATTAGATTTTTAATGCAGAGGTATATATTCAGTCGATTGGATATACACCTAATTACTAAATAATTTTAATTTGATGAGGCTTGTCTAGCCATGAGGTCTTGATGCACAGCCAGCATTTTTCTGACGTTGACTACATGCTCTTGATACACTTTTGGAATTTCCAAATTAGATGCAATGATTAATTCACCAATAGTATCATTGGCACGTTCATTTATAGAATCAATTAATAGATTTGGCATGGTAATATTTGCTTCGGCAATTTGTTTAATAATTGCCTGGGGATGATCTTGCTCTACGATGGCTTTTAATACCTGAATTTCATGCCTCGGTAGTTTTTCTAAAAACTCATTCCATTCTTCAGATAAAAAACCAGATATATTAGATGTCGTGCCTATTGATTCTAAGGGGTCAACTAATTCTGAAAAAGGAAACGATTCGTTTTCATCCCCTTGCAAATTTTCAGGTAACAGTTCTGGATTGAGTGTTTCTGTTTGTTGAAGTAATTCCCATACTTGGTTTTGTAACAAGTCTCGTTCATCTTGCAACAACGAAACTTGACCCTCTATCTGTTTTAATTCTGATTCTTTTTCTGTTATTTGAGTTTGTAATTTCTTGAGATTATCTGCTAAACTTTCTGTTTCATACTTAGTGGATACCAATAATTGATTTTGCTGATTTACCTCAGTTTCTATTTCTTGAATATTGATTCGTAATTCATACATTTTTTCTTCTAGTTGAGGTTTGAGTCTACCTAGCAGAGTTAAACTACTTTCAAGTTCGTGTTTTTCTTGTTGCAGTTCGCAAATTTGGTTTTGCAATTGAGCAATTTCCGAGCGACATAAATTACACTGCAACTCCAAATGGCGTTTTTCTGCTATAAGGTGAGAGAAAGAATGATTCAGTTCTGCTTTACTTTGTTCTAGAGTGGCAATTTCGGTATTCAGGCTACTGGTTTCGGCTTCTAACTGCTTTTTTTGTCCAGCAAATGTGCCTAAGTCTCGATGGAGAATATCTCGTTGATTACGACATTCTAAAATTTGATTTTCCAGTTTTCTTGATTCTGCGTATAATAAATTGCGATGCTCTTCTATTTGATTAATTTCTTTGACAATACGAAACTTTAATCCTTCCATATCTTTGATTCGCTTGCGGAGTGAACCTAAAACAAGCAATTCATAGTTTCTGCGGCGCTTATCTATAAACAATGCTGCTGCATAGGTAGCAAGTGTAGTAATTATACCTGTGATCAAGGCTTGATTAAAATCCCAGTTAGGGACGAGACTAATGCCAAAACTTACACTAAAGGCAACTATGCCTAGAATATATCGATTGCTGACCATTGCTGATTGCATATTGGTTATTTTTAGCGTAGTTGAGTTATCAAAATAAGTAGTTCTTAAGCTCATTAATTCTCACATTGTTGTGCTGAAATATTCAGTTGTAAGTATTTGTACATAATATTTTTCGGGAAGTAATCCAAAATAAACATCACTACTCAATTGATTTCACAACTATGT
This sequence comes from Nostocales cyanobacterium LEGE 11386, assembly GCA_015207155.1. GTDB lineage: Bacteria > Cyanobacteriota > Cyanobacteriia > Cyanobacteriales > Nostocaceae > LEGE-11386. The sequence goes on along the minus strand of JADEXK010000022.1, from coordinate 60,162 downwards.
GTGGAATGAATTTTTATTTGCATTTATATAGTGCAAAATCTGCTTTGAGAAAATCTACGAACTGCTGCGCTGTGCGTCCGGAGCGACCGTTGTGGCGAGTTGCCCACTGTAATGCTTGATATTCTAAATCATCCTGGCTAATATGAATTTTGGCTTGTGCTGCTAGATGTCGGACGATTTTTAAATAAGTTTTTTGATCGGCTGCCTCAAAAGTTAAGGTCAGACCAAAGCGATCGCTAAACGAAAGCTTCTCCTGCATCGTATCCCAGGCATGGATTTCTTCGTGATCTTTGGGAGTGGGTCTATCGGCAAAAAATTCGCGAATCAAGTGGCGACGATTGGAAGTGGCGTATACAACTACGTTTTGCGGCCTGGCAGTTAAATTACCTTCCAAAACTACTTTTAGGGCTTTAAAAGCATCATCATCTTCTTCAAAGGAAAGATCATCAACGAAGATAATAAATTTTTGTGGCACTCCTCGCAGTTGTTCCACAATTTTTGGTAGATCCCGCAAGTCAGATTTTGCCACTTCCAATAAGCGGAGGTGGCGATCGCCATACTCATTCAATAAAGCTTTGACTAAAGAAGATTTTCCCGACCCCCGACTACCGTAAAGTAATATGTGCAGTGCCACCTCTCCTGATAATAAAAACTCTGTATTTTTAATTAAAGTATCTTGCTGCGACTCGTAACCGACTAGAGTATCTAGCCTGACTGGATCATGATACCGGATGCCAACAAACTTCCCATCTTGCCAGCGCAAGGCATGATATTGTGCAAATAAACCTGTGCCAAATTGCCGATAATAAGCGGCTAACTCTTCTACAGCATCAGCCCAATTTTCTAACTTTTGTAGAGACACTATTAATTTTGTCTCTATTTTGAGATTTTGCTCTCTGTACCACACAACAGGCGAAACTGGTAAATGAGCTACAGTTTGTACCCACTCACTCAAAGAAGCACTGCTACATTCATAGAGACTTTGCAACACCTGTAAATCATGCTCAGTGGCTGCTAATAAAGCCAGGGGTAAATCCTTAAAATCTCGCTGTTGAGCAAGCCTACTAAAAGGATTGTCAGAGATGAGAATTTGAGTAATTAGGTAATCTTCCCAATTTTGATTTATAGCAGCTAAGGCGTAAAAGTAACCACCATAGGCTTGGAGGCAACCCCTTGCATCGGCATCAGTGTAACGTATCGCTTGCAACAGGTCAAGAAATGCGATCCCCACTTCGCTCTGGAGGACGGATTGGTACAGTAATAGTGAGGCTGCTTGACGCTGGAGGAATTGAACCTGGGCATGGCTATAAGATGAACTACTTGCTGTTGGCATCGCTTGATTATCCATCAATCAAATGGGTGATGTAGCTAAACAGCTATGGTAAATTGTCTGCTGACCCTGGCAGCAAAATCAAAATCTACATAGGTTTTAACAATGAATTTAAGTATTACTGCTGCTTTTACCTACGGTATTTTAGCGATTATTGGTGGCATCATCGGCTACATTCAGGCTAATAGTCAAGTTTCGCTTCTCAGTGGTATGGTTAGCGGTTTATTACTAATTTTCGCCGCTTACTTTCAACTCCAAGGCCAAGCATGGGCTTTGACTTTAGCAGTTTTAGTTACCGCTATTTTAGTACTTTTCTTTACGTTTAGATTAGCTAAAACACGTAAATTTATGCCTGCGGGATTGATGGTGATTTTGGGTATATTGGCACTGACTTTAATGATGAATTAACTGGTTACCAGCAGATCACAATTATCCTCCCATAGTTATTTCATAGAACACCCTCCCAGCTTTTACTGATTTTTTATAGTACATTTATATTACCATAGCGTTAGCTTTGTCACATCACCAGCGATGAAAAAAGCCTGTGTATCAGAAATTACTATAGCAATCCTCTTTGATTGGCAAATAACGAGAGGCTCAGATGCTCAACTTCTACCCTGCGAGTGTCTACAAGAAGTCGGGCATTTTTATTGTTTGTGACTCATTTAGCTCTGCATCCCCTGCTACCATCGCAACAGAAAGTTTTTTTTATTTGGAAGTCCTCAGCTAAAGCCTCCTGAGGGAAAGCTGTAATTTGCTAGCTACAACCTGATTAATAATGTGGGCATTCCCAGTGACATGCTAGCGAGCCTATAAGCATAAATCATTAATATTTGACAACAAAAAATTAATAATTTCTTGCCTAAAACATCCGGTTTTTTTGAATTTGTGATGATAAATAAAAATAAGGTTGTGTGTAATTCTCACGGTGTTGAGGCTTTCAGAAATTCTCCCCTACTCGTCGAGAATAATTTTGACGAATGGGAAACCGTACTCAAAATGATCTGGATTGTTATTCATACTGCATTTATTAGCATCCTATCAATAGGAACAAATATTTAGCATCTCATAACATCCATCTCTAGGTAGTTTTTTGCTGTTTATTTAGCTAATGAAGCAAGCTTGCTGAATCTAAAAAACAGTAAAAAGTTGTAGTTCAATTGTTCTTGATCAAGATAAAAAACAATGTTGCATAAACTACCAAAAATTTATATCGAGGATAACTACCAGTAACCTAAATTCCCAGGTAAAACTATCTTGTATACAGGTTAGCTATTAACAATATTTATGCATTCAGCTTTTTACTTGATACTGATAACCTTAAGTTATAAATATAACTAACCACAAGGATGAACTATTGTTAATTACTCAAAAATATGAGATAGCAATCTGTAAAATACCCCAACTAAAAAGCTCCAAACATCTAGAAGTAAGTAAATAAATTAAGTTTAAAGATTCGATGTGATTAGCAGCAAAATTTAAAGTAAAAATCAAACTTATCTTGCCATCTTGGCAGGTTTTTATCTGACAAATGAGATATGAATAGATTGGAGTAAACATAATTGACATTCGCCCACTTGTTGCTGTCTACCAAAACTGCTAAAGCTAAATCAATCTCAAATAATGGTGATTTTCTCAGCAATTTTACGAAGTAGGACATAATACATGTTATTACCACTGTCTTCTCACAACGTTATCCAGTATCTGCAAGAGACAGGTCTGTGTAGCTCAGAAGATGGAGCATCACACGAATATGAGTTGCTGGAAAGTAGCAAGAATAATTTCAATTTACTGGTGACCCTAGCAGGTAATCGCAAACTGCTGGTTAAACAAAAACGTAATATTGAAAATAATGAAACCCCTTATGAGTTTTTTAATGAGTGGCTGTTTCACCAATTGCTTCAGCAGTTTCCAGTTCTAGGCAACATTTCGGCGATCGCACCATTAGTACTAAATTTTGACGAGGAAAATTCTATCCTTGTCCGTAACTATTTAAGTGAATATTTGGATTTGGGTGGATTTTATCACCACAACAATGTTTTCCCCGCAGAGATTGCTACAGCCATTGGCAGTACCTTAGCAGGATTACATCGTGCCACCTTCCAACACCGAGAATATCGTAACTTTATGGCAACTGCGCCACAAGGACAGTTTCGCTATAGCTTTTATAATCCAGCACAAGGGATCGGCTCAATTAGCCCAGAGATTTTTGGTACAGTTCCCACTGAGGCGCTGAAATTCTACGTACTTTATCAGCGTTATGAGAGTTTAGAATCTGCGATCGCTGATTTGGCATATGAATGGCAACCTTGCTGCTTGACTCACAACGACCTGAAATTAAATAACATTCTAATTCATTCTCGTTGGCATCAACTAGACAATTGCTTGGTGCGTTTGATTGATTGGGAAGCATGTGCTTGGGGAGATCCAGCTTTTGATTTGGGAACTCTCATAGCAAGTTATTTAGGGGTTTGGCTTTCTAGCCTTGTAGTAGATCCCGCCATGGAAATAGAAGAATCTTTGTGTCTAGCAATGACACCCCTAGAGCTGCTTCAACCTTCATTATTAGCTTTAATTCGGGCTTATCTCAATGCCTTTCCCATGATTTTGGAGTACCGTAGTGACTTTATCATGCGGGTGATTCAGTTTACAGGTCTAGCACTGATTCATCAAATTCAAGAAACGATTACCTGTCGCAAATATTTTAGTAATGCTGACATTTGTATGCTTCAGATTGCTAAAAATCTACTCACTATACCCGAAATATCTGTATTAAGTATTTTCGGTGTTTCTGAGTCAGAAATTCTCAACCCTTTGGTAAAAATCCTTAAACTCCCACAACCAGAAAAAGAGCAGCAATTAATTCGTCTATACTACGAAAAAACTCGTCTGCGGGGTTGTTAAGCCAGGAAAGTTGTGGCGTAGTGTTTGTTTAATTTTAATGATTAATTGTGAATTTTGATAAATGTTAGATTCTTCTACCAATCCACTGCTAACTTCCCTGCTCGACATTGCTGGTAATATCCAGATTGAGTCAAACTTTTGTATTTACCATCCCAACTATCAACCGTTTGCTCTGCCAAGTAAAGTAGCAGACAGATTTCAGCAAAATTCTGCGGCATTACAGCATAAATATCTCACCTTACTACTGCGAAATTTCCTTTACGGTATCTATTACAATGGTTCTTTGCAAAGCATTTTGGCAGTCAATACCCAAACTGCTAATTGCTCGCCATACCAAAATGTAGAAAATAATTCTGTTTTGGATGTCGATTGGGAATTTTACGAGCAACTACAAGCTAGCAATTATGGTACAGGTTATTTTGACCCTAGTTGGCAGGTGTTGCGTCTAGAACCAGATGGGAGTATGGCAGTAACTAAAGGTGGTTTGACATTGTATATTGAGCCTGAATGTCATCTTAAACCTGGTCAAAAATCTGCCAAAGTAGGGGAATCAGTAGCTATTTGGATGCCTAAAAATCGCCTGCAAAAGGGCTGTTATTTGGCAGTAAGCAATGTGGGACAGGAAAAGCAGGGTAACCCAGATGCTGATTTGGGCACAGGAAGAATCTATTTTAATTTCACATCATCTGGTGCGATCGCCCTCATGGATGGACTGACACAGCAACTAAATGCAGCTAACATTCCTTTCACTTTTCAGGTTCTTTACAATCCTGCTGCATACGGACGCTATGACTCAGGATTACTCTACTTTGAACGCCAGGACTATCCAGCAATTCGCAAAATCCTTCAGGCTGTTTATCATGAGCATCAATCTCATTTTCGAGTAGAAATACCTTTGTTCACCAAGTTTTTAGCACCAGGTCTAGGTTTAGCCGAAGAACCAACCCAAAAATTTGCGGCACAGGAAAGTTTTGGCATGAACCGTTGCCAAATTGTCGCCAATGCTTTGTTGGAAGCTTGGCAAAAAGGTAAGAATGCAATGGAAGAGCGGATGAGGGTGATTGACCAACACTTTGCACGTCATTTTATTGATTTGCAGCGTCCCTACCTCAACCCCAGTTCTGAGGATATATACCAACCTTTAAAGTAAAATTAGTTAGTAAAGTAAAATCTTACTCAGCCCTGACGATGAGAAAAGAACGCGGCTACACAGACAATAAGCAATAAGCATAGCTGTTTTATTAATAGGACTTACGCAACGACTCTCTGAAACTCTCATTCCTCCGTGTTCTCAGCATCTCTGTGGTTCGATAAATTAAGCCTTTTGGTGATTTTTGCGTAAGTCCTGATTAAGCGTGGCTTTAGCCATAACGTGCTGGAGGCTTTATTCTATTTGCCCATTTTAATAAATGTCTTTTACTTATAACCGTACTGTTTATTTTCAAGATACAGATGCTGCTGGAGTAGTTTATTTTGCTAATGTTTTAGGTATTTGTCATGAAGCTTATGAAGAATCCCTAGCAGCATCGGGTATTAATCGCAAAGATTTTTTTACTAATCCATCTGTAGCTTTTCCTATTATTCATGCTAATGTAGATTTTTTTCGGCCGATGTTCTGTGGGGACAATTTGGTGGTTAGTTTAATTCCCCAACAACTAAGTATTAATAAGTTTGAAATTACTTATGAAATAATAATAGCTAATGTGGTGGTTGCTAAGGCAATTACTAGGCATGTTTGTATTGATGTGAGTAGTAGAACGAAACAGGAACTATCTAGTGAAATTCTCCATTGGTTGGAAACGAACCGCAGAGACGCGGAGGATGCAGAGAGAAGAAAGTTACGAGATATTTTGTAAAATTTACAAAAAAAGAGCGGGCACAAAACCCACCCTAAAAGTAATATTAATTTAAACTATCAATCGCTACCTAATTAGCAATTTCTGGGGCACTAAAAGAAACATTTGGTGCTTCTTTTTGCTGTGTTAAAGTTGGTACAGAATCACGTAATCGTGCCGTTAACTGCACTGTTGTTGCGTCATACATTTGAGTCAGTAACTTTGGATAGAAACCAATACCAATAATTGGCACCAACAAACAAGCAATGATAAAAACTTCACGGGGTTCTGCATCTATCAAGGCTTGATGGGAAACTAATTCTTTGTTTTCTTCACCGTAGAAGATTTCCCGCAACATAGACAGCAAATAAATCGGAGTTAAAATTACCCCAACTGCCATTAAGAACACGACAATAACTTTAAAGGTGGAGCTATAAGCATCGCTGGTGGCAAAGCCAACAAACACCATTAACTCTGCTACAAAACCACTCATGCCTGGCAATGCCAAAGAAGCCATTGAACAAGCGGTAAACATAGCAAAAATCTTTTTCATCCTCTTGCCGACACCGCCCATTTCATCCAACATCAGGGTGTGTGTCCGGTCATAAGTCGCGCCTACGAGGAAGAATAAACTCGCCCCAATTAACCCGTGGGAAACCATTTGCAGTACTGCCCCACTCAATCCCAAATCTGTGAACGAGGCAATCCCAATAGTGACAAAACCCATGTGGGAAATCGAGGAGTAAGCAATTTTTCGCTTGAGGTTGCGCTGGGCAAAAGATGTCAGGGCGGCGTAGATGATATTAACTACCCCCAAAACCACCAACACAGGTGCAAAATAAGCATGAGCATCGGGGAGCATTTGGGCATTCATGCGAATTAAGGCATAACCGCCCATTTTCAGCAGAATACCTGCTAGTAACATATGCACAGGGGCTGTAGCTTCACCGTGGGCATCAGGTAACCAAGTATGCAAGGGTATGATCGGCAATTTGACGGCATAGGCGATCAAGAACCCAGCATAAAGTAAAAGTTGAAAATTTAGGGCGAAATCCTTCAGGGCAAGCGATCGCATATCGAAAGTCACCGTATCGCCGTAAAATCCCATTGTCAGGGCAGACAGCAAAATAAACAGCGACCCACCAGCAGTGTATAAAATAAATTTGGTTGCTGCGTATTGCCGCTTTTTACCTCCCCAAATCGACAGTAGAAAGTATATCGGTACCAGTTCCAGTTCCCACACCAGGAAAAATAACAGCATATCCTGGACAGCAAACACGGCAATCTGACCGCCATACATTGCCAGAATCAAGAAATAAAATAGCCGGGGTTTGAGCGTCACCGGCCAAGCTGCTAAAATCGCCAGCGTGGTAATAAATCCAGTCAAAATAATTAGGGGCATAGACAAACCATCTGCCCCTACTGACCAATTCAAATCCAGTTGTGGTACCCAGGGGTAACTCTCCACTAGCTGCAAATCTGGATTGGAAAAATCGTAACCAGTATAAAAAGCGTAAACAATTAGTGCAAAATCTATTAACCCCACAATCAGGGAATACCAGCGCACTGTTTTGCCGTCTTTATCTGGGATGATGGGAATCAGTAGCGACGCGGCTATCGGTAACAGAATAATCGTCGTCAGCCACGGGAAATTAGCTGTATTCATCGCAATTTGTCTGCAATCATAATCATGTTGGGCAAATAGTCACTAGCTATGAAAAAGTTCTGTAGACGCTGCTGCGGCTGACCGCAGGGTGGAGCCAGTGCATTGGGCGGCTTTGCCGACTTGTAGCATCTGGCGTTGCTGAGTAAAAAATACTAGTCTTCGGTACTTAGCTCCAGATCCTTTTTCATTGATTATTGGTGTACACACAGTTCATGACGGCTATTTATTAACTAACAGCTTTTTGGTTGTTTAGTCTGCCTTGTTAGGTTGATTTAATAAAAACAAAGAAAAATGAAGGAGGGTAAAGGTACACCCTGCCTTCATCCGCAGAACATTTCCCAGTGCTTGACTTTGAATACTCTTTTAACTCAGCACTCCCCTTCGACTTCGCTCAGGGCCAGCGCACTCAGCACTGAAAAAGGCACTCAAGCATGAAGTTAGGTGACACCGAATAAAATCACTAAGCCCAAAACTGCCCCAAACACAATCAAGGCGTAGAATTGAGCGCGACCGTTTTCTAGGTATTTCAGACCTTCACCACTAACGAGAGTAAAAAAGCCTGTGAGGTTAACAGCACCATCAACAACGCGGAAGTCAACTTCCATTACTTGTCTGGCTATCCGACGTAAGCCAAGGACAAAGACGCGATGGTAAATGTCATCAAAGTACCACTTGTTGAAGGATAGCTCGTAAAGTGGTTTGATTTTAGCCGCGATCGCCGCCGGGTCAATTTTACCCCGCAAATACATCAGCGAAGCCAAGGTAATGCCAATCAAGGAAATACCCACGGAAGCCCCCGCCATGACGTAAAATTCCGTCGGGTTGAACTCAGAGGCTTTTTCCAGAACTTCGGTGAGGGTTTCGCTAGGCGGAAAAATAAACTCCTCAAAGTAGTTCGCGTAGGGCGTCCCTACTAAACCAATCAAAATCGAAGGTACAGCCAACAGTGCTAATGGCAAAGTCATCGTCCACGGTGATTCGTGGGGAGTATCGCTGTGATGTCCGTGGGAGTCATGGGTATCGTGTGCTGCTAATTCACCATGTTTCATTGCTCCAGGCCCAAAAACCGGGGCTGGTTCTTCTGACTCTATTTCTAGGACAATAGTGGCTGCTTGTTTGAGTTTTTCTTTGATTTTCTCGTCAGTACCCCGAAATTTGCCTTCAAATGTCATGAAGTACATTCTGAACATATAGAAAGCAGTGATGCCAGCAGTGAGCCAGCCAATTAACCACAACAGTGGGTTAGCTGCAAAAGCATTACCGAGAATTTCATCTTTTGACCAAAAACCAGCAAAAGGTGGAACACCAGAAATTGCCAAGCAACCAATCAAAAAGGTAATCCCGGTGATGGGCATATACTTTCGCAGTCCCCCCATCAATCGCATATCCTGCGCTAAAGCTGGGTCATGACCAACAACGCCTTCCATACCATGAATCACAGAACCGGAACCTAAGAACAGCATCGCCTTGAAATAGGCGTGAGTCATCAGGTGAAACAATCCAGCACTGTATGAGCCTAGCCCCATTGCCATGACCATGTAACCCAATTGGGAGATGGTGGAGTAAGCTAGACCCTTTTTGATGTCATTTTGGGTAATCGCAATGCTTGCCCCCAAAAATGCCGTAAATGCCCCGGTAAAGGCAATGACGTTCATGGCGGCTGGCACGTGTTCAAAGACTGGGTACATCCGGGCAATCAGGAACACCCCGGCTGCCACCATTGTTGCCGCGTGAATCAGGGCAGAAATGGGCGTAGGGCCTTCCATTGCATCTGGTAGCCAGACATGCAGAGGAAATTGGGCAGATTTAGCCACTGGTCCTAAGAACACTAAAATCGCCAAGAGAATGGCGAGAAAATTGCTCACAGAACCTGTTTCTACCAGTTGGGAGAGGCGATCGCCCATGACACCAAAATCAAAGCTGCCTGTGGCCCAGAATAGCCCGAGGATGCCGAGTAGTAAACCAAAGTCACCCACGCGGTTAGTCACAAATGCCTTTTGACAAGCATCTGCTGCTGCTTTGCGATCGTACCAGAAGCCAACCAGCAAGTAGGAGCACATCCCCACCAGTTCCCAGAAAATATAAATCTGCACTAAGTTGGGGCTAACTACTAGACCCAACATAGAGGAACCAAACAAGCTGAGATAGGCGTAAAACCTCACATATCCTGGGTCATGAGCCATATAGCCATCGGTGTAGACCATGACTAATAAGGCTACTGTGGTGACAATCACCAGCATCACAGCCGTGAGGTGGTCGATAGTGTAGCCCATACTCAGGTGAAAATTGCCTGCTGCTGCCCATTCAAGAGTGCGGATATAAGGCGCGTGTCCTTGAATTTGACTCCACAGCAAGGCCAACGACAACACCATCGCTGCTCCCATCAGGGAGATGATCACCACAGCGTTGAGTTGCCGCAGGCGGTTTGTCACCTGATTTAAAGAAATTAACCCTAGACCGACCAGCATTGCCCCAAACAAAGGCAATACCGGAATTAGCCAGGCATATTCATAGATTACTTCCATCACTGACGCTTACTTTTAGAATTCTTGACTAACTTGGCGGAACTGTTAATAATTGTGACACACACCCTTGAGGATAAAATACCCCACCCAATGAGCTTTGGGTGGGGTAATTAAGCATGGTTTTATATTTGTGGGTGAAAACCTAGTTGTTAAATCCTAATTTCTCAGTCTAATTATCACTCAGCACTCTCATTAGGCTGAACGGCATTCCAAGTCTGCTGTCATGGAATTAGTGTATGTTTTAGAACGATTGCTGTAAGTAAGTTTAATTTCTTCTAAAGCCAGACGTAAATCTTCTCTACCACGAAACCCTTCTAGGCGATACCGGATAATGCCGTTTTCAACCAACAGTAAAGTTGGCAGTGACTTTAATCGATAAGTGTTAGCCAGTTTAAAATTATCATCAGCATTAACCCCGACTAATTTAATGTGCTCACCACATTGAGCACTAAATTGCAACAACAGAGGATGAATAATGCGACACAAGCCGCACCAAGGTGCTTCAAAATTAACTAAAACAGGAATTGGAGATTCTAAAACTTCTTGAGTAAATGTCCGCTCACTAACCGACAACACCATGACGCCTCTAAAATTATAGGGTTTTGATATTAAACTAGCTATCAGTAGCAGGAATTGGCAAGCTAGTCAGTTCCTAACATATGCTCTCAGGATAAAGAAGATCATGCAACTACTTCAGCGTTGAATGTAACTCTGACAAAAAAGCCAGCGCGACTTATACGTGGCTATTTTGGCTTTTCAACTCCCGAATAGCTATTGGATAGGGGATCAGACTGCTGTGCCATCGATTCCCAAGGGCAGGTATTTGACCAGTGACATACCACTATAAAAATATCAAACTGACTGGACGCACCCCCACTGACAGCTGTTTGAATTAATCCTACATTGATTTGGTAGCAGTTGATAAGCAGAAATTTTCATTAATTTGTATTTTCTTTTGATAGTGGGGATCATCTAAAATTACCATCTTATCCTACTAGTTGCTACAAGTAACAGGGGATGCGCCCACCAAAACAAAGCTATAAAAATTGCTACTCCTAAATAGGCAGGACGGATAAATTCCTGCCATTTGATAGATTGACGACCATCAATAATTGCTTGGAAAGGAATAATTGAAGTCCGTTGTTTGACAATTTCAAAGGCCTCTCCATAGCGATCGCTCAGTCGGCGATCGCCATGCCAAACTCCAAATAAGTGGTGCAATATCAACCCCATGGAAGTAACCAAGGTAAAGCTAGTTCCTAGCCAGAGAGTATGGGCAATACACCAGATTACTTGTCCCACCATCTGAGGATGGCGGGTAATACGAATGATTCCCGTCTCGTAGAGGTAGACTTGGGGCTTTTGAATAGCGGCAATTTCTAGTAGATTGAAGGTGGCAGGATACAAAAATAAAAACGAAATCGCTGATAACACCCAAACGACTGCCCTCACTCCCGGCAACCCCTGTACCTGCCAAAGTTGCCAGCCGTCATAGCGATGGTTAAAAAAGTAAATTATTAATATTACAGCCAACGGTAAACTGACTAATGCAAAAAAAATGCGATAAAGCCTCGGTCCTATGCGCTTTTCTGCCCAAGGACGTAGGGCGGCGCCACCACTGTGGGCGATCGCGAAAACTAATTGTAACCCCAACATGACAAAATGACTGGGAGTAACCCAAGGATTCAGTATCGGATACATAGGTGAAGTAATTTAACAAAAATTTAGTTTAGTACAACCAATACCACAAAGTATTCAAAAGGGGACTTTAGTCAAGATGTTGTGGTACTGTCTTTTTCGAGTAAAGCCTCCAAGTTTAAGATGCAACAAAACAGGCCCAGCTTGAAAACTGTAAAACCTGAGTTGTTGCCCAAGCTGCTCCTTTCAAAGTTTGTGGGTTGAGCCTTATGTCTGACCTTCCTTTCACTTTAGATCAGTTACGTATTCTGAAAGCGATCGCCACAGAAGGGAGCTTCAAGCGTGCTGCTGATAGTCTTTACGTCTCCCAACCTGCTGTGAGCTTACAAGTCCAAAATCTCGAACGGCAGCTGGATGTGCCTTTATTTGACCGTGGAGGACGTCGCGCACAATTAACCGAAGCCGGACATCTACTCTTAAGCTACGGTGAAAAAATCCTCAGTCTGTGTCAGGAAACCTGCCGCGCCATCGAGGATTTACAAAATCTCCAAGGTGGTACTTTAATTGTCGGTGCTTCTCAAACCACTGGCACTTACCTATTACCCAAAATGATCGGTATGTTCCGGCAAAAATATCCGGATGTAGCAGTGCAATTACATGTTCACTCTACCCGGCGGACTGCTTGGAGTGTAGCTAATGGACAGGTTGATCTAGCTATCATCGGTGGCGAAATTCCTACTGAATTGGCGGAGTCATTAGAAATTATTCCTTACGCTGAGGATGAACTAGCACTGATTCTCCCGATATTCCATCCCTTTGCTAAACTCGACACAATTCAAAAAGAAGACCTATATAAGCTACAATTCATTGCTCTTGACTCCCAATCAACTATCCGCAAGGTAATTGACCAAGTACTAGCACGCTGTGATATTGATACTAGGCGGTTTAAATTTGAAATGGAACTCAATTCCATCGAAGCCATTAAAAATGCTGTGCAATCAGGCTTAGGAGCTGCTTTTGTCTCCACTTCCGCGATCGCTAAAGAATTACAAATGGGCGTACTACAATGCACCCCCATTGAAGGTGTCGTCGTCAAGCGGACACTGTGGCTGATTTTTAATCCTAATCGCTATAGATCCAAAGCGGCAGAAGCCTTTAGTCAGGAAATTTTACCTCAGTTTGCTACCCCAGGATGGAATCAGGACATGTTAAAATTATCACAAAAAAACATAGTGGTAAATACACTGGATGCAGCGACACCCAACACCTCTGACGCAGGCTAATATCTAGTCATTAGTCCTTTGTCATTTTTCTTTTGTTTGTTGCAAATGACCAATGACTAAATAATTATGAGTTCGTAGTTCGTAATTCGTAATTAATAGGTTAAGGATGCAAGTTCCTTAATTTATTGGGAGGAAAAAAATAATTTATTTATTCCTGATTACGAGTAAATCGATTTATTGATGGCAGAACAATTACGAATTACGAATAATCAATTACGAATTATGCCGACTAATGACTAAAAACTAAAATGGAAGTTTACTGCACCCGTCCCAGCTGTCCACGTCCACAAAACTATTTTGTGGACTTAGATAACATGACAACGCTGAAAACAACACAGCAAAAATACTGCACTACGTGTGGTATGCCATTAATGCTAGATGGTCGGTATGTACCAATCAAGTTACTAGGAAAAGGGGGTTTTGGAGCAGCCTTTCTCGCAGGCGATCGCCGGATTCCGGGAATGCGTCAATGCGTAGTCAAGCAGTTTCAGCCTGCGGGAAATTTAACCCCAACTCAACTGCAACTAGCACAACAGCTGTTTGAGAGAGAAGCAGAAGTTTTAGCACAAATAGGCAACGAACACGAACAAATACCTGATTTATTTGCTTTTTTTCCCGTGACAGTACATAGCTTGCAGCCAGGACAGGAAGACCAGTTTTTTTACTTAGTGCAAGAATACATTGACGGGCAAAATCTAGAAGAAGAATTAGTTGAAAATGGTAAATTCTCTGAACAACAAGTTTTAGAGGTACTGCAAGAAATTCTTAAGGTATTACAGTTTGTCCATGATAGAAGTATTATTCACAGGGATATTAAACCTTCTAATATCATGCGTCGTCGCGATGGGAAACTCTTTCTGCTAGATTTTGGTGCAGTTAAGCAGGTAACCAATGCACCATCAGGCGGTGCGGGTGCTTCCACCGGAATTTACTCTATGGGATTTGCCCCACCTGAACAAATGGCGGGGAATCAAGTCTTTCCATCTACAGATTTATACGCTTTAGCTGTCACTATACTTAATTTGCTGACAGGACAAGAAGCAACTCAGCTATTTGATGCCTATCGAAACCAGTGGCAATGGCGATCGCAAGTCACTGTCAATTCTCCCTTAGCTGAGATTTTAGATAAAATGCTCCTACCTGCTGCTAATCAACGCTTTCAGTCAGCTGATGAGGTTCTAGATGCCTTGGCTCAACCATTGACACCCCCCCAAATATTACCAAAACCTCAACAACAACTAGCAGCCCCACCAAAGCCGCAGCCAATACAATCTCAACCAGCTTTTTCAACTTGGGAATTGTTGGGTGGGGCAGCCTTTAGTGGTTTTGAAGGGGCATTAATTGCGATCGCTCTTTTTCGTTTATTGCCATCGTTTATAATTTCCTTGACAGCTTCTGCTGTGATTTTAGGCCTACTGATTTTTGCCCAAACTAGGCGATGGATTGAAAAGTTTGATTTATTAATGATTCCGGGAATCACCTTAGCTATTATTTTTTTTGTGCCATTTTTACGGGGTGGAGTGTTAATTCAGCAAGTAGTGGTTTTGGCAGTTGCCGCAGGCTTAATAGCTATTTCCGTTACAGCAATATTTCGCCTTATTTATAAAATATTATCTTTGCTATTTTAATAACGAAATTAATTTTTTCAAGACATTTTGGGTGGTCTCCCTTGTGGACTTTACTTCCACAACCACCCAAGTCTTATAAAAATGAGCTGACAGTCTCGGTGACATCTAAAAAATACGCTTTTGCCCCAAAGCGCAGATCCTCAACATTTTATTAGCCCTTGCCGTTGGGGCGGACGCAAGGGCAATAAACTGCTTCCTACCAAGAACCATTTATTCTCCCTTCTAAATGCTCTTGGTAAACGAAACAAATTGAACATTGAGATTCTTCCATCAGCATTAACTGATTACGCGCAGTCTGTTTGTGGTGGTCAAACAGACTGGTCAAGCCTAGCAGCAAGTAGGTGTTGCTGACGCTAACTTACTGCGGCTTCTCGTGAGAAATCTGAATGCGCTTTAGCTGACTCTATTAATCGACTCTGCTGGTAAGCAAATGAGATTGTCACCCTGAGTCAGGATTAAGCCGCGTTGACGCAACTTACCCATCAAGCGAGTGACGGTGACACGAGTCGAACCAATCGCGCTACCAATTTGGGCATGAGTAAGAGGAAAGGGCAGACAATAGCCACGAATGACATCGGGATCGGTTTCGCTCATCGCTGGCTCTCCATATTCCTCAATTAACAATGTGAGAAATCCTAAGAGTCGGTCGATTGTCCGCCGTTGTCCCAAGGCACTCAGCCACAGCAGTTTACGCTGGTGCTGATACCTAAAGGCATCCATCACTTCGCGCCGGAAGTGAGGCCAGTTGTCTAAGTCGTGCCAGTACATCCACAGCACCGCAGTCTGGTCAACGTGGGCGTATGCTTGGAGCGTGAATGGTGACTGAGCAACAATTTCAAACGGCTGTCCCGCTCCGACAAAACCCAAGAAAGCTTCTTCTGGAGTTCTGTTGATTCGTCGAGACGTTAGCTGACTGGCAGTGGCACTAACCTGAGCGGTTCCTACCATGCGGATTGCGCCCCTTTGCACCAAATACAGCAATCCAGGCCGGGCTGGAATGCGTTCATCTTTGCTAAAGGTGCGGCATCGGTAGTGTTCTTGAGCCCAGTCAAGAATCCGTTGCCAAGTCAGAAAAGGCCGTGATGCCTCAGAAAAGGAGGATGGAGATTGCATAGGTAACAAAGAGCGTTCGGCTGAAGACAAAGACGTCATAGATAAGGTGCAAGGAGTGTCTTTGTGTTGGCGGGGTAGGCTTAACGCCTAACAGCGCCAGCCATCCAAAGAGTAGAAGGCAATTTGCACTCTACTCTTTTGTTATACTTCCTACTGTACAATGATGGTAGTAAAGTTTACTTACTATTCATCGAATATTCATCAAATTTTATGCTACTCTCATTTTTCTTCATCTAAATTAGGTCTATATCTGAGGATAGATGAAGAAAATATCCGAATCAGTTAAGAAATAGTTTTTTGCACAGAACTATGTGCATCAAAGACTACTAGTGAGCAACTATCTATCAATTAAGCGCTTAATATATAGCTACTTACTGCATTCACTCAGTGGTCATACTTTGAGCGAAGAATATCGCTGCATAAAAGATAAACAATTCCCTCTATATAAAGGTAGAGATAATAACCAAGTTTTGTATATCTCAGGTGTAGCCCTACGGCTGTCAAAATCTCATAATCAAACACCTATGGAGATAGCCAGTGGTATCGCCTTTCACTTATTGGCAACCGATGGTGACGTTTTCAACGTCAAAATAGTTCCTCCTGGTTGGATTTATTTAGAATTAACTCATCCATTTCTAGCAGCCTGGTTGCAACGTCTGGCTGTGAGGAATGTAGGGGAAAATGAGGAAATAGGGAAATGGGGAGATGGAGCGCTTCAAGATTGGGGGGCAATAAGAAAAAGAGAAATTATCTCTCAAAATCCTGCCCGGTTGTTTGCAATTCAATATGCCCATGCACGTTGCTGCTCATTAGTACTGCTAGCTCACCGAGAAGGATTGATTAAACTCAGGGAACCACTACCAGAGGCTGGGGAAAATGCCCAGTGGCAAAAGCCGAATTTCCCAAGTTCTGTGTCAGCTTTTTGGCGTGTAACCTCCACAGAACAGATACCTTGGCTTAATTGTGAAGACATGCTCCGCCTTAATCACCCAGCTGAAGGTCATCTAATTTCTGAGTTAGTGCAAGCAGTAGATCATTTAGAGAGCTTTGATTTTAGTGCTTCGGTAAACTGGGAAAAAGTGGGGCTAGATTTAACTCAAGCTTTTGAGTCCTTCTGGCGCATTTGCCGCATTTGGGGAGATATAAAAACTTCCTCACCAGAATTAGCCCAAGCCAGACTGGGATTGGTGATGGCTACTCAGTCTGTGTTGAGGTTTTTGCTGGTAGAGAAACTGGGGGTTTTTGCGCCTTTGGAGTTATAAGTCAACTTGAAGAGTGTAGGGTATACAAAAAAGCTGTTCTCTATTTCCTCCCCACACCCTGCACCCTAGTTTTAGTCATAGCAATTTTGGATTTTGGATGAAAAAAATTTTTACCATCAGGCTTTGCCATGATTCTCAAAGAATGCCTACGCAATTTTGTGCTGAATGAGCGTACCCTAGGTCAGTACTGTCTCTGAGGGAAAAATCAAAACTTTTCTGGTAACTATTGACTCATTTAATCACCTCGGCTATATTAGCAGGTGTGTGAGGAGCGAACCAGCAAGGGCACCGAGACGAAACACGGCCAGTCGTCGGTGTCCTTTCTGATTTCATATAGATTTGTATAGGGTATACCTACAAAAAGTACCCTTAAGACAGTAAAAATTTTTTGATCGCCTGTGCAGCGCCATCTTCCTCTACGCTAGGAGCTACCCACTGGGCGATCGCTTGTACACCTGCTGGTGCATTACCCATAGCTACACCAATGCCAGCATATTCTAGCATTTCTAAGTCGTTGAAATTATCACCAATGGTCATGACATTGGTTCTTTGTAATCCTAGCAATTCTTCTGCTAAGTAGCGCACAGCAGTTCCTTTATTCACAAAAGCATTAGTTGCTTCAAAAAAGGTAGCAATAGATGTTGTCAGATAAAGTTCAGCAGGTGTGTATTGGCGACGCAAATTCCCCAGTAGCTCATTGATAACATTTGTGTCATCGCACAAAGCCAAGACTTTTGTGGGTTCATTCGTTAAGACTTGGCGCAAATCACCTACAGGAATCGGCGTAATACCAGACCGGGCTGCATAAATTTGGGTTTCTGGGGTTAACTCCCGCACATAAAGCTGGTCATTGATATAAAAATGCACAGATAAAAGCGATCGCAAGTGCGGCTGTTCAAAATAGTCTAGTAACTGGTGAGCAATTTCTTTGGAAACAGCTAAATGCCGATGAATTTTCTGATTAGCTGGGTCTTGAATCCAGGCTCCTTGATAGGCCATCAACGGTAGGGTAGAGTTAATTTCTTGGTGGAAGCGTAAGGCTGAACAATACATACGACCAGTAGCGATCGCTACTTGAATTCCTTGAGCTTGCACTGATGCGATCGCTTGCTTTACAGGTTCGCTCAACGTATTGGATTGTCCAGAAATTGTGCCATCTATATCTAAAACCAGTAATTTAATTTCTTTTGCAGCTATGGCTAGATTAACAGTGGATGCCAAGTCAACGGCAGATGCTTTGTGCATAAATTTCCCATCAAGGTTTAAACTCCCAGTATGAGGTTAACAGGCTCTAGGAGGCAGTGGGGAGTGGTCATACCTAAGGTGCAATACATTTAGGCAAGTAGGGGAGGTAGGGGAAGCAGAGGGAGTATACCAGGATGTTTGTGCAATGGTGCCAGTCCAAAGTGAGATAAAGTAACTCCCGATATCCGAATTTTGCTGCATAATTATGGTCATAATGGTGATTTATAGGGTCTCATATTTACAATAAAAAACCCAGATACATGATCCGGGTTTTTTAGATTTAATTTTCATAGCTTGACAGAAGCAGCTATTTAAACACCTAGAGAAAAACATTGAAATCAATACGCAACTGTTGAATAAATAGACTTCTGAAACTATGACTGTTGACTATATCAGAAAATATTACTGATAGTTAAATGTCAACGGCAAGTAATCTTTTAGAAATTGAGAAAGGGTGGTAAAAACCCACCCTTGCCAAAAGTCTATGAATTGGTAATCTTGAACCAGCTTTTTTTGCGTTGTGATAACAAACCAAGCCCGGCAATGAGACCCATTCCCAGAGCGGTGGAAGGTTCAGGAACAGTCGTCAACTCATCATAATCATATGTGACTTTGAGACTTGCTTTGGCAAGTGTATCAACAAAAGAACTGATGTTGCCTGAGCCTGTTACCCCTGAGGTAGCTAAAGCTGAGAATAAAAAGTCTAGATTGCCGATACCAGTAAATATCTGTAAGGATGAGGCATCAGTGAACATTGTAGTGGTGGATTGAGTTGCCGTTAGCCCTTGAACAGTTCTTCCGGAAGTACCAGCAAAATCAACTGTGCCATCAAAGGCATTAACTTGGTATGTTTGAGAACTCTCTGGACTAATCGGAAAGGGAGGTTCTAGTTGTAAGTCAGATTGCTGCAATGAAATATCAGCACCTAACCTAACTGTGATTGTAGACGCTCCGGCACCTCTGTTTTCAAATCCAGCACTTCCAGTTAAGTCACTGACAAAATCTAGCTTAACGCTATTGAGAGTACCGAGAGATGAATCAAACTTTTGAATGCTGAGAACTGAATTAATAATGTCTGTTAGCTCGAAATCAGTGGAAGTAGTGAATGAAAGGGAAGCTGCATTAGCAACTCCTGCTGTTGCCATGATTCCTGCCAAAGTTGTGGCGGTGGCTAAAGAATTGAGTAGTTTTGTTGTCATGGAAAATGGATTTCTCAAACTAACGATTGCATGATTACAACTTATTTCTAACTCTGAAATTTCGCTTGTAGGCTTGATAAATATACTTAAATTTATGTAAAGCTTTGATTATGAAATAAGTTCGACAAATACATCTTTGAGAACATGTATATAAAGTTTTGTTAATGAAAAGAGACTTCGATGCTGGTAAGCACTCGCCAAAGTCACGATTGAGCTTACTCCTTGTGGTGTGTCCGCTACGTGGATAAAGGGTGAAAGAAATTACCCGAAGAGTTTATGCAGCTATGAACTGCACACCACCAGCCACGAATGAAAGAAACAGTTTTTACTTCTAACTCAGCACTCCCCTTCGACTTCGCTTAGGGCAAGCAGCGCACTCAGCACTATTTCTTAAAAGCTAGTTTAAATTTGCTTCCGTACTAAATCTACAAATTTAATGCTTTTTATACGGATGTAGAAATAATTGGTATGCTGAAACTATTTCACAGTCTTTAAAACTGTACTCAACAAAGAACTGACCCACTAGTTTTATGACCAAAGCTTCTGGCTAAAATAGGGCTATGTCTCAAACTGCCGATTCTGTAACAGCAACACGTCCCACGTTCATCCTTGTAGATGGACACTCTCTTGCCTTTCGTTCATACTTTGCTTTCGCCAAAGGGCGAGACGGGGGACTACGTACCAAGACGGGGATTCCTACCAGTGTATGTTTTGGCTTTCTCAAGTGCCTTTTGGAAGTCATGGCTACACAACAGCCACAAGCAATGGCGATCGCTTTTGATTTAGGCTTGCCAACTTTTCGCCATGAAGCCGACGATACATATAAAGCTGATCGTCCAGGAACGCCAGAGGACTTTGTTCCTGATTTGAAAAATCTCCACGAATTACTGGAAGGCTTTAATCTGCCAATCTTGACTGCACCTGGTTATGAGGCAGATGATGTGTTGGGAACCTTAGCACAAAAAGCAACTGCGGCTGGGTATAAAGTGAAAATTTTGACAGGCGATCGCGATTTATTTCAATTAATCGATCCTGATCAGGAAATTACTGTTTTAAATTTTAGTCCAGATGCTCTGAAGCGCTCTACAAACAGCATCACTGAATTTAGTACAGAACAAGTTAAAGAAAAATTGGGCGTATTACCTACGCAAATTGTCGATTTTAAAGCCCTCTGTGGTGACAAATCAGATAATATTCCCGGTGTCAAGGGAATTGGCGAAAAAACAGCCGTGCAACTACTTAGCACCTATGGCTCGCTTGAGCAGATTTATGCGGCACTAGATGAAATTAAAGGCGCAACCCAGAAAAAATTAGCAACAGGTAGAGAAGACGCTCAAAGGTCTCACTACTTAGCAAAAATCGTTGTAGATGTTCCTTTAGAAATTGATTTAGAAGATTGCAAATTAACAGGGTTCGACACCAGTATTCTCATACCAATTTTAGAAAAGTTAGAATTCAAAACTTTTTTAGGCAAAGTCAACGAACTTCAGAAACGTTTTGGCGGCGAAGTCACAGAGCATCCATCACCTGAAACAATCACACAACCGAATACTGATGAAGACAATGATATGTGGTTCTTCAGTGCTGAAGATACAGCCGCAGCGCCACAGCAACCGACATCATTAATTCAACCACGTATCATTAATACAGAAGCCAAACTCACCGAGTTAGTCAACCTATTACAACAATTTACCAACTTAGAAATACCTGTTGCTTGGGACACCGAAACTAGTGATTTAGAGCCACGGGATGCGGAATTAGTCGGAATTGGCTGCTGCTGGGGAATTAAACCTGATGAATCAGCTTATATTCCAATTAATCATAAAACTGGGGAAAATTTGCCTAAAGATATGGTGTTAGAAGCACTACGTCCAATTCTGGAAAATGCTGACTATCCCAAAACATTCCAGAATGGCAAATTTGACCGCTTAGTTTTCCGTTGTCAAAAAATCAACTTGGCGGGAGTAATATTTGATCCCATGCTAGCCAGTTATGTGCTAAATCCAGATACTAGCCACAACTTGAGTGATTTGGCGCTGCGATATTTGGGATTAATGGTGCAGAATTATCTAGATTTAGTTCCCAAAGGCAAAACTATTGCTGATATAGATATTGCTGCTGTAGCAAATTATTGTTGTTTGCAAGTCTACGCCACATTTCAACTTGTGCCGAAATTACGTGAGGAACTGGATAAATTTCCAGCTTTGCACAAGTTATTGGCAGAAGTAGAACAACCGCTAGAAGCAGTTTTAGCACAGATGGAATATACAGGTGTCCGGATTAATTCAGCATATCTCCAAGAACTTTCCCAGCAATTAGAAATAGATTTAGCCAAGTTAGAGGAGAAAGCAACTGTAATAGCTGGAGAAAAGTTTAACTTGGGTTCTCCTAAACAATTAAGCCAAATATTGTTTGAAAAGCTAGGGTTAAGCACCAAACATTCTCGTAAAATCCAAACTGGTTTTTCTACAGATGCAGCAACATTAGAAAAACTCCAAGAAGTCGATCAAACCGGGTTTGTTGATGCCATTATTGAGTACCGCACCCTATCTAAATTAAAGTCTACTTATGTAGATGCGCTGCCAGCATTAGTACGTTCAGATACTCAGCGAGTGCATACTGATTTTAATCAAACAGCAACATCAACTGGTAGGTTATCTTCCTCTAATCCGAATTTGCAAAATATCCCTATTCGTACAGCTTTTAGTCGTCAAATTCGTAAGGCATTTTTGCCAGAATCAAGCTGGTTAATGGTGGCTGCTGATTACTCACAAATCGAGTTGCGAATTTTGGCTCATTTAAGTCAAGAACCAATATTAGTAGAGGCATACCAACAAAATGAAGATATTCACACTGTAACGGCGCGGTTGGTATTTGAAAAAGATGACATAACACCAGATGAACGCAGGTTAGCAAAAACTATTAATTTTGGTGTGATTTATGGCATGGGTTCGCTGAAGTTTTCGCGTTCAACTGGAATAGATAAAACCATTGCTAACGAGTTTATTAAGCGATTTAACGAACGCTACCCCAATATTTTTGCATATTTAGAAGGAGTAAAAAAACAAGCGATCGCTCAAGGTTATGTGGAAACTATTCTCGGTCGTCGTCGCTATTTGGAATTTACCAATAATAGTTTACGCAAATTAAAAGGCAGCAACCCAGAAGACATTGACTTGAGTAAATTAAAGAATTTAGGTGCTTACGATGCAGGTTTACTACGTGCTGCTGCTAATGCACCAATTCAAGGTTCCAGTGCCGATATTATCAAAATTGCCATGGTACGAATACATGAGGTTTTGCAGAAATATCAGGCGCGGCTATTATTACAAGTTCACGATGAATTAGTATTTGAAGTTCCTCCCCAGGAGTGGGAAGAATTAAAACCAGAAATTAAGTCAGTGATGGAAGATGCAGTAAATTTGACGGTGCCGTTAGTGGTAGATGTACGTGCAGGTGATAATTGGATGGAGACGAAGTAAATATAGCTAGTTTATTTGGATGATTGATCATGACCGCTTGTTTAAGGAACTCCTCACTACTTTTTTTGTTGAGTAGCTATGTATATCAAATAGTATTCCCAAACAAATTTGTTTTATTGTTCAAGACAATAGCTCTTAAAATTTTATTGTTACTTGTATTATTAACTTAATTTATCAAAACTTATGGTTACAAATAAAAACCTATAGTATTTAATGTATGAAATACCACAGGTTTTTATTTCTGGTTATTGCATTAATAAAATTAATTTTATTAATGCTGAGAATTCGGTTCAGTTATTGTCCAAGAGATTTTTTGACAACTCTAAATGAATGTCACGAAAAATTTTATTAGTAATATTAACTTCAGAGCATCCTGGTCTACTTTCCATAGCTTTACGTTCTATTCTCTTTACTAGATTAGGGAAATTTCTTGTTTCCCACTCTTGCAAAGATGAATAAACTTTGTCTAATGTTTTCTGATGATTTACTTGCTTACCCTTAATGCTACTCATTTTTACTACCTCCTAATCTTGCTTAGGACTTTGTCTCTTCTACAACATCAAATCTTCTACGAAAAAAATCATAATTTAATTCGGGATCAAAATAATGTTTTCTTTTTATCCAAATAAATCCATCTCCTTTAGAAATGATTGCTACATCAGTAGGTCCGCCTACTGTTTCTGCATCAGTTGTAACTCTACGCTTTCGCGATGTAAGATTTACTAATGCTTCAGCCATTGCACCAAGTTCATCTTTTGGTAGTATGTTAACCGTGCTTAAAATCGGAGCTATATGGATAGTTTCCTTGTATTCTATCATTTTCTCTTTGTGTTTGGCAAGTAAAAATCTTTTTGTATCATCCAATTGCCTTGTAATTGAATTGATAAACTCAGGTTGATTTTCAGGAGTAGATTGTTTTGCGCTATCAATAATTTTTTCAAAATAGCTCTGTAATATTTGCTCCAAGGCTCTTAATGAAAGGCTTTCAAGTCTAGGATCAATTCCTGTTATAAAAGTGGAAATCATATCTTCTTGTGCAAAAGGTATAATTGCCGGATATGAATTACTATTATGAGATTTATTTTTATTTTCAAAATATTTTAATTTATTCTCAAAAACGCACTCCATATCGTATGTATGTAAAGTGGGAAATATTTCTTCTTCACCAAAGCCAGCAATAACTATCCCTGATGCATGAGAAGAAAAATGATTTTTTATTAAAGC
Organism: Nostocales cyanobacterium LEGE 11386; assembly: GCA_015207155.1. Taxonomy (GTDB): domain Bacteria; phylum Cyanobacteriota; class Cyanobacteriia; order Cyanobacteriales; family Nostocaceae; genus LEGE-11386. The sequence goes on along the minus strand of JADEXK010000022.1, from coordinate 35,828 downwards.
ATATAAAGCTATTTTATTTAACTTAGTTTTACTATTGTTGCTAATAGATAAATCTTCTAATATTTTTGTTATTAAATCTTCAAAATTCTTTTTGTATTTCCTAGTAATACTATTAACAAAAGATTTAGACAAGCTAGAAAATAGCTCTAATTTATCTAAGTGTTCATAGAATCTATCTATAATTTCTTCACTAATATGATTTATTTCTAAGTCAGACAGTTCTGTATTTTCTTCAAAAGCTTTTGCAACTGAAAAACGTATTTCCTCTCTTAATTGCTGAAATATATCAGATACAATTGATATTAAAGATAAAAATTGCTCTTTTTCCGAAAAGAAATTAATATGGTTAGTTAAAAAATTGATGAAATCATTACAGTATTCCTTAAGAGTTGGGAAAGAAGAATCTTTTAGTTTTTTTCTATAAATTTTTATAAGTGTTTCCCAAGGAACTCCTGAAAGTTCAGCATTTCCATACACCATAATACCAACAGGATGAAACTTAGATAATGCAAAAAGTTTATTGGCAGAGTTATAAATTTTAGTCCCATTGGACGTACTGACTGTAACTGCACTATCTGCGGCTAAAGCAATTGCTTCTTTATTTAGAATTGCAACTTCGGTCGTCATAGATGTTTATCTCAATACTCAAAGTAGTATATTTGAACTAATAGTATAAAAACTATACCGAAGTGCTTAATATAGCATAGTCAAGTCAAATTTGAATGTTTGCGTCTGTTGGCAACATTGCGATTAGATCCAGCACGGATGCGGTTAATTTCTGGTTTTATTGACACCTACTTGCGCCTAAGTCCACAAGAGCAAAAACTGTTACAAGACGATATTGCTAGCATAGAACTAAGAGAACAGGGGGTAGTTATGCAAATAGTTACAAGTTGGATGGAAGAAGGTATTGAGCAAGCAAAGCAACAAGCAACACTATCCTTAGTTATGCGTCTACTCCCTCGGCGGGTTGGTACGCTGCTGACTCCTGAGTTAGAAGAACGTGTTCAACAGTTATCGCTGACTCAGTTGGAAGATTTATCCGTGGCGTTGCTGGATTTCTCAACAGTAGAAGATTTAGAAGCTTGGTTGCAACAAATTTCAGCAACAACTTGAAATCAAGGATTAAGAGGAAGAAACAATCTTCCCCTGCATCTCCTGTTTCTCTACTTTTACTGGACACGACAGAACTTGCGATCGCTATCATGTTCAGGGTATTGCCAAGAATAAGCAAAATGGCTGACTCCCGCTAGTTGGGGTGTGAATCGGCGGAGTGCTTGCATTTGTGCTTCTAGGGATGGACGATTACTGATTGATCCTCCCCACTTGCCAGCTAAAGCCGGAATCACTTGTGTACCTGGTTGTGCCATACTCAAAACTCGTTGCACTTGTTCCATGATGCAATTAGCATTACCGCAAGTCGCATAAGACATAGGATGCCATTCTAAAGAATTAGGAAACCGATCCCAAGGTTGCAAGCGGGAATCATACCCTTGTCCTACAGCTTGGTTACCATCAGGAAAAAACACCACTCCAGAAGGAATTCCTTGTTGCTTGGCTGGGTGACTAGCTAAGGTAACAAAGTCTAGGATACCTTGCATGGCGTGGGCGACGGCAAGTTGCCACAACTGCGACTGCAATACTGGTTGTCTATCAGTTGCAGACAGGATTGATTTTTGTTCTGGTTGGGGAATGCGGCCTTGCCACATAGGTTCACCTTCTTGAGGATGAAGTTGATCAACTTCATTGATATCTCCTGCGGTTACATATCCCTTACTCAAAAAACGCCTAATCAACTCCAATCCTTTATTGTTCTGCGCTCGCCGAAATAAAGCTTCTTGAGTGGCTTGACTAAATAGCCATAAATCTGAGACTTTAGTGGCAATAGAATCACTTCCTGCCTGTCTGGGATAGCGCACATAGTCAAATAACACTCCATCCGGGCGACGGCGTACTACTTCCTGTACCATTTGGTAATAGTCGCGTTTCGCTTGTGGGTGATAGGGATCGATGTATACTTGAGAACTATTATCTACAAGATATAAACTGGTTTGACCCTTGCCATTACGAGCGATCGCCTCTTCTCTATCTCGGCGTTGAGCGTAGGTATAGCCGAAGTTGTTGGTGAACATCCAGGCGTAGACTTTTAAACCACGTTGTCGTCCTTTTTGAATCGCTACCGAGAGTAAATCAACGTTTTCGGCTCCTGGGGTGCGAATTACAGATGGCCAAACCGTAGGATTATTGATTGCTGGTAATAATACCTGTCCATCGTAGAAGACTTCTAAATAAACTTGGTTGTAGCCACGGTTAACAATCCGATCCATCACCTGGTCAATTGCTCCTGGCTGAATATCACAGGGATATAAACGTAACCAGACCGCTTGAATTTGAGGCCATGTACGCTTGCGGCACTCTTGCAACTCCTGTGCATGTTGTTTCACTAGTTGTTGATAGCGATTCTGAACATCTTGATTGCCTTTTAGTGCTGACAAACGTAAGTCTTCTTTGGCCTTTGCTGCTGCTGGCGATAATTGGCAATACTCCGTTACTTGCGCCTTTGCTGGTTGACTCCCAACATGAAGAATCAGGAAACTACTACTACTAACAACAGCAGCAAACAGGCTTCGTTGCCAAAATAAGGTTGGTCTTGCAAGGTTCAAGGGACGGTTAAACATATCTAAAAAGTAGAAGCACAAATCAGTAATTAAGCCTAATTCAAATAATTTAAAGCTACATGTATCAAATGTTATAGTTCAGAACTAGAAGTTTTGTAGCTTACCTGTTCCAGACTGCCAAAATTCTATTTCTGTTGCCAGATTTTTTGAAGAATTTTTAATCTCCAGCGCAAAATCACTGAACGACAAGCAGGCCAAGTCCAGTGATTGGGGAATTTCAGTTTTATTGTGATTGTTTAAATTTTGTCAAGCTAAAAAATACCCTAACTAAAAGCTAGGGGAGTTTCAATTAATTAATTTACCGAAGATGCTTGTGTATATTCCCTATTAATTAGGTTGTTTGCTTTGTCGTCAAGGTGCGATTTTTGGGAGTGGAGACAAGGGGACAAGGGCTTTGTCTTTCCCCTTTGCACTTCTGCTTCCCATTTTTCTCTGAGTACTTTTTTGAATTTTGGAATTTGAACAAGAAGGAAGAAGTGTGGAGGAAGAAGGAGGATCATGCTTCTTCCTTCTTCCCTCTGACTTCTGACTTCGTTGAACTTGTGACTTTTAACAAGAGGGGATAGTTAAGCACCACGCTTTAGCGCGGACTCTACTTGCTGTAACTCCTGTTCTAGGCGATTTTTGAGCTTTTGGGGTACGGGACGATTTGGGTATGAACTGTAGTGTCCAGCTAAAGAGTTGAGAGCTGTTCGCATGGTTGTAAAGGAACTAAGTCCGGAAACCGATTTAACCCGTTGGTAGCGAGCTGAAAAATCGTTAATTTTTTGACGCGCTTCTGCTTGAACTGCTACTTTGTTTGGTGAATCTTCTGGTAAATCCAGAGCTTGTTTCATAATATTGACTACAGCCAAGGTGTCTTGGCGATAATCCCCTGTTAAACTGTCAGGACTGCCAGAACAACCCATTAAACCAATGGTGACAACCAACAGCAGGGCAAGTAGACGCGACCAATAGCGCTTCATATGCATTAAGTGAATAATACGTAAATCAACGTCCATCGTATCCTGGATTGGTATCCTGGGGATCATCTTAGAGTGGGGAGTGTACTTCGACTGCGCTCAGTAACCAGGGAGTAGGGAGTAGGCAGTTAAGAACTTTTAACTCTGTGATACAAAGTATCGCGTTGTTGGTAGGGTCTTCCTAAGGAAGCGATCGCCGTTTGCAGGGTTTCGACTTCCATACAAGTACCGCCTAAAGCTCCTGCCATTGTGGTAATGTGTTCTTCCATGAGTGTGCCACCGATATCGTTACAACCCCAAACTAAAGCTTCTGTCGCACCTGCAAGCCCTAACTTTACCCAACTTGGTTGATGATTGGGAATCCAATTTCCCAAATAAATCCGCGCTACAGCCGTCAGTAACAGTGCATCAGTTAACACTGGTTGATCGCGTCCTACACGATGGCGTAATGATTTAGGTGCTTCTTGTCCGACAAATGGTAAGGGAATAAATTCAGTAATGCGAGCCGGATATCCCTGATTGATGGCAGTTTGTTGGAGCGATCGCAATTTTTCTAAATGCCCAATTTGTTGTTCTGGCGTTTCAATATGCCCAGATAATATGGTGCTAGTGGTGGGTAAACCCAATTTATGAGCTGTACTGACAATTTCTAGCCAAGTGGCTGTGTCTATCTTCTCTGGACACAGTATCCGCCTCACTTCATCATCCAACACCTCGGCGGCTGTTCCTGGCATTGAGCCAACACCAGCATCCCGCAAAGCCACAATCACATCAGCATATTTAAGTCCGTCAATTCTAGCGATAAATTGCACTTCTTGGGGGGAGAAAGCGTGTAGATGTATCTGGGGAAATTCCTGTTTAATAGTTTCTACTAGCTTGAGATAATAATGTAAAGATTTACCGTTGCGCTGCGCTTGTGGATTCAATCCCCCCTGCATACAAATTTCAGTTGCACCTCGCCGTACTGCATCTGTAGATTTTTCCAAAATTTGTGCCCAATCTAACCAGTAAGCACCAGCATCACCGTCATCTCGGCGGAAAGCACAAAAGCTACAGTGTTGCTCACAGATATTAGTAAAGTTAATGTTGCGGTTAATTACGTAAGTAACCGTATCGCCTGCTTGAGTGTAGCGGAGTTTGTCAGCCGTGGAACGAATAGCAGCGATCGCCTCTGGGTCAGTTTGTTTTAACAATAACAGTCCCTCTAACGGAGATATATCACACCCCATCAAGGCACGATCAAGAATATTATCAACAGTTTTATGCTTCACAGGGCATTAGTGAAAACCAAGTTACTCTTACTATTTTGACAGTAATTCAGTAATGACTACACATAAACGGGTTTTTTAAGACTGCAAAAGTCGTGTTGGCTATTCCATATTTATTTAGCATATAAATTTTTGATTCTTCGATTGATAACTATATATAATCAATTCTGTATTGTTAATTCAGAACTTACATGAGATACTTAGCGGAAATACGGATGACTATTTTTTAAAAAAACAAAATTTTTAATTTAAGAATTAGTTCTCCGAGAACTAAAAGTGTAATATTTTTTACAAAAAATAGTTCTGAATTTAACTATGATTGCATCAACTCGCCCTCTCGTAAATCGTCTAAAAAACACCAAGTTAGATGGATTTTTGCTAACAGTTATCTTAGCAAGCTTTATTATATGTTTGTATGGAATTAACTGGGGTGTTGTAGAATCTTGGCATCCAGATCAGATGGCTTTTGGCGGCTTCTTAAAAGAAGGCAAACATCCACTGAATCCTGGTGAATTCTTAAAGCCACCTTTTTACAAATATTACATTTTATTTTTAGCTCGTGTACCATTAATAATATTTGGCAACATTTTTAGAATACCTACGCACATAGTTGATGCCCTAATCATGATATGGGCAGGAATTTTGTCAATTTTCCTATTTTTAGGTTCGATTGTTCTAGTTTTTCAAATAACTAAAAGGTCTTTCGGTATATTTGCATCTCGGATTGTGACAATAGTTTATGCTACCAGTGCCGACATTATAGTCAATAGTAAATTCTTAACTACGGATGTGCCAGTAACATGTGGAATGTTATTGGCTTTTTATTATTGTCAAAATATATTACTTAAGGGGCGCTTACGTGACTATGTTTTAGCAGGTTTTTTCACAGGAATTGCTACAGCAACTAAATACAATGGCTTGGCAGTAGGAATTGCCATTGTTACAGCTCACGTTCTTTCTTTAAATTCGGTTTCATGGAAGAAGCTTTTATTGAGTAAAAACTTAGCGCTGGGATTACTCACAGTATTCTTCGGATTTTTTGTAGGTAATCCTTTCGCATTATTTGACTATTCTACCTTCATATCTGATTTTTTGTATAACAATGCTATAACTCCCGTATATACAGGTGAAACAGGTAATTCTTATTGGGAGTTTATTGCTCTTATTCCCACAATTATTGGATGGCCTGCATTCTGCATTTTTTCAATAGCAGTTTTAATTTCTCTTTATTTAGTTTTCTCTGATAAAGAAAACTGGATGGAAAAGAAAGCAATGTTGTTGCTTATATCTGTAGTAGTTTTATATTACTTAAAATTTGGTTCTTTTCCTCGAGTAGTGCCTCGATTTATTTTGCCAATTGTGCCCTTGTTATTAATCATGTCTAGTCCTTTATGGAATAGATTAAAATCTTATAAAAAAGTCATTTCAATATTTTTAGTTTTTTTAATAGGCTACAACACTATATGTAGCATTTATGCGGTCAGGCGTTTTGTAGAAGATCCACGCATGATAGCCAGAGAATGGGTAAAAGTAAACATACCAAAAGGAAGTTCAGTCGAACAAACTGTTTATTCTCCAAATATGGAAAAATTACCCGAAATGAAATTTATATCTCAAAAAATGCCATTTATTGGTGGTAGAAAAAGAGTGTTTGAACAGCAGTTTAAAGATTCAGAATCGCTTGTTGAAAAAATTCCATTAGCTGAAAAAGAAGCAGATGATGCATGGTATTCACTAGACCAGTTAATGATCAGAAAACCTGATTATATTTTGCTTAATTCTTTCTATTACGGAAGATTTACCACAGGAAGATCTGGTGAATATTATCCATCTGTAAAGCAATTTTTTAATGATTTAATTGATGAAAAATATCCCTACAAAATAATATTTGACCAGAGAACTAAGGCTCCTCCCAGTTGGGTGTATCCTCAGAAAATTCAATTTCTGCAAAATAGGATGATAATTTTGGCTAGGAAAGATACTTAAGTTTGACTCACTATAAACAGAATATTAAAGCATTCTTTAGTCAAATAGATTAATTCTTCCAATGAGTAAAAACAAAATTGATTTATTGTTAACTGTGCCATCTGGGAGTTTACAAATTTCTGAAGCACATCCAAATAGTGTGAGTTTAAATGGTGACCTAATACAGTTATCGCTGGTAATTCCAACTTATAAAGAACGTGATAATATTCGCAATGTTGTCAAAATATTAAGCCAGTTACTGGATGAGTTGATACCAGATAACTACGAGCTGATTGTGGTAGATGATGATAGTCCAGACCGCACTTGGGAAGTAGCACAATCGCTGATAGAAGAATACCCACAGTTGCGGGTCATGCGACGCCAACATGAACGAGGGCTGTCCTCTGCGGTAATTCGGGGATGGCAGGCGGCGAGAGGGCATATCTTAGGAGTAATTGATGGGGATTTACAACATCCACCAGAAATATTGGCACAACTACTGGGTGCAATTGAACAAGGAGCAGATTTGGCAGTAGCTAGCCGTCATGTAGAAGGAGGCGGCGTTAGTAGTTGGAGTATTGTCAGACGTTTTTTGTCTCGTGGTGCCCAGGTATTAGGATTGATTTTGCTACCGGCAGTATTGGGCAGAGTTTCTGACCCCATGAGTGGTTATTTTATGGTACGTCGCAGCGCGATCGCAGGTGCAACACTCAATCCCGTAGGATACAAAATTCTCCTAGAGGTAATCGGGCGGGGAAAAGTAGGCACAATTGCGGAAGTTGGTTATGTGTTTTGCGAACGCAAGCAGGGAGAAAGTAAAGTCACGTGGAAGCAATATGTAGAATATTTACACCACTTAGTGCGCTTGCGATTATCCACAGGAGTTTTGGGACGAGTTAATCAAAAAATCGGGTTTCCCATTGGTCGATTCCTCCGTTTTGGGTTGGTGGGACTGAGTGGGGTATTTGTGGATATGGCAATACTTTATTTACTTAGCGACCCAACTACCTTGGCTTTACCCCTGACACGCAGTAAAATTATTGCGGGTGAAATTGCTATTTTTAATAATTTCTTGTGGAATGATGCTTGGACGTTCGCTGATGTCAGCATGAAGCAGCAGGAATGGCATCAACGTTTAAAGCGCTTGTTAAAATTCAATATAATTTGCCTTGCCGGGTTAGGATTAAATGTCCTGGTATTGAACTTGGTATTTAATTTTATTATTCCTAATCGTTACATTGCTAACTTAATTGCGATCGCAGTTGCTACCATCTGGAATTTCTGGATTAATTTTAAACTGAGTTGGCGCATAACTGATGTGAAGTGAAATAGTACAGGTGACAGGTGATAGGTGACAGGGAACAGAAAGGCTATATGTGTTTCTTTCATTCATAGCAGCTGGTGTACCGCCTGTGCGGTTGCTTTCAAGAGACGGGGGAAGAGCAGCAAATCGAACTTCAAGACTCAATGTGCGGTCTAATATATAGAAATTGACTTGTTGCTAGCACTGCTAAGTAGCCTGTGTTAGGTGCTACCCATTCTGTGCTGTTAGCAGGCCACACCTCTGACCAATAACAAATGTATTTGTCTAATAATTGGCCTTCTACTGTCTCGGCTCGCTGGTTTCATCCTCTGCTATTGCTGATTTGGTTGATCATCGGTATCAGCTTGCGTTTAGCCAATTTAACGGGAAAACCTCCTTGGACTGATGAGTTTTCTACTTTGGTGTTTAGCCTGGGTAATAGTTTTTTCACAGTACCCCTAGACCAAGCGATCGCATCTGATATCCTCTTACAGCCACTACAACCACAAGCAGCTGCCAACATTCAAGACGTATGGACACACCTGAGTCAAGAAACTAACCATCCTCCGTTTTACTTTTTCCTCACTCACTGGTGGGTGCAGTTATTTCCCACACAAGGCGGTCTAGTTTCATTATGGGGAGCGCGATCGCTGGCTGCTGTTTTCGGTGCGGTATCCATCCCTGCTATTTATGCCTTGGCCTGGTTGACCTTTCGCTCAAGCTTGGTCAGTCATTTAGCTGCTGCCATGATGACAGTATCACCCTTCGGTATTTTTCTCGCACAAGAAGCGCGTCATTACACTTTGGCTATTTTGTGGGTGATTGCTTCCTTGGCTTGTTTGGTAATTGCCACACGTCATCTGCAAAATCGTACTCAATTACCGATTTCTCTAGTCATTGCTTGGGTAGTAATTAATGCTTTGGGTATTGCTACTCATTACTTCTTCGCTCTCACCCTCTTTACAGAAGCTGTGGTGATAATTTTTCTGGCTTGGCAGCAAAACCAGACCAGGGAAAAGTTTTCTCTCTTTTTTTCCCCTCTCTGGCAGCGTATCTATGCTGTTGCTGCTGGTACTTTTGTGGCAGGATTAGTTTGGTTACCTGTATTTTTACAGAATAGCTATGGTAGTAAATTAACAGAATGGATTCAGCAACCACGAGTAGGATTTGCTTGGATCAGCCCAATTTTTCAAGCGATCGCCGCCTGGGTAACCATGCTTTACTTGCTCCCAGTGGAAGCACCACAGCTAGGAATTGTGATTGCTTCTGGGGTGGTAATGCTGATTTTCTTAATTTGGGTAGTACCGATTTTAGTTCGTAGTTTTCAGGTGCAGATGCAGCAATCAGAGCATCGGTTGATGACTCAAGTTTTGACCGTGGTTGTTTTAGGAGCGATCGCTTTATTTTTTATCTTTACCTACTTTCTCGGCATTGATCTGACACGGGGCGCTCGTTACAATTTTGTTTATTTTCCCGCAGTCATAGTTTTATTAGGAGCGAGTCTCGCAGTTTGTTGGCGTGGTGGCAATATAAATAGATGGGGTATCACTGGTAAGAAAGCTGTGATCCTCATTTGGCTGATGGGATTTTTCAGTGCTGTGACCGTTGTGGGCAATCTTGGTTATCAAAAATACTACCGCCCTGATTTGTTTGTACAACTGATTCAGCAAACATCTCCAGTTCCAGCACTCATCGCTACTACCCAAATAACTCATGTCCACATTGGTGAAATGATGGGGGTAGCAAGGGAATGGAAAATGCAAAATTCACCTTCTCCATCTCCTCTGTTTCTTCTAGCCCATCAAGACCAAGACCCTAATACTGCCACGAAGACTCTAGAAAATACCTTAAAGACGTTACCACGACCGTTTGACTTGTGGCTGGTGAATTTTCATGCCCCTGTAGCCGCAGCAGCCAAAAAATGTGCTACTGATACCCAAGCTTTGCCAGCAGTAGATGGTTACGAGTATAAATTATATCGATGTAGATAGCTGACGGGCGAGGCAGGTAATTAATTTTGATAACTTTGAGGCACACCCACCGATGATAACCCAGCGATCGCCCGTAAATTTTGACAACGAATCAATTCAGTAAAATTAACAGAATTTCCTTCGATATTGGCGATCGCCTCAATCGCAGACAATAAATGCTGGGCAGCTTCAGTTTCTGAATAACCCCGCCGTTGGGCTACCCGAATTGCTGCTACATCGGCGTTTAACTCTGAGTCTGGGGATTTGTTAGTCCGCCAAATGCGAACCAAAGCGATCGCACTTAATCCCCCAGCTACAGCCACACCCACGGCATCCGCCTGTGCTGATTCTACTAATCCCGCCAACAAGCCTGCCAGTACCACACCTTGATAAATATCGGGTTTAAACCACTTTACCCCCATCAACCAGCTAATTTTCTGTAATAACAATAAATCTCGTTGTGCCTTCGTCAGACGAAACCACAAATCGAAATTAATATATATAGGACGATCCCGATTCCAAGGTAAAGGAAAAGCAGCATCGATCACCTGTGATTGCTCTGGCTTGCTCACAATCTTTGTTGTCATCCGACTAGAAGCAGGCATCACATCTAACAAACGGCGAATTTCAACCCTTGGCTCCATGAAAATAATTCGTAATTCATAATTCGTAATTTAGGGTTCACAGTTACTAACTGTGAACCAACCGTGATTTTTTCTCAGTCTTCGCAGGTGGTGAGACAATTACTATATGTGGGTCTCCCAAAAGTGAACTAACGTTTGCATTTGTACAGCGAACGTCATCCTGTGACATACTTGTGTATTCTATTATGATGAGCGTGGTATATGTAACAACAATAGTTAACCAGCTTTACCCTTCTTAATTACGAATTAATATTACATGGACGCTTTTGCTCCCATCCCACCTAAATGGACGAATCAAGCCGTTCACGCCTACAAGTTTTGCTGTCCTAGTTGTCACGCCAGTAGCCTCGAAGCACTACAAGTTTGGATTAATAGGCGATCGCCTGTAATTACAGAAGACCATCGTCGCAAATGGCAGGAGTTTTACAATTGTCAGTGTGGTCATGTTTGGTGGGCTTGGAGTAGCGATCGTCCACCAGCAGATATACCTAATCAGCGAGATTGTCATCCTACATAACTAAATTAAAAGCCCGCCTCAAGGCGAGCTTTTAATTATCTAATTAATTTCTAACCCAACAACAGTTTTAGAAACTGAAAGTAGTACGTAGTGTACCTACATAGATGGTGTCGTTATTATCGTTGTGTTCAGGGTTAAAGATTACTAGCAAACCAGGAGTAATGGAAAGATTACTGCTAACTCTCACTCTATAAAGACCTTCTAAGTGATAAGAGGTGTCACTATCAACAGCAGCAAGTCCACTACCACCTGCTGCTCTTGGTGGTTGTCCAAAGATTACACCTAGTAAGTTGCCCTCTCTACCAAAGTCTCTAATACCTAGATTAGCAGCCCAGTACCAAATATCTGCATTTCCGCCACCACCAGTTTCCGCGCTAGCTTCAGTATAACCTACCCAACCGCCAATTCCAATCCTAGGACTGGGTCGGAAGTTAGCCTGAATACTGTAATTGTTGGCCGTGGTAGCAGCGTTATTAAAAGGGTTGTTGGCAATAGCACTACCTTGGCTACCGAACAGATTTATACCGTTGGCAGAGTTCTGATAAGTGCGAGAGTAGGTAAAACCTAAGTTTAAAGCTTCGCTAGGTTTGAAGTCTATTTGACCGAAGAATGCGTTAGCCCCGTCGAACAGACCATTATCATCGGTGGGGTTATTAGCTCTGGGTGCAAGATAAGCGCCTGTGAAACTAAGAGGTCCTCCGGGATTAAATGTCAAAGTCAAACCAGCACCACCAGGAGATGATGCGCGATAAATGGGGCTAAAACGACCGTAGCGAGATATAGCACCTGAACCACTACTTCTGAAGTCCGGGTTGAACACATTAGTGTTATTCCATATCTCAGCACCAAAAGCATCAACCTTAACTCGCAGCGCGTCACTCAGGTTGAATTCGTAGTTGACTTTATCAACTTCAACGTTGTTATTGTTGCTACCATCAAAGCCCAACCGGGTCATGCTGGTACCAGTGACATTTGGTCTGGTGCTGCTTCCGCCGTCAAATTGGGTAATGTTACGAGCTTGCAAACGAATCTGTAATTTGTCTCGTCCTGTAAAGCTGCTTTCAAAACTCAGACGCGCTCGGTTAGCTAAGATGGTGTTGTCTTGGAGGTCGCCACCGCCTGCTCTTTCATCACCAAAAGCATTAGCTAGAGCAAAGATAGCCTCACCTCTTAACTTGGTGGTGGTGGAGAATTGATTGGCTTCTAATTCCGCAGTCCGAGCTTCTAGAGAATCTACACGACCACGCAGGGTGGCTAATTCAGCAGAAAATTCTTCTTGCAAGCGCTGTAATGTAGCTAGGTCTTCTCTGGTAACTACATCGGCGGTTGCTGTGGCAATCAGTTCATTAACTCGGTCTAAGCAAGCATTCAAACCTGCGGCAAATTCATAGCGAGTTAAAGCTCGGTTACCACGATATGTGCCGTTGGGATAACCTGCAATACAACCGTAACGCTCAACTAGAGATTGCAATGCTTGGAATGCCCAATCTGTAGGCTGCACATCAGAAAATTGAGATACAGATGTTACCTGACCAATGTTGTTGGTTTCTTGAGACAACTGAGAAACATTTGTTACCGGCTCATTTGTCACTTGTTCATTAACTTCAGCAGCTAAGGCACTGTTAGCAGTCAAGAATGTTGCAGCAATAACTGGGCTGACTTTCAGCACATTCCAGAGTAGGTTTGTCATAACTTTTTGCTTTCACTCACACCAACTAAATTTGAAATCTTGGATAAATTCTCAGTTTGTTAAGAGAATTTACTCATATTTTCAGTAATGAATATACCAGATCTATGTTGCTTGGCACAAGTCAATAGGCATTTTTTTCAACCAGATTTTTGATTATTTTATTTGGTGAACGCAGAATAATCCGCCGCTTGTAACGTAACAAATAACCTTGTTCTTCAAATTGCCGTAATAGTCGTGTTACTGTCACACGAGTTGTATTTAAAACTTCAGATATTTCCTGATGTGTGATGTTCAAATCAATCAACTTACCCTGTTCTACATCACGTCCAAATTTCTCGCTTAACCACAGCAAAAATTTTTCCAAACGTAGCGACATTGGTTTAAGATGCACAATACTTAACAGCTCTTCTGAATGTTGAATATGAGACAAAAAAGCATTGATATCTATATACCATAAATGAGATGGTATAATGCTCACCTCCACGCTTGTGAGACATTCAATTTGGTAAGGATTGACTTTGGATAAAGGATATCCAATCAGGTCACCAATTCCCCAATAACCCAGAGTAATAAAAGTACCATCTTCACTCCAAGTTAAGGTACGAACTGCCCCGCGCTCAATGCGCCAAAGTATATCATTACGGAGCGGAATTACCTCTCTACGGGTAAATAGATGTTGAGGTAATTGTTCACTCAGTGTGGAGTGATTTGATACATTAGGCAAGTTTGATGTAAGACTGGTAGAAGACATTATGAAGGTGTTGTTAGGAGTTGAAATGCTGGATTGATTTGATGTTATCGAAAATAATTATTGTTAATTGGTCAATGGAAAAATTTCGGGTAAAAATTATCAAACTTAATTGCAAAGGCAAATAAGTTTAATATAATTATCCTGATAATATTATAGATTTAAACATATATATATTGGTTCATAGATTGGGTAATCTGCATTTTCAAAAACATTTTGCATATATAATTTATTTATTAGGGTCATAATTCACTCAAAGTTTCATAACAGCAACTACTCCTGGTTTAGGTGGAGCGTTGGGAGTTTTACTAGGCCAATTAGAACCAATGGGGACTTGGCGGATTTGCCAAAATTCTTCACCTAATGTGTTAGTAACTAAAAATTCTTTTACTTCTGTTGCTTGATTTTTTCTCATACCATTGGTTTCTCCTGGGTGTTGTATCGACAGAAACATTGTTTTTTGATCTGGGGTCAAGCAAGGCCCGGTGGTTTCACATTCCATAGGGCCAATACCAAACAAAAAAGCTTTACCTGCATCTGCGCCACGGGTGGGAAGAAACCAAATGGCATTGTTACCAAATAATCCAGATAAATTTACGGCTTTACCTTGGTCATTGGTGCGATTTTTTACGGAATTGTTGAGTTTTGCCGTAGAAATGTCTGTTACCATCCATAAATTTGCTTGAGCATCTAGCAATAAATTATCTGGGTTAGCAAAACCCATACCACCTGCTGCTGGTTCACCTCCTGTGGCTAGCATTTGCCAACGAAAAGTACTCGCAGATGGATCATTATTATCTTCGCTTAAGCGCATGATCCAACCATAGTCATAAGGTGCTTCACCTTTGGGACTTTTAAATACCCGGAGATCAGGGCCGCCTGCTTGATCGGGAGAACCAGAGGTAAAGGCAATGTAGAGATCCCCATTAGTAGCAATTACTGTGTCTTCTGGACGTGCTGTGCAGGTGGCGCCAACAGTATTAGCGGCATAGTGTGCATCAATTAAAATTGCACCTTGTTTTTCTTCGGGATTGCCGATGTAAAGTTCACCGAGCTGTTGATATTTTTGTTTAAACTTTGTAATTTCCTGGTCATTGGTGACGGCAAGATAACCATTGTTCATCGGTTCTGATGGCTGGACTTTGGGGCCGATGGGTAGCCTGATAACGTTCCCCGCAATATTGCTAGGAATATCTGGATCAATGGGTGTGTCTGCTTTTAGTGGTATCCAGCGACCAGTACCATCAGAGTTAAATTTGGCAGCATAAAGCATCCCCTGTTGCAATAGCTGGGAGTTAGCTTTGTCTTTGGGGTCAGTTACCCGATCGCGGCTGACAAATTTGTAGACATGACCTCCCCGGCGATCGCATCCCGAATAAAATGCCAGTGGTTTCCCGGTTTCTACCCGCACACCCACAGCTTCGTGGCGGTAACGTCCCATCCAGGTGTGTTTTGTCCCATAGTCCTGGGGGTTAGCTGGATCAACTTCCACAATCCAGCCATATTTATTACCAGCTAAACCAAAAACATTCCCTTGTCCATAAAATTCTTCGTCATCCAAAGCAAACGCCCGGTGACTGGGGTCAAAAGAAGTACCATCAGCATACACAGGTTCTGCGACTTGTGCTTGAAAGTTTTCTTCTGCACTCAGAACTGTACCCCAAGGTGTTGTCCCTCCAGCGCAGTTAGCAAAAGTACCGATGATGCGATCGCCTAGCTGGTCAATATATCCTTGTCCCTGCTGTTTGCGAAATACGGCGACAGCAGGGCCTGTTGCTGTTAAATACCGTCCATCTTCCCAGCCAGAAATGCCACTGATCCGCCTATCATTTGGGGAATTGGTTCGCTCCCACTTGCCACTACCTGTTTGGCGAATTGATATTACACCCAATCCTTGATCTAACAGCGCTTGTTCACAAATTTCGCGAATTTGGGCTTTGATAGGGTCGCTATCTGGCAAAGCATAAGCATTTATTTCTGCTTTCCCTAATGATTGTGCTTTTAAGGCAGCTTTTACAGCTGCAAAGGGCAGTGATTTCCCAATTACTTGCTCATAAGTTTGCATCCAGGGGATGGCACTGATATATTCAAAATTAACTGAGAGATATCCGTTGTTTTCTGCTGTGGGCACAAAAGACAAGTAATCGTTGTTATAACCAAAACGAGCATCACCTACTTGATCACCCCAAGCCGCAATCACCTGATATTGAAAGCCTGCTGGTAGTACCAAATCATCTACCACTTCATAGGTACTGTATTCTGCTTGCTGTTGTTCTGGTAAAAAACCTGCTGTTTCTAAGGGAATTGGCCCTTTAATAGGTTGAAAAGAAAATTTTATTTCCCCAATTGATGATGTGCTTACTTGCTGCGTTGTAGTATTTTGCTCACAACTTGTAAGAGAACCCAGTGCTAATGCACTTGTGCTACCCCCAATCAACAGTAAGAAATCCCGGCGTGCGATACTCATTAATTTGATTACACGAGAATCATCATTTGTAAAATAAAAAACAGTATAAATACTGTATGTGATTACTGTAGTCGTGCAAGTTTAAGAAAAGGTAATCATTTAGTGAAGTGTATGTTAGTTAACAAATTTTTAATTTTTGTATTTTGGCAAACAATATTGATAGCAGGGGATAGGGGATAGTCCTGGAAATCCTTTGGTGTCTGGGTTTGATACTTGGTTTATGTCCTCAGCTATGTGGCAACTGCTATAAGTAATGAGATTTTTTTATATAAAAAAATAAACAAAGAAAAAAGAGGATTGGTAACATACTCACTTACCAATCCTCAATTCCTCATCCTTAAGAGTTAACTAAGTACGTTGACCGGTGACAATGTATGCTACTCTTTGACCGATGTTAGTGGCATGATCTGCCATCCGTTCTAGACAACGAATTACTAGTGCTAACAACAAAATTGGTTCAACTACCCCAGGCACATCGCGTTGTTGGGCTAAAGTCTGATAAACGCGATCATAGGCACTATCTACAGCATCATCTAAGTGCTTTAAACCTCGCCCACCAATTTCATCCAAATCTGCCAAAGCTTTTAAGCTAGTCGCTAGCATTGCTTGTGCATGGTGGGACATGTGTTCAATTTCTGGTAAAGAAGTATGAGGCGGATAAGGAAATATTTTAATAGCAATTTCTGCTAAATCTTCGGCGTAATCTCCAATACGCTCTAAGTCCCGCACCAACTGCATAAAAGCACTCAAGCAGCGCAAATCTTGGGCTGTAGGTGCTTGCAGTGTCATGATTGCCGTACAGTCTGATTCTATTTGTCGATAAAAGCGATCAATTTTTTTATCTAATCGGGGAAGTTCCTCAGCTGCCGTCAAATTACGGGCAAATAGCGCTTGGTGGCTGAGGCGAAAAGATTGTTCCACCAAAGCTCCCATGCGTAATACATCCCGTTCTAAGCGCCTAATAGCACGTGCCAACTGGGGACTTTTGGGATTGAAATTGGGATCATAAAGGGCAGCTTTCACACTTGTGGTCTCAAACGTGAAGATATTCTTAACTATAATCTTGGCTTTGGGAGTTTGCCATAACTTCAGGTAGTTGAAGTTGCATCCAAGCACCACCAGTTTCTGGATGGTTCATGGCTTTGATTGAACCACCGTGAGCAAGAATGATTTGGCGGACGATCGCTAAACCCAAACCATTACCAACAATTGCCCCTGTAGACTTATGATCTGGCAGAGGGGAGTGAGTCCTTGCTTTATCTCCCCGGTAAAAGCGCTCAAAAATATGAGGCAAATCTGTTTCCGAAAAACCTACTCCAGAATCAATAAGATTTATTTCTAAAACTGGACTAGCTTTATCACTACCATGAGTATCTTGTGTGGATAAGATTTTCGCTTGGACGTGAATGCTGGTACAAGGAGGACTGTATTTAATGCTGTTATCTAGTAAATTGAGAAAAACTTGGTAAATGCGGGCTGGATCTGCCTTAATCCAAAGATTTTCTGGGCCAGAATAAGATAGAGACAGATGCTGCCTTTGTGTTAACGGTTCTAATGTTTCCCAAACGCATGTAATTAGCGATCGCACTTCCACCACTTCAAGTTGCAGTTGCATGGTGGGGTTTGCTTCCATTTGGGTGAGTTCCAACCAGCTTTGCACCAAATTAATCAGCCGATCAACTTCCTGCATCAGGCGGTTAACCCAGCGATTTAAAGGTGGATCTAAGCGGTTTTGTAAAGTTTCGACAATCAGACGAATTGAAGTCAGTGGGGTTCTCAACTCGTGAGCTAAATCAGAGAATGAGCGATCGCGTTCTTGATTTAAGTCCAGCAGTGGTTGGCGATTTTCCAGAAAAACTCCCACCTGTCCATGAGGTAAAGGTAAACTAGAAGCTCGCAAGGCCAAGGATTTTATCTTGGGCATTTGCGCTGCATCATCACAAGCGGGGTGAAATAACCACTCTACAGTCTGCGATTTTTGCCAATCACGAGTTTGCTCAATTAAGTGATCAAGTTCATAAGACCTCACCAACTCCAGCAACAAGCGCACTTGTCCTGGTTGCCATCTTTGCAGATACAATATTTCTCGCGCTTGCTGATTGCACCACAGCAGTTGATTTTCTTCATCCACCTGCAAATATCCCAGTGGTGCAAAATCTAGCAGGTCTTGGTAGGTTTGCAGCGACTGCTGCAAATCTTGTCTTTCCTGCTTCACCTTGACTATTTTCTGCCGCAAACTAGAAATTAGCGGCAGCGCCACCTTGGAAGAACCAGTGGTTAACGGTTGGAGTACTCGCGCCAAGTAGTGGTTTAGTTGAATCTGTTGCCAAATCCAAAACCCAATACCTACCGCTAAACCCAGAAAAAATCCCAATATGAGCATTCGCGTGTGAGTTGCTAGTTGCTGTGTAATTAATAAAAACTAACAACTATCTCAACAGATTATCCGAACCGATAGCCAAAACCTCTGACAGTCACAATGTATTCTGGGTGACTAGGGTCTTGCTCTAGTTTTTCGCGTAACCAACGGATATGAACATCTACAGTTTTGCTATCGCCTACAAAATCGGGCCCCCAAACTTGATCTAGCAATTGTTCCCGTGACCATACCCTGCGGGCATAACTCATAAACAGTTCTAACAGGCGAAACTCTTTCGGGGAAAGGTTTACTTCTTGGCCACGAACCAGCACACGGCACTCTTGGGGATTCAAGGTGACATCCTTGTGTTTGAGTACTGGGAGTTGTGGCAAAGTGCTTAAGCGTTGGCGACGGAGTAAGGCGCGACAACGAGCTACTAATTCCCTCATACTAAAGGGTTTAGTCAGGTAGTCATCTGCTCCTACTTCTAACCCCAAAACGCGATCTGTTTCACTACCTTTAGCACTAAGGATCAAAATTGGGACTGGGTTTCCTTGATGACGTAGCAAACGACAGATATCTAGCCCATTGATCTGAGGTAGCATCAAATCAAGAATAATTAGGTCAAAGGGTGGCTCCCCTGAGTTAAGTTCAAAACTTTTGAGATATTCTACAGCTGAACGCCCATCAGGAGCAGTTATCACCCCGAAACCTTCTTCTTCCAATGCTACAGCTAGCATCTCTTGAATTAATTCTTCATCTTCTACTACTAGAATGCGGTTCATCTGTCCGATTTCCGCTCTGGTAGAGTACTTGATTGATTCACTGGTATACATTGATAACAGAAAAATCTAGGTTTGTGCTTGTATCAATTGTGCTGATAAGATTAATTATCTAACTTCAGTGCATCTATGCTTCTACCGTAGTGAATTCTTTAGCAAAAAGTAGTATATATGACAATACATCATAAATCATTGCAATTGCAAGCTACCAAAAGTACTTTTAGCAACCTAGCCTCTTAAATTCCTCAATAGATTCGATTCTGCCTTGATAACAGCGAATTCGATTAATCATATTTTTTCATACACAAATTCTATCAAGCCTGAAAAATAAAATTATTCTGAGTTAGTCATAACTAAGTGTTATGTGTTTATTGATTACAGCATTTACACTGTCATAAAAATCCTGGTCTAAGGCTATTTAAATGCTGAGTGTCAGCAGGGTTTAGTATATGTTGATACACAAGTTATTTTACTATGCAAAATGCATGTTAAAAGTTTAGCTGATTGGCAATTTGCATAATTAGCTAAATAAAAAAACAACGCCGCATAAAATCACAAATATAAGAATTTATTCAACATAAATAATAAGACTGAATAGAAAGGTTATTTATCAAGTAAAAATGAAATTACTGTAGTGATGTGGCACGACTAAAATGGTTTGATAGAAATAAATAACAATTAGGGACGGGCGAGACGCCCATCCCACAAGAAAACTGTCATACATCAAGTGCAACAATTTATTTGTTGTTGGCTTTTTTAAGATATTAAAGATTTTGTGATACATTAACACCCATGACTTTAGACGGTATGACAATGCCATAGTAAGCCGCAGCGATCGCTGATAGGGCATTGAGCCAAACATTATTACCAAAGAGTGGCATTAAGCCGAAAAATGTCTTTGCGAAAGGTAATAATCCCATGATTGCCAGCAAGGCATAAGCGATCGCAAAACTACGATTGAATAGGCGGGCGCTGCTGGCATTGGTATAAGAAGCAATGCCCAATAATCCTACGGCACAGCGTACAAAATTATGTAAGAAGTTGGTAGGTAATGCACCAAATAAATAGCCAAAGCCAGCAGCATAGGCATTAGGAGATATATCCAGGGGTACATAAGATTCGTTCGTCCCTGGTAATGAAACTAAGTTTGGTATAAACCCAGCTAAACCTAACGACAGAAAGATAATACCGAGAATCAAAGCACAGTAACGTTCTGTCATTCTTGCCGTGTTAATGCTTTCCATATTCTTTTGTACTCCTGATTTGTGTAAATTTGGGAATTATCCTAGTTAGCGATTATTTGAGGTAGCATGAAAGCTATGTTTTTAAACCAACATAATAGATAATTTCCAGTCAATTAGTTAGTCAGAGTTCATACTTTTCATTTAACTCATAATCTAGGTGATTTACTCAATCAAAAGGTAGAATTATG
This sequence comes from Nostocales cyanobacterium LEGE 11386, assembly GCA_015207155.1. Taxonomy (GTDB): domain Bacteria; phylum Cyanobacteriota; class Cyanobacteriia; order Cyanobacteriales; family Nostocaceae; genus LEGE-11386. The sequence continues at coordinate 15,043 of JADEXK010000022.1, read as the reverse complement.
AGTTAAAAATCTCATGTTTTAGTCTTGTAAAGAATTAATTCAAGTTGTCTAGAGTTAAAATGACAATTTGAATGCTGGAACTGTGAGCAACGCCAATGACAAGCCTTTGAAGTTAGGTAGTTCACAACCGACAGGAATGCAACTGCCTCACCGTTAAGCGTCTATGCACCCCACTTGAAGATGGGATTTTTATCTAGCCAGTCAGCAACACTAGGTATAACTAAATTGCCAAAGTCACCCTCAATTCTGTCGTGTTCAGGAACAGGTTGGTAAAAATTATTTGGTGCATCTTCAGACTTCGGCTCAGAAGTACGCTGTAACTGAAAACCTATAAGTAGTAACAAGGAATCTACTAAAGATGGTGAGATGCGCTCTAGCAAATCTATTATCTTGGCTACATCCCCAACTAAGAGATCGCGAGTTGGGTGTTCGGCTGCATAAAGGATAGCATCAGCGACAAGTTGAGGATCGTAGTAAGGTGGTATTCCTGACGGTTTTACCCCTAACTTCGTCAGACCATTATTCCAAAATGGTGTATTGATTACCGCAGGCTTCACACTAGTTACACTGATAGGAAATTTCTCATGTTGTAATTCAATACGCATAGCTTCGATAAAACCCTCAATCCCGTGTTTGGCCGCGGCGTAGGCACTCTGGTATGGAAGCGATCGCCTACCTTCTATTGATGAGATGTGGATCAGTGCCCCCCGCCCTTCACGTTTAAGATGAGGTAACGCCACCATCGCACCATATACTTGTCCCATCAAGTTCACATCAATGACGTGCTTAAACTCTTCTGGTGTTATCTTGTCAAAAGTGGCAAAAATGCCAATAGCGGCAGCATGAACCCACGTATCAAGTCGTCCGTATACCTCAATAGTTTTATCTGCGATCGCCTTAACTTGCTCAAATACCTCCACGTCGGCTACAACATAAGTTGCTTCTCCAGCAAAACCGCGAATTTCCTCGACTAAGGATTTGAGCTTTGATTCACCGCGAGCAGAAACAACTACCTTAGCGCCACGTCTAGCAAATTGCAGCGCTGTTTCACGTCCGATACCACTGGAAGCTCCAACGACTGCAACGACTTGTTGATTAATTGGCTTTAGTTGCATAGGTGCTACTCCTAATCAAAATTAAAGGTGACAAGCAAGAAACTGGTTCAATGCGTCGGTAAATAATTCGGGACACTCGACTTGAGGTAAGTGGCCACAATTGGGTATCAACGCGAGATGTCCTTGCTGTAGACGTTTGACTGCATCCTGTGCTTGGTTGTTTGGTAGAACCAGGTCATTAACACCCCAGACGACTAGGGTGGGCATATTTAACTGTGGTAAAGATTCCAGTACTACATGCTGCTGTCCGAATACATACAGTTGAGAACGCAGTATAGATAAGTTGGCTTCCAGAAAGCCGGGTAGCAGTCCTATTCGCTGTTGTTCTGCTAACCATGCAGCTGGAACTTGAGCGGGATGAGCAAAAAGTAAGGCCGCTCGTGACCAGGCTCTTTGCTGCGCGCCCAGAGGCGTTTTGCTCCAGGCGATCGCTAACTCTCCATATAAAGGTAAGGTTAAACTTGACAGGACTGGGTTGACTGATTGACCAAATCCCATACTATCTACCAGTATTAAGGCCGCTACTTGTTCGGGATTTGCCAGGGCAAAGCGCAGGGCAATCAAAGCACCCAAGGAATTGCCCACCAGCACTGCCCGTTGCACTTCTAGAGTATTAAGAAAATCAGCCAAGAACTGGGTGAGAAATTCGACTGAATATTCGCGCTGGGGTTTAGCGCTATCGCCGCAGCCAGGAAAGTCTAGGGCTAAGACACGATTTCGATTTGCCAAGGCTGGTAGTACCCAAGACCAATCAACAGCACTTTCACCAATTCCATGTAGCAGCACTAATGGTGGATCGTTATTACCTGCTGTCAAATAGTGGATATTTAATCCACCGACATCTATTTGCCGTTCTTCAACCACTGTTTTTAAACTTGTTTCAGTCATGATGAAAGTAAGTTTTTGAGTTTAAGTGTAATGACCACCATTGACTCGCAAAACTGAGCCAGTAATATAGCTGCTAGCGATTGGTGAGAGTAGAAACGCTATAGACCAAGCCACTTCTTCCGGTTTGCCAAAGCGACTCAGAGGAATCTCAGATAAAATCTGCTGTTTCACTTTTTCCGGAACAGGGTTGAGCATATCAGTCTTAATGAATCCTGGTGCTATAGCATTAACCCGCACCTCATACCTAGCTGCTTCTTGAGCTAGAGATTTGGTAAAGCCAATAATCGCTGCCTTAGATGCTGCATAGTTTGTCTGACCGATATTTCCCCGCTCGCCCGAAATTGAACTCATACAGACAACAGAGCCTGAACGTCGTTTATACATTTTGGGGATAATGGGTATCAGCGTGTTGTAAACTCCCTTGAGGTTCGTATCAACAACTGCATCCCAGTCTGCTGGTGTGAGTTTAGGAAAAAAGTTATCTCTAGTAATGCCAGCATTAGCCACAATTCCGTAAATTGGGCCAAGTTTCTCTTCAACCTGTTGGGTAACAACTGCCATCGCGGCTGCATTGGTGACATCGGCTGGAATTGCCATAGTTCCTATCTGGCTATCGTCATGGCTGCGATAGGTGTAAGCTACTTTGCTTCCCAAATCCAACAGCAAACTGACGATCGCAGCGCCTATACCTCTACTACCACCAGTCACTAAGACAACTTTGTTTTCCAATCCAAAAGAAGGTATCATTTCAACCTCTCCAGTGCGATCGCTGTACCGCCACCAGTCCCATGACAAACGGCGGCCAGTCCTAAGTGAGCATTTTGCTGTTGCAAAGCGTTGAGCAATGTCACCATGATGCGCGCTCCCGAAGCCCCAATAGGATGTCCCAAGGCGATCGCTCCACCATAGATATTTAGCTTTTCGTAAGGAACTCCCAGTAACCGATTAAATAAGAGATTACTAATAGCAAATGCCTCATTATTCTCAAATAAATCAAAATCATAAATTTTCATTTTGAGTTTATCTAAAAGCTTTTTAACAGACACAATAGGAGCTTCAGGAAAACGCCAAGTTTCTCCACCTGTCCATACTCCGCCAATTAACCGCGCGATTGGTTTTAGTTGATAACGTTCTACTGCTTCTTTGCTGGCTAAGATTAAAGCTGCTGCTCCATCTGAAAGTTGACTACTATTACCAGCAGTAAACACACCGTTTTCTTGGAAGGCTGGCTTTAATTTAGCCAGACTTTGTAAGCTTGTTTCTCTACGAATTCCTTCGTCTTGATCCACGAGTTGTAAATTTGTTTTACCTGCGATCTCAATCGGTGTAATTTCTTGTTTGAATAAGCCTTGCTCAGTAGTTTGAGTAGCTCTTTGCTGTGAATATAGAGCTACTTCGTCCAATTCATCTCGAGTAATTTGATAAATAGCAGCTAGCCGTTCAGCTTGCTCTCCCATAGTTTCGCAACTAGTAGGATCTGTAAGTCCATCGGCAACTAAAATATCAGTAAGTTGTTCTGGTGAACCTACCAAGGATTTGTATCCCCATCTAGCGCGATGTGATAGTAAAAACCCCGTTTGAGACATTGATTCCATTCCTCCAGCTAGCACAATTTCGGCTTCACCAGAGCGAATCATCATCGCAGCGTTAATTGTACTCATCATTCCCGATGAACACACCATATCTACTGCATATCCATTCACACTGTCTGGAATTCCAGTCTTGAAAGCTGCTTGACGAGGTAATGATTGCCCATGTCCGGCTCTGAGTACGTTACCAAAAATATATACATCTAAAGATTCAGCTGATACTCTTGCTCGTTCCAAAGCTGCTTGCATGGCGATCGCGCCTAAGTCTACTGGCGACAAATCCGCTAAAATACCGCCAAACCGACCAATAGGTGTGCGTACTGCTGAGATAATATAGACGTCTTGCATACTCCTCATTCCTTAAGACAGCGAAAAATTGAAAAGATATTCTTTTAGATAGACTGACTCCTCATGCAAATTATTAAATGTTCTTTACTCTCTTTGCATAAGATTTTGCTTGTTTTCGCTGATTTTAGATTACATATTTATCTTTATGGATGAAATTTAAAATTGAACTAGATATTTTATTGTTTATACTTAATATATAAAAGTTTATTTAGTAATAAATCATTCTTAGGAAATAAGCTAAAAGGTTATTAATTGAGTAATAAATAGAAAAACATATAGATTCAAAGTCTAAAAAATAGGAAGGATTACAATGGACTTCTTCAATAGCTTTGAGCATTTTTTCAAACAATTGAGTGAATTACAAAGGATAACTCTCAATAACTGGGGAACTACAATGTCCCACATGCAAAGTATCAATCTATTAAATTCCCCTGAAAATTTTGAAAGGACAGTAAAATTACAAGAAGAGTTATTGAAAAACTCTTGGGAATTTCAAGAACAATTTAGCCGCTTATCTATCGATACTCAAAGAAAAATATGGAATAGTTATTTCCAAATGCTCCGCAGGTGATAATTTAAAAGATTAAGTATCAACAAGGATGAAGAGACATTTCTTAGCTTAAGTATCAATCTTCATCCTTTTTAAATGAAGGTATTGGTAAAATGATTATAAATAAATAGGTTTCAATAAGGCTAAAACTTTTTGCCAATGTCAATTTTTTAACTAACCGCAGAGGCGCAGAGGGCACAGAGAGAAAGAATAAATTGCTTAACTGAATTCTATTGGCTGATAAATTTATATTAGATAAAATATTAAATAACTTACTTTTAGTTTTAATAAAGCTCCCAAGAATTATCTTGAAGAGCTATGAAAGTGAAACCATGAGTATGAAATAGTGCATAATTAAACTTTAGCTATGCTAATTAGTCTCATCGTCTACCTAAAGAAATGGCATAATATTAAGCTCGTTTGTCATCTAGAATACAAGATTAAAAAAATATTTTATACTCTTGCCATTAGCCAATCAACAATTGTTGGAGGTAAATCCTTTTGGACTTTACTGCTCACATACATCCCAATATGCCCCACTGCAAACGATCGCACTGTATAGTCATCACTAGTAATGTATTTCTCTAGAGCTAAGGATGATGCTGGGGGAACTAGATGATCCTGCTCGGCGTAAATATTTAAAATTGGTATACGGATATTTCTTAAATCTACTTGTTTCTGTCCAATTTTAATTTGTCCTTTAATGAGTTTATTACCTTGATAAAAGTCTTTGATGAATTGTCGAAAAGCTTCCCCAGCTTGATCGGGACTATCAAAAATCCACTTTTCCATCCGCAGAAAGTTGAGCAACTTGTCCTCACGTTCCATAAGTTCTAGCAAGTCAATATACTTGTTGATACCTAACTGAAAAGGCTTCAGCATTAGAAAAACAAAATTGAGAAAATCCCCAGGAATATTACCTAAAGTGTCTACCATGAGATCCACATCCAGCGCTTGTGAGCCGAGAGTGCATCCACTCCAAACATTGAGTAGTCCTTCTTGGATGTGAAAATCAACTGGTGTAACCGTAGTGATGAGATTTTTCACTTTCTCAGGATAAAGAGAACTGTAGCAAAGGCTGAAGGTTCCTCCCTGACAAACTCCTAATAAGTTAATTTGCTCTAAATTCTGGCGATCGCGGATGACATCTACACAGTTATTGATATAGCCATTAATATATTTATCAATAGTCAAACAACAATCATCATGACTGGGATATCCCCAATCAATTAAGTAAACATCCATCCCCAGTTTGAGCAAATTAGCAACCAGCGATCGCCCTTCTTGTAAATCCACAATGTAGGGACGGTTGACTAAAGCGTAAACAATCAGAATAGGGATATTCAACGAATTCACCGCCGGCTGGAAACGGTACAGTACAATCTTGTCTTCCCGGTAAATCTCTACTTTAGGTGTCACCCCAATCTGAATCTGATCTTTGTACAAATAATGCAAGATATTGATCGGATTGATTTTAGCAGGTGTTGCCAAAAGCTGGACAAATTCTTTGGTCAGTTGTTGCTGATGTGTCCAGAAATCTATAACTGTGTTCAATAATTTACCTTGAAGTAAAACAGCATCTTCTGAACGTAATTTCTGTGCAAACTCTCTATCAAAGACGCTACTCCACACGTGTAAAACCTGCTGCAAATTCCTCAATTCTTCAACTTTAATTTGTGATATTTCTGCAAATGCTTTCAGCCAAATATCAGCCATCATTCCCTGATAGTCCAAACTGGCTTTAGACAAATTTATTCCAGCATTAATACTTTGAAGTAATTGAACAAGTTCTTCAATATATTCTGGGTGTGCAATCATTTATCAACTACTAAAAAGATAACCGTTTCCTTACTCGCTGCGTCTTTGCGCGAACATCTAAAGTTTATTGTCAAGTTTTGGGGAATTATAAATACCCCAATTTTGAATACCTCGCTCGCGTAATATTGCTTCAGCGCGATGAATTTCTGCTTCTGTAGCTTCTAGGATGAGCAAATAATAGCTCTGCTGGAGGCGATCGCTATAAATTCTGGCTCTGTCTTCAGGAATCCCCAAATCAGTTAATGCTTTCACCAAATTCTGATTTGCTGCTGCTCCCACAGCCATACCAGCCACGCTAGCAACTAATGCTACGCCCACAGAACCTGCTGCTAGCACAGCACCTAAACCGGGAAGCGCCAGACTACTCAAACCCACTAACACACTACCCCAAGTCGTTGCTGTGAGTGTATCTCCTACCACTCCTGTCGTATCTACATCTTGATTACCGATGCGATGTCTCATCTGCGCTTCATCCAAGCGATCGCCCTGCTTTACATCTTTAGCAAGAATAGAAACTTTTTCCATAGGAAAGCCAGAAGCTTTCAACTCATTAATAGCTTGCTCTATTTCTTGAGATTTAGTAAATACTCCTAATGCGCGTGTAGTATTTTGAGTTACCATATTTTCCTCGTTTGCAATTGCATTAGTATGTTCACTTATTCAGTTGTATAACCGCCATCAGAAAGTGAGATGCTGTCACCAGTTTTCAGTAATTAACCTGGAAAAACTAAGCCATTATGACCAACGCCAATAATTACAAAGTCATACACTTCCATGACTGCAATTAGCAAAGTATATTCCCTGATATTAGAAATTACTGAAGCCATCTCAATCTCTCGTTGGTTATAAAATCTTGATGACACAGCAGTTAGCAATTTATTCCCTCTCTCTGTGCTCTCTGCGCCTCTGCGGTTAGTAAAAAAAATAAACATTGAACCGTATTTTCTAATAGTCCCAAAATTTACATAAAAAAAATAGAGACGGTAATCATCTTCACGTCTCTATCCCAAAGGAAACCCATTCTTTTTTAAATTTTTCTTCAGGAAAATTACTAAATTTTAGTAAAAATTAACACTCTAAAATCTATTCTTTTCCATCTAGTTTTTTGTCCTGCTGTTTATCAATGATATTTTTTTGGCTTTTGACGCGGATGGCACCAGGTTCAGTTTTACGAGGCTTGCCATTATTAGGAGGTTCTTGACGAGTCATAGAAATATACTTAACTCTTGCTTAATTTCTACTACTTAAACTACAACAGTGTAAATTACTCTTCCGGAAATCAAAAAAAATAACCGACTTTTAGCCTAGTACATCCTGCCTAAAGACTCCTGCAAGCACTGTAACAGCAGGATGCACAGCTAGAAGATGTCGGCTGATTGTCGGTACTAGATATTAACTTTTGTATCAAATTGCTGTTAAGCAAAGGTAGAAAAATCTAGATTTGGGGGGATATCCTGAATCCGCCCTGGGCCGATCGCCCGCAGTGCTTCCCTCAAAGAAATATCGCCAGTATATAAAGCACGTCCCACAATTACACCTGTGACGCCTTGCGGTTCTAAAGCCAGCAAACTCAACAAATCGGTAACAGAACTAACCCCACCAGAAGCAATTACAGGGATAGAGATGGCGCTAGCGAGTTCTCGTAAAGCAGCTAAATTAGGGCCTGAAAGAGTCCCATCACGGTGAATATCAGTGTAGATGATTGCGGCTGCACCAAATTCTTGCATTTGCACTGCCAATTGGGTAGCTAAAACTTGCGAAGTTTCTAACCAACCACGAGTTGCTACTAGTCCATCACGGGCATCAATGCCGATAATAATTTTGTTAGGAAAATCTTGGCAGAGTTCTTGGACTAGCTGGGGTTGTTCTACAGCAATGGTTCCCAGGATTGCCCACTGTACACCTAAATTAAACACTTGTTGCACACTAGCGCGATCGCGCAATCCCCCACCGATTTCAATTGGTATTGATATTGCTTGAGCGATCGCCTCAATTGCCCCCAGATTCACAACTTTACCGGCTTTCGCCCCATCTAAATCAACTATATGTAACCTAGTCGCACCCTGGTCAACCCACTGTTTAGCCACATCAACCGGATTTTCACTAAAAACCTGCGATCGCTGATAATCTCCCTGATACAGTCGCACACACTGGCCTGCTAGTAAATCAATCGCTGGAATGACATCCATTTACCTGTCCCTCATACTCTATACTTGGGGTTTAATTTTTAATTTTTAATTGTCTAACGGCTTGTGCAAAACCCAGCACAATTAAGATGTTAGAAAGCGTTAAAAAAACTTCCGCCCCCCCGTGCAGCCAATCTACATTAGCCAAAGACTCGCCATAATGTAGTTGGGCATAAATTCCCGCCGGGATGGTAACGGCAACAAACACAAGAGTGCCATAAAATCCATATAATGCCAAACGCGGCATTTGCTGACTGCGGCTAATAAACCACAAGAAACCCAAGTAGGGAAACAACGAAAGCGCAAATAGGGTTTCTTTAGACATCATGACTCTGTTTTAATAGATTGGGCTGCAATAACATCAGTTTCAGAATCGGCAGACTTAGTGGAACGCCAAATCAACACCGCAGCAACCCAAAGCGTAAAATTACCAACTAATGTCATGGTAGCTTGCAGCGTTACCAGCCATTCGAGAGATTCGGGATTGTCGAAATAATGCCAAGTACAGGCACACATAGCACTAACCAAAGCTGGTAACATGGCCAGGGATAATCCCCACCAACTACGGTTACCAGTGAGTTCGCCGTAAGTCCAGATTAACCAAATGGCGACAATCCACTCAATAACGCTAGAAACGTGAATAATCCAGGTGGGAATCGAAAGAGCGTGCATAAGTAATTAAAAATTGAAAACTCAAAATGGCAAAGATGCGGGCGTTATTGTCTGGGTATTACGGTAAAGGTAATGGTGGTGACGAGGCTTTATTGGCGACGCTTTTGCAAATGCTACCACCTCATGTCACGCCTGTGGTGCTTTCTGGCAATCCCCAGGAAACCCGCGATCGCTACGGGGTGGAAAGTTATCATCGCATGGCTATTTTACCTGTATTACAGGCTTTGTGCTCTAGCGATGCCTTGATTTGGGGTGGTGGGAGTTTGATTCAAGATGTAACCAGTACCATAAGTCCATTTTATTATGGGGGACTGATGGCATTAGCCCAAATCATGGGTTTAAAAACTGTTGCTTGGGCGCAAGGTATCGGCCCATTAAAGCGATCGCCAACTCGCTGGTTAGCAAGGCAAAATTTTACTGGTTGTACCAAAGTTAGTGTCCGCGATCGCGCCAGTGCTAGTTTATTAGCTGATTGGCAAATTCCTTGTCTACTTGCGCCTGATCCAGTTTGGGCGTTGGAGAGTAAACCAGTACCAGGACTTTGGAAGTTACCAGCGCCAAGAGTGGCTGTCACCTTAAGAGATCATCCCCAACTCACAGCAGCACGTTTGGCGAACTTAACTCGCGCCTTAGTGGACTTTCAAAAAGCTACCCAGACGTTTATATTACTGCTGCCATTTCAAAAAAGTGAAGATTTAGCAATTGCCGAAGCGATTCAACCCCAATTAAAAGATGTCAGCAAAATTCTCATTTTAGAAGATCCGCAACTTTTAAAAGGTGTTTATCAAGGCGTAGAAATGGCAATTGGGATGCGCCTACACAGCTTAATTATGGCTGCATCTGAAGGTTGTCGCTGTTTTGCTTTGAGTTACGATCCCAAGGTAAATCGTTTAATGGAAGAATTAGCAATGCCTGGGTGGGATTTGGTAAATTTACCAGATGATCCCAATGTAATTAGTACAACTTGGATGGAACATTACGCCAATGGTGATCCACTTTCGTCTGAGCAAATTCAATCTTTAGTAGATCGTGCTTTCATGCACCGCGATATTTTGAGTTCAGCCTTAAAAACATAAGTTAGTAGTAAGGACTTTAGTCCTTTCTCAAACACTAAATTAATATCATTCTCAAAGAGATTTCTATGACAGCTATTACCGTCAACTTAAACCCCATCATCAAACTTACCGACGATCAATTTTATCAACTATGTCGGGAAAATCCTGAAGTTAAATTTGAACGAAATGCCAAAGGAGAAATACTAATAACGTCACCCACGGGAGGAGAAACTGGAAAACGTAATGTTGAAATTGCAGCAGACTTTGTGATTTGGAATCGTCAAAATCAACTAGGAGTTTGTTTCGATTCTTCCACCTGCTTTAAACTTCCCAATGGTGCTAATCGTTCTCCTGATGTAGCTTGGATTACAAAAGAGAGATGGGATGCACTGACACCAGAAGAACAAGAAAAATTTGCGCCAATTGCACCAGATTTTGTTTTAGAACTCATGTCTCCCAGCGATAGTTTGTCAGAAACGCAAACAAAAATGCAAGAGTATATAAATAACGGCGTGAAATTAGGTTGGTTAATTAATCCAAAAATGCGTCAAGTAGAAATTTATCAAATGCGTCAAGTAGAAATTTATCGTCTTGGTAAACCAGTAGAAATATTAGAATCCCCAGCAGAATTATCAGGTGAAGATATTTTACCGGGGTTTATTTTAAATATAAAAACTGTCTGGGGGTAAACATTTTTGAGTGACAAAATGGTCATATTTCTAGGTAAACTCTATGGTAAACCTAAATCGCGCCAATCCCGCCAATAATCAATCTATGGGTGCAGTTCGAGTCAAAGTCAAGCTCACCAATGCCATTGATGAGGCGCTTGTTAGTCGAGGAATGCTTAATCCAAATATGCTACGGGTATATGAAACCGAGGCACTGATAGACACAGGCGCAGTGCGTACTGTACTACCTATGCCTATTGTTCAGCAACTTGGTCTGAGAATTCGGGGACAGCAAGTTGCCCAATACGCCAACGGTAGTGAAGAATCTATAGGCGTGACTGAACCTGTAATTATTGAATTAGCAGGAAGAGAAACTACTGAAGCAACGCTAGTTATAGGGGATACAGTCTTGATTGGACAAACGGTACTGGAGACACTAGATTTACTAGTGGATTGTAGGAATCAGCGACTTATCCCCAATCCTGAACATCCTAACTATCCTGTGTTGAGGATTTAGGATGAATGCCAATGAAGAGTGCTGAGTTGAAAGTGCTGAGTTGAAAGTGCTGAGTAAGGTAAATTGTTTTGCTCTTGACAACTCCTAGTCGCTCACAATCCCTGACCACTGTACCTTTTTTTCTTTCTCCCGACGGTAAGAAAAGAAATGTTCGGGAGTTTGGTAAGTACAGTAAGGCGCGATCGCCATTTGTTCACCACTAATCCCCAAGCTTTCTAGTTGTAAAACATTCACTCGCCGCACATCCAACCTCACCTTACCTGGATTGGGGTCTTCTAGTAAAGGTGAATTGGGTAACTCATGCAAAGCATCCAAAATCTTTTGTTCCTCTTCATGGGGTGTAATGCTAGCGCCAATTTCTGCCGCCACCTCCACAGAAACTTGATAAACTTCACCTGCGATCGCTGGCCCCATTGCAATCCGTAAATCATCCAGTTTGCTACCTTGTTCCCGCAGTCGCGCGATCGCACCGGGAACAATCTTCGCGGCCGTACCCCGCCACCCCGCGTGTAGTGCTGCTACTCGTCCTGTACTCACATCGCCAATTAAAACGGGTGTACAGTCGGCGCTAGCTACCCAAACAGCTTGTAAAGGCTGTTCGCTCACTACACCATCTCCTAAGGCTAAAGCCGCATCGTCTTCTCCAGAAACATCATCTCCACCCGCGCTTAACTTGCTGTGGATTTCTTGTGGAGTCAAAACGATGTTGCCATGTACCTGTTTCAAGCGATAAGTTGATGCTTCTGGGTGCAGCACTTTTGTCAAATCTTGAGGCGATCGCGGCCAAAACTGGTGAGTAAAAAAGCCGTGATGCCAATCTTGGAGCAGACTACAAGTAAGATAGGGTAGTCCTTGCCAATTGTGCCAGTGCCAAGTGTGCATCTTCAACCAAACCTAAACAGAAATCAAAATCAATCAATTAATGCTAACTTGAACAACGGGATTTCGGTTAACTGCTGTGGGATTTGATCGGCAACTCTTAGAAACTGCCCTGAAATCGGGGCGCAGGTATACTTATTTACCCTTCTCTCTGCATATTTTTGAAAGTCTTCCTTCAACTAATCAGACCCTGTGGGACTTGCTCAAACAAGGAGCCGAACCAAATTCTGTAGTTATTGCAACTCAGCAGACTGCTGGACGAGGACAATGGGGTCGTCAGTGGATTTCTCCCACTGGGGGACTATATCTTTCGATGGGTATTGTTCCTAAACTAGAAGCTAGCGATAGTTACCAGCTCACCTTAGCTAGTGCTTGGGGAATTGCTGCTCTTTTGCGTCAGTACGGCGTAAGTGTTGGGATTAAATGGCCTAATGACTTAGTCTTGCATGGTCGCAAACTAGGTGGCATCTTGACGGAAACAAAAGTCCATAATGGACAGATCATACAAGCAGTGATTGGCGTTGGTATTAACTGGGCTAACCCGGTACCCGATACTGGCATCAATCTAGAATCCTGGCAAGCTTCCCAGCCAATTAAGGCTATCTCTTGTCTGGAAATGCTCACCTCCACAGTCTTACTGGGAATACAATCCGGTATGGAGTGTCTCTGCCAAGAAGGAGTAAGTGTACTCTTGTCTCGCTATTTAGACTTGTTGTCAAATATCGGAGAGCAAGTATACATCAATAATCTCTTAGGCACTGTGGTGGGCGTAAATGCACAGGGAAATCTCCATGTATCTTTGGAAACCTATGATACAAATGACATAAAAACACCAGAAATTTATGTTGAACCCGGTACAATCAGTTTGGGTTACCGTGAATCCTCTGTTTCATCTTAGGTTTGTTCAAAATTTCGCTCTTTGGGCAAGACAAACCACTGACATCATCTCTTTAGGCTAATTTAAAACAACTGAGAGAACAAATGACGCAGCGCAATAAATCTGCCCATCACCGTTTACATAATTTATCAAGACGCTATCCTTACGGAAAGCTGTTTCACATCTATACATCTACACTACCAGCACAGAGCTTTTTTGTGTTGAGTAGCCTGAGCTTTTTAAGTGGCGGCTTGGCACTTGCCCAAACGGAAACATCAATAGATAACATTGTTCCCACTGTTGAAAATTCCCAGCCAACACCAACGCCAGTAATAACAAAATCAGTAAAAAAAGATACTGTCTCTCCGGCAGCGTCTCGACCAAAACCGGAAGTTAACGACAGCCAAGCTCAACTCATACAGAAACTACGCAGTCCCAAGGTTTCCCAGCCAGCAGCAACTGTTAGGACAGAAAAACCCAAAGTTGAGGTTTCCCAGCCAGCAGCAACTGTTAGGACAGAAAAACCCAAAGTTGAGGTTTCCCAGCCAGCAGCAACTGTTAGGACAGAAAAACCCAAAGTTGAGGTTTCCCAGCCAACAGCAACTGTTAGACCCGAAAAACCCAAAGTTGAGGTTTCTCAGCCAACAGCAACTGTTAGACCCGAAAAACCCAAAGTTGAGGTTTCTCAGCCAGCAGCAACTGTTAGACCCGAAAAACCCAAAGTTGAGGTAGCTAAACCCGCTACTCCTCGCACCTTACCTGAAAAACTGCCAGAAGTTGTCCAACCATCAAATAACTCGAACAGCGCAGCTAGTACAACGGCAGGGAACACCAGGGATTATAATAACGCCTATATTGACCCTACCCGTTACAATGCCAATACTGCGGGTACTTATCAAGCGCCCAGTTCTGTGGTGCTGACAGAACGCTCTAGTGGTTGTCAAACCGTTTTACCATCTGGGCAAAGTGTCTCAGGCAGTAGTTGTGCCAAAGCACCCCAGGAACGCAATCAGCGAGTAGCTAATTCTGACAGCAAAGCAGCACCAAACTGGCTCAAAACCAGCCAAAATACTCAGGTGGCAAACGTTCCTCAGGTGCGGTCGGTTCGGCAGGCAGCAACTACTAGTAACAATAGTGGATGGCGTCCAAATCAAACTGCTTCTAGTAGTGCCACCAAGAGCGCATCTCGCCCTAATCGTTTTATTCCTAACCCTAGCGATTTCGCTACCACCACGAATGCAACTCCCATCGCGCCGAGTGGTGAAACTCTACCCCCACCAATGGCAGCAGGCAATGTTGCACCACGTCCTAGCACAGTAGCTTACGACTTTCCACTAGCATCAGTACTGCCACAAATCCCCTTCACTGGGACACTTGCCTATCGTGGCGATGGGGGAATGATCTTCCCGCTTTCTATACCCGCGCGCATTACCTCCGTATTTGGTTGGCGGACTCATCCCATCACAGGCGATCGCCGTTTTCACGCTGGTACAGATTTAGGCGCACCTATGGGTACACCAGTAGTAGCAGCAGCCAGAGGTCAAGTAGACACTGCTAACTGGTTGGGTGGTTATGGTTTAACTGTGATTGTTAACCACGCTTCCGCTCAACAAACCCTCTATGCTCACATGTCAGAACTATTTGTTCAACCCGGTCAATGGGTAGAACAAGGAACCGTCATTGGGCGAGTTGGCAGCACTGGTAACTCTACAGGGCCTCACCTGCACTTTGAAGTCCGCCACCTCAAGCCAGAAGGTTGGGTTGCTGTTGACTCAGGTGTACAATTACAGGTTGCCCTCAGTCAGTTGGTAGAAGCTTTACAAACAGCTCAAGTAACCCAGCAACCAGGTAGTTAGGACGGGGGACAGGGGACAAGGGGAC
>JADEXK010000189.1 GCA_015207155.1 Nostocales cyanobacterium LEGE 11386 | reverse complement strand
CCTCCACAGCCACTACCCCCACCGGCAGACCTACTCCCTTCCTCGCCTCCAACTTCCACACCAGAAGACACACTTCCAAGCGAGGCTAATCAAACTATTATTGTGGAAAGGTTTGAAGTGATTGGCAGCACAGTATTTAGCGCCGAAGAGTTAGCTCAAGCCGTGGCTGAATTTACTAAACGACCGATTTCACTAGCTGAAGTTTTCCAAGCTCGTTCTAAAATCACTGAACTGTACATCAACAACGGCTATATTACGTCTGGTGCTTATGTTCCACCTCAAGAGATTGAATCTGGTGTGATTCAAATTCAGGTAGTCGAAGGTAAATTAGCAGACATCCAGATCACAGGTACTCAAAGGCTAAACTCCAATTATGTACGCAGTCGTTTAGCGATCGCCACGAAGCCGCCTCTCAATCAAGAGCGTTTGTTAGAAGCATTGCAAAAGTTGCAACTTAATCCTTTGATTGAGAATGTATCATCTGAACTATCAGCCGGATTACGTCCGGGTGAGAGTATTCTACGAGTTGAGGTCAAGGAAGCAAAAACATTTAGCGCGCAAATAGTACTGGATAATGGGCGATCGCCAGCAGTAGGTAGTTTCCGAAGGGGGTTACAACTTAATGAAGCTAACTTACTCGGACTGGGAGATAATTTAAGTTTAAATTACGCTAACACCGATGGTAGTAATGCCTTAGATGCCAGCTACACATTACCTCTCAATCCTCACAATGGAACTCTCACCTTTAACTTTGGCACTGCATCGAACAATGTGATTGAACGCCCTTTCAACATACTAGATATCCAATCGTCATCTCGCTACTACGAATTAACATTTCGCCAGCCATTAGTGCAAACTCCCACTCAGGAATTCGCCCTAGGTGTGACAGCATCTCGAATCGAAAGTGAGGCTACTTTTCTCGAAGAAGAACGCGTACCTCTTCCTTCCGTGGGTGCTGATGAACAAGGACGCACACGCATATCTGCATTAAGATTTTTCCAAGAATGGACTACTCGCAACAGCCGGGAAGTGATAGCTCTTAGGTCACAATTTAATTTGGGTATAGGTGCATTGAATGCCACAATTAATGCAGACGCTCCCGATAGTCGGTTTTTTGCGTGGCGAGGTCAAGCCCAGTGGGTAAGGCTATTAGCGCCTGAAACTTTGTTAATCATACGTGGAAATACGCAAATAGCATCCAGGGCGCTCTTGCCTTTAGAGCAGTGGGGGTTGGGGGGATTGGGTAGTGTGCGAGGCTACCGTCAAGATTTTTTGTTAACAGATAGTGGCGCTTTGGCATCGGCGGAAGTACAAGTACCAATACTGCGGGTATCTGATATTAATGGTCGATTGCACGTCATTCCTTTTGTAGATTTTGGTGTTGCCTGGAATAATTCGCCAAGAGAGATATCAGACCCCAACACCTTAGCTGGCCTTGGTCTGGGTTTGCGGTGGTCACAGGGGAATCGCTTTACTGCTCGTCTGGATTGGGGTATTCCTGTGGTACCAGTAGACTCAAACAACAGAGGAACGTGGCAAGAAAATGGGTTGTATTTTTCTTTGCAATACAATCCGTTTTGAAAGTAGAAATTCAGGTTATCCTACTTCTTGGAGGTAAACATAAATTCGCAATATGTGGCATTCCAAAAAGCATCTAAAAAATAGACTGGTTCTAGCTTTGTTAACGAGTGCTTGCCAACCATCGGAGGCATCAAAGATGCAAGAACTACTGAAAAATACTCCCGACTTATACAGAGTAAGTAAGCCGTGGAGAAAATTTATAAGTATGTAACAAACAATTAAGCAGAAGAATAAGAGTTAAATCTTACACGTTGCGTACTGTAGTTTCCCTTTTCTCCTCTATTTTGAACTCCGTCAATGACA
>JADEXK010000188.1 GCA_015207155.1 Nostocales cyanobacterium LEGE 11386 | reverse complement strand
CTTCGTCCAGCCAGAAAGTTATACTGCCTCGTTGTTTGAGGGCTGCATCATAAGCATTCCAATTTTTAACTTTGTACTGGGCTTTCGTCTTCATCGTTGGGATAGGCGGCTAGAAAACATCGGCGATAAGTAAAATTTACCATTTTGCCTATTCACGCAACAACGCCCTTCAAAATTGATTGGCTTACCATTGAAGTGCTGGTAAATGCGCTCAGGGTGCATCCAGTTTGGTAGCGTTCTTTCTTCATCCTCTAAGTTATTGCCGTTCTCATCAACTAGCCCGTAACGGACAACTACCCTAGACAGTGGTGTTTCCCCATTGGCGCTAAACTTCTCCAGTAAAATCGTCCCTGCCTTCCGTGAGGCGGCTGTACCGTCTGGGAATGATTCATTGGTGGCATTATGGGTGATTCCCAACAGATATTCCTTGGCTTTACGGGTGTCGGTGAGGGACATTTTGAAGAATGCAATAGCCGTGTCACCACAAAGTGTTTTTAAATTGGTAAATTCATCCACAATCACCTGCTGCTTTTTGGTGGGTTTTTCCTTAATCCGTTGCAGCCACCTATCACAACAGTCTTCAAATGCAAGGCTTATTTCATCCTCTGATTCTGCCTTGCTGGTGGCTTCTAGCAGTTGCCATACATCAGCATTGTCACCTGTGGCATGACGGTCGATTAATTGATGAATTGGGGCATCGAGGCAGTATTTTCTAATGAGTGCGATCGCTGTAGCGGTGTATGTCTTACCTGACCCTTGATTACCAATCAACCACAATGGTTTGAGTGAATTGATGATTTTCCACAGATAACCATCCTCATGATTTTTCAGGGCATTTATCAGGGCATCTTTTAGCTGTTCACTGGGGGACTGGGTACTGGAAGAGTGGTCAACCTGGGGATTGCTAGACAATTTACTCAACTTCTTGTTAGTTTCAGCAACTTGTAGCTTATTGTCAGCAATAACCTTGTCCATCTCTGACAACTGCAACTCATGATTTTTCATGGATAATTCACCCTGTAAAGTTCCATTAAGGTGGTCTAGTTGTTGTTCTCCTGGGGATTTCATAGCCTCGATTGTTTCTGCGGTTTGTCGGGCGATGGCTTGCTTGGTGATCTCACTTTGTTGGGCTTTGGAGAATGCTGTTAAGTCCAAATGGGATGAAGTGATTATGTCATTCTCTAGTGCTTTGATTTTCAATAATGCGAATTGGCTATGAATCGCTTTCTCTTGTTTATCGGTAAGTGATTTACTGGTAGCATAAGCAGCCAGTAGGGCAATACTCCCACCAATTCCAAATAGGTAAGCGGTGCTATCTTCTGGTGGTAAAACTCTCAGCACTCGGATATTAATATCAAATAGTTGATTGCGGCGTTCATTATCAATAATGTGAGCAATTCCCCGCCGTACACTTGACCCTCTACAGTCAGAATTGACCCTACAGAATAAAATTTCAGAATGCTTAATTGAATCGGTGAACAATGGCACAGTTGCAGCTAGTCCACCAACTAACAATGCACCTACTAACAAAGTAGATGCCTTGCGCTCACGTCTAAGGTTTTCGTTGAATTGTTCTATCTCTTGCATTGTGCTTTTACCCAAAACAATAGAGGCTCTCCCAGAGTGGTTATGATAAAATACTAAGAAAAAAGCAAATATATCTCAATACAATTAGCAGTGATTGGTGGGAACAACCCAAGCGGGGAAGGAAATACAGAAGTAATTGAAAAGATAAAAGACAATAAATATTAAAAATAAAATTACCATTTTAATAAATATGCCTTCTAATCCCTTACTTCATTTTATTACTAAACTGATTAATATTGAAGATATCAAGGTAGTGAATTACGATTTTATCACCGACGATGAAATCGTAATTGAAATC
>JADEXK010000021.1 GCA_015207155.1 Nostocales cyanobacterium LEGE 11386 | reverse complement strand
GACAAGGAGAAAAATTTAATTCCTAATACCCAATGCCCAATGCCTAATGCCAATGCTCAACAACCAATGAATAATGACAAACCAGATTGGATACGATTGCATAAAGCCTTGGCGATAGAGGCTGATCAAGGCTTTACGGATTTGATGGGCAGACAATACCGTTTTAGTGAATTTCTCAGCCTGACTTTTGGTAAATTCCCCACAGCTTTGCCCCCAATCGAGCGCCGCCGTTGGCAAGAATTCGCCGGACAATTTGCCAATTATCCCCATCTGGAACTTGAAGCAAGACAGCACTTAGTAGCTGCAACTCGTAGGTATCTCTACCAACTACAGCAAGAGGAGGGGGAGCCGAGGAACCGAGGAACCGAGGCGCAAACAAGAATTTATCAATCCCAAATCGCCAATCCCAAATCGCCTATTGTTGCTGAAGTGAGTCGGAGGCTAGCGCCAAACATTGACCAAAAACTCAGCGATTTACCAGAAATAGGCATCCGCAAGGCCGATAAATTGGCAGCGTTGAATGTGTACACTGTGCGGGATTTGCTGTTTTATTATCCCCGAGACCACATTGACTATGCCCGTCAAGTGAATATCCGGGAGTTGCAAGCTGGTGAAACGGTAACAATAGTTGCTAGTGTAAAGCGTTGTAATTGTTTTACTAGCCCTAAAAATCAGAAATTATCAATTTTAGAATTAATACTTAAAGATAATACGGGTCAAATTAAAATTAGTCGCTTTTCTGCTGGTGCGCGTTTTACTAGTCGTGCTTGGCAGGAGAGTTTAAAACGTCGTTACCCAGTGGGTAGCATTTTGGCGGCTTGTGGGTTAGTAAAAGGAAGTAAATATGGCTTGACGCTAGATAATCCAGAATTGGAAGTGTTAGCACATCCAGGCGATACGATTGATTCGTTGACTATCGGTAGAGTAGTGCCAATTTATGCTTTAACTGAGGGTGTGATGGCAAATATGGTGCGACAGGCAGTAACTGCTGCTTTGCCAGCTGCAATTCACCTCAAAGACCCCCTGCCCAGAGGTTTGCGGGAAAAGTATAATTTAATGGAATTGAAAGATGCGATCGCTAATATCCATTTTCCTGATGACAGCGCCACCTTACAAATTGCTCGTCGTCGCCTAGTCTTTGATGAATTTTTTTATTTGCAACTCGGTTTATTGCAACGTCAGCAGCAAGCCAAGGCTATCCAAACCAGTGCTATTCTCGCCCCGAAAGGTCAGCTAATCGAAAAATTCTCGGAAATTCTACCGTTTCAACTTACAGGCGCGCAACAAAGAGTCCTCAACGATATTCTCAATGACTTACAAAAACCCACACCAATGAATCGTCTAGTACAAGGCGATGTGGGTTCAGGTAAAACGGTGGTGGCCGTAATTGCTATCCTGGCTGCGATTCAATCAGGCTACCAAGCTGCTTTGATGGCCCCTACAGAAGTTTTGGCAGAACAGCATTATCGTAAGTTAGTGGGCTGGTTTAACTTATTACATTTACCTGTGGAATTACTTACAGGTTCCACCAAAATTGCCAAACGGCGAGAAATACATTCTCAGCTACTAACTGGTGAATTACCTTTGTTGGTAGGAACTCATGCTTTAATTCAAGACCCTGTAAACTTTCAGCAATTGGGATTAGTGGTAATTGATGAACAGCATCGCTTTGGTGTGAAACAACGGGCGCAGTTACAGCAAAAAGGTGAACAACCTCATGTATTAACTATGACAGCTACACCTATTCCCCGGACATTGGCATTAACCATACATGGGGATATGAATGTTAGCCAAATTGACGAGTTACCTCCGGGAAGGCAAAAGATTCAAACCACTTTGTTATCAGGACAGCAACGCGCTCAGGCTTATGATTTGATGCGTCGGGAGATTGCTCAAGGAAGACAAGTTTATATAGTATTACCCCTAGTAGAAGAATCAGAAAAATTAGATCTGCGATCGGCTGTAGAGGAACATCAAAAGTTACAAGAAAGTATTTTTCCTGACTTTCAAGTAGGATTACTGCATGGTCGGATGAGTTCGGCTGATAAAGATGAAGCAATTACCAAATTCCGCGACAATCAAACGCAAATATTAGTTTCTACTACAGTTGTAGAGGTGGGTGTAGACGTACCTAATGCTACAGTAATGCTCATTGAAAATGCTGAAAGATTTGGCTTATCCCAACTCCACCAATTACGCGGACGTGTTGGACGTGGTGCGGCTCAGTCTTATTGTTTATTAATGAGTAGTTCTCGTAGTCCTGATGCTCAACAACGGCTGAAAGTACTGGAACAATCTCAAGATGGCTTTTTCATTTCAGAAATGGATATGCGTTTTCGTGGCCCTGGGGAAGTACTAGGAACTCGTCAATCGGGTGTACCTGATTTTACTTTAGCAAGTTTAGTAGAAGATGAGGAAGTATTACTTTTAGCCAGACAAGCAGCAGAGAAAGTGATAGAAATAGATGCCACTTTGGAACGTTGGCAATTGATGAAAGCTGAGTTGAAATATCGCTATGAACGATTAATGGGTGGAGCAATTTTAACTTAATTCTAACCTCACCCCAATAAAGCAAGAATTGGTGAGAGTATTGATAAAATATAAATATATATAACACAAGAGAGAATTCAGATATGACATTTGCTAATTCATCAATTACTCAACAATTTACACTTGATATTGACCGGGAAGGACGTTTAACTTTACCTAAAGAAATTCAACAAATACTAAATTTAGAATCGGGCGATCGCCTAATTTTAACACTTGAAGATAGTGGCAATCTCCAATTAGTCAGCCTTAAACAACAAGTTAAAAAAATTAGAGGTTTATTAAAAGATAAATACCCAGATAGAAACTTGGTAGATGAACTCATCCAGGAACGCCGCAGACAGGAATATTTAAGTGAATAAATTTGTGTTAGATGCTTCTGCTTTTTTAGCTTATCTTAGAGATGAAGCAGGAGCCGAAATTGTAGAAAATGCCTTGATTGCTGGATGCTATATCAGTATTATTAATTGGGTAGAGGTTTTATCAAAAATTGTTGATTTAGGAGAATCTCCTAACAACATTATTAAAAAATTGAAGCATGAAGGATTATTAGAAAATAGTTTAGAAATTATTGCCTGTACTGAGGAAGATGCTATAAATATAGCTACATTTAGACCTTTAACTAAAAGTGCAGGATTATCATTAGGGGATCGGGCTTGTCTTGCTTTAGGTAAACGCTTAAATTTACCTGTATTAACAGCAGATAAAGTGTGGAGTAGTTTATCGCTAGGAATTACGATTAATTTGATTCGTTGAGGAAGTTAAGTTTATTAACAATCTATTAAGTTTTAGCCTTTGATTTCAGGAGTTAGAATGTTGTTTTTTGATGAAAGTAGAGTTGAAATATCGTTATGAACGGTTAATGGGTGGAGCAATTTTGACTTAATGTGTTGCATAGTCTATTAGATTTTATATTCTGTGAAGGAAGATTTCATTGGCTATAGTGCTGATAATGAATGAGTAAAGTACAAGTAAAATGTCACCAAAAACTTTTGATATTACTGATTTATCTAATATTTGACCTTGAATAGATTTGTAAACAAGAAAAAATTGAGCCTCTGATATGAAAGCATGTAATATTTAATACATTTAAGTATCAACATTAGCGATCGCTCGCCTCATCATTAGGAGAATGAATGATGGGATCGCTTGCTGTATTCTTCACAGTTTGTTACAAAAGTATAAAGAACTTCTAGAGACCCAAAACTACATGTTCGGCGGACTTACTGGTTTAACAGATCCTAACGGCACAGACTGGGGAGAGCGGATGCTTAACACAGTCGCCAGCCAAACGATTCGCCACTTGTTTACCCAAAGCGAGTCAGTAGAAGTCTTTGTGCGCTGCTATCCCTCCAGCAAACTGTTGCAAGGCAGCATAGATAGCTTCAAAATGAGTGGACGAGGCTTGGTGATTCGCAAAGATTTCTGGGTAGAGCAAATGTCCTTTGAAACCGATGCTGTTGCCATTGACTTCGGTGCGGTTCTCAGTGGCAAGTTGAATCTCAAACAACCTACTCAGGCGATCGCTCAAGTAATCTTATCAGAAGCAGGAATTAATCAAGCTTTCCAGGCCAAACTGGTGACACAGCATCTGGTTAATCTGTCTGTACCTACCTTGACGGCTTTATCTGGCGGTAAACCAGTCTCTTTTACTGATATTCAAGTGGAACTATTAACAGAAAATCGTTTGCGAATGCTAGCCAAGGCAGATTTAGATAATGGCGAACTCGTACCACTGAGCATGATCATGACTGTAGCCGTTGAACGGCGGCGGCGGATTTCTTTTAAAGATCCGCAAATTGAGCTTGACTTAGTACCAGAAAATCAACGGGAAATATCTCAAGCATTGAGTCTAGCACTGGCGGAAATTTTAGATAAAATGGTAGATTTGGATCGCTTTGACCTTGATGGTGTGAAGATGCGGCTGAATCGTTTAGAAACTGAAGGAAAAAATTTGATTTTCAGTGGATATGCAGAAATTGAACGGATTCCTCGCAAACCTTAAACTGGCAGTACCAAGAACCGTCAATTGAGAAATTAAAACTGGAAACGGCGAGGTGTTTTCCGAGCGATCGCCATAGTCAATTATGAGGACAAAATTGCCACATAAATTAATACAGCAACTATTTCACAGGTAATATTGCATATTTTAGCCAGGCACGAAGAGAAGGTACTAAACTTGGGGTTTGAAAGCATAAACCCGGAGTTTAATCACTTATCTTCCTGCCTCAACTCCTAAAATACCTTAAAGGTTCCCTAGCCGAGAGATTAATAGGGTACTTGGGAGCGTCCTATCACCTAGAAGCCTCAGCTGATGCATCCGCCGAACATCTCATCACCTGTTGATACAGCATAAATTAAGATATTTACGGCAGTTACACTAACCCATAATCTGGTTAAGTAGATGGCGTTAGGTCTAGGAAAGCCCGCAATGTTTTCAGGTGTGATGCAAAGCAGGCTGAAATAGGTTCATAGGTTAAGCACTAACCTGTGACTTATGTACTATATATTACTAAAGTAGTCAAAAGTATCACTCTATAGAGTGTTGTTTGCTTGATAGTTATATGTTATGGACAACTATCAATATTTATTATGGTTTGCATGAGTTTATTAATGAATGTAAACTCAATGCTCAAAATTGTTGTGCATGAGGTGACGTGTAAACCACTCACTCGCCAGTTGCGCCACTTTTTCCAAAGCGCCTGGCTCTTCAAATAAATGAGTTGCTCTGGGAACAATTTCCAATCGTTTTTGAGTTCGTAACTGTTTGAGTGCATCCTCGTTCATCTCTATCACTTGTATGTCGTATCCGCCAACAATCAGCAAAGTTGGTGCTTTGACGTGAGGTAATGCTGAACCAGCTAAGTCAGGGCGTCCACCGCGAGATACAACAGCTTTTACAGACTGGGGGCGTTTTGCTGCTGCGACTAGGGCTGCACCGCCTCCTGTACTAGCTCCAAAGTAACCAACTTTGAGGTGAAGGGTATCTGGGTTCTGTGCTAACCAATCTGTGGTATTGACTAACCGTGATGCCAATAACTCAATATCAAAGCGTAAATGTCTTGTTCGTAGGTCAATTTCTTCTTCATCAGGAGTTAGCAAATCAATTAGCAAAGTTGCCAATCCCACATTTTGTAAAACTTTGGCAACATATCGATTTCGGGGACTGTGGCGACTGCTACCACTGCCATGAGCAAATATGACTATAGCCGTAGCATTATCTGGAATCACCAAGTTACCATCTAGCTTCACATCACCTGCTGTCACTGACACCAGATGTTCGTGGTAGTTTTGTGTTGATGTCATGTCCACTGACTAAACCTCCGTGTACAGGTCTTTAGTTATCAGCAGTTTTTGTTCTCTCCGACTTCACATATCTCTGCAACGCCTTAGAGTTTTATATGTGTTGTTGCCAAACTTGATGATGATTGACTAGCTCGTATACTGATGGCCAATTTAAAACATCAGTCGTTGGGAGGATGAGGTGAAATCTTTATTTCTTTTGATTTAATTATTCTTGCTAGTACTTTCTACCTATATATTAACGCTGAATCATACCAAAATGGCTGCCAAAAGATGGAAATATAAATGCCGATACTACGCCTACTGGAAGGGATGCAAAGAGTATCTCCTACTTAATTGAGGGGTTGGTAGTTCATAAAGATGTAAGCTAACAGAAAAGATATAAATCATCTCATAATCTTATGCAGCAGTCTACATCTAGAAACTACTGGGATTTTGTCCGGCAACTTGCTACATTATCCGCGATTATCGGTGCTTTTGTTGTCAACATAGTATCGAATATCTTTCCACTCAATGAACTAAGCATAGGAGAAATTGCTAACACATTGTTCAAAGATGTTTTGATTATCCCTGCTAACTATGCCTTTGCCATTTGGGGATTGATTTACCTAGGGTTATTCGCATTAGCCATTTACCAGTTTCTCCCCAATCAAAAACACGATTTGGACTTACGCAAAACAGGATATTTGTTAGTCATTGCTTCTATTGCTCAAATTATCTGGGTTTATCTTTTTCTCTCTAGGCTTTTTGTGCTTTCTGTAATTGCAATGCTGTTGATTTTGCTACCACTGATAGGAATTTATTTGCAGCTAGGAATTGGTAAAAAGCGTGTAACTTGGAGCAAGAAGTGGTGTGTGCATTTTCCTATCAGCATTTATCTGGGCTGGATTAGCGTAGCGACTATTGTGAATGTAGCTAGTGCCTTGGATTTTCAGGGGTGGAACGGGTGGGGTATCTCTGCTGAACTATGGGCTGTGATGATGTTGTTGGCTGCTTTCGCAATTGCAGCAGTCATTGCCGTTCAGCGTCAAGACATTGCTTACACGGGAGTTACAGTGTGGGCATTAGTGGCGATCGCACTCAAAAACTGGAACAATTTTTTACTCAGGAATGTGTCCTTAATTTTGGCAATTATCTTGGTTCTCATCATTACGATTAAAAGGTTACAAAAATGAACAATGATAGCAATAACATCTCCCGCGACCACCTTTTGATTCAGACAATACATACTGCTGTCCAAGGAAGAGCTAGATATAAAGTATATGGACTTCAGCATTCGCAAACTTGCAAAAGATACCTGGAATCTAGATTGTTACAGGACAAGAGAATTTTACAAGCTTGTGCTAATTCCTTGACAGGGAATGTGCTTGTTACTTTTTATCCAGATTTCAGTTCTCGTGATATTGCCTTGCTCCTCCAGATGATTGTTGTAGATTACAGAAAGGAGGTCAAAAAAACACCTAAAGAAAATATTTATATCGATACACCACCAAAAATAAACCAAGTAGGCAGTGAGTTTATTGTGGTATCAGGTGTAGTTTCTACTCTGGTGTTTAGCACTGGAATTCTCTACAAATATGGTGTGGATAAAGTCATCTTGCTGGCAATTCAAAAGCTGCATACCCCAATAGTTGACTATATTATGTTGGGTATAACTTTGCTTGGTGAACCAGTTATTTTGCTGTTGATTTGTTTGGGATTAGAAATTAATTGGCTTTATTATAATCGTCAATGGCAAGCAACCAGTTTGGGCATAGTTACATCTGGTGCAATAGGCTTAAATTATTTACTTAAATTGCTGTTTGGTAGGGCACGTCCATTACTATGGAACCGTCTGGTTAATGTGAGTCACCACAGTTTCCCTAGCGGTCATGCAATGGGGGCAACGATGATTTATGGTTTCATTGGCTATGTTCTGGCAAAACAATTTCCTCAATGGCAGAAACAAATTTTAGCCTTAAGTGTGAGCTTAATTGTTGCCATAGGTTTTAGTCGCCTGTATCTAGGAGTACATTGGCCTACTGATGTACTAGCTGGTTATGCCTTAGGCTTAGTATGTTTGATTGCTTGTATTTTCATTTGGGAGTTGGAGCAAAAGTATCGTTTTTCTGGAAGATATAGCAAAGTGCTGTAAAGCCCTGCGGGCATGGCTGCGCTTATAGCCCGTGCTGAGTATAAACCCAGTGGCTTCAGTGCTTTGACCAATCAATAATGTCCTAATCTATGTGACTACGGCTATATTAGGGAGCATTCCAAATGTTTTTCACTTGCAGTTTTTCAAATGCCACAAGCTCGTTAGCCATTTTGTGCTATTAGCCACAGGTTTTTAACCTATGCGGGTTTTAATACTGGTGCAAGATCTAAGATAACCAATTATCCTCTAGGCTAGGATCTTAGTACTACCTGTGCTTTGGCAACCCATGACCATGAATGGATCAAACCGATTAGCTAAAAAATCCTTGCCTACATCCCAGCAAGCAGAAAACTCTCACAGTCATGATACAGACTACGAGCATACAGATGATACTCATGGACAGGGAAAATCGGCTCATCCTCACGTTCATAGTGAAGAGTCTTTACGGCGAATTGTTAATCGGCTGTCACGGATAGAAGGTCATGTTCGCGGTATTAAGACAATGGTGCAGCAAAATAGTCCTTGTCCTGATGTTTTATTACAGATTGCAGCTGTGCGGGGCGCGTTGGATCGGGTAGCAAGAATTGTTTTGGATGAACATTTAACTGAGTGTATTGCTAGAGCTGCTCAAGAAGGCAATATGGAAGTGGAAATTGCACAGTTAAAAGCAGCTTTAGATCGGTTTTTGCCCTAGATGGAGACCTAGATGGAGACAAGGAGATAGGGGGATAAGAACAAAATACTTCCTCACTCCCTTACTCCCTACTCACCTAATAAGAACAAGCGATCGCTAGTTCGGCATGTTGCAGTAGTGTATTTTTATCAAGAGCATGGATGATATATTGAGGCGTGACTGCTAGTAGTTTCTCAATTCTGTTTCTCGCTGCTGCTACTACTGATTCATCCAAGCTACCCTGGCTGAGGGAATTGGCAAAATCTTCAGCTATCTGATAGGTACGTTCAATAGATGAAGAATTGATATTACGCGAGACAATAAACAAGTCACAGCCAGCAGAAAACGCTCTTGCTATAGTCCCACTCTCTTTAAACATATTTGAGACAGCTTTCATATCTAAGTCATCAGATACAACTACTCCCTGAAAACCCATTTCTTCCCGGAGTATGCTCTTGAGGATAGCTGGGGAGAGTGTCGCTGGTAATTGAGGGTCGATTTTGGGAAATAGGATATGAGCTGTCATGATCAAAGGTACTTGTTCCTCAATCAGCGCTTTAAACGGGATGAGTTCGCGAATTCGCAAGTCTTCTGGAGTGAGATTGAGTATTGGTAGCTCAATGTGAGAATCTTGGCTTGTGTCTCCGTGTCCGGGGAAGTGTTTGGCACATCCCAAAATTCCTGACTCCTGAAGTCCCAGGTAATATTCACGAACACCTTGTGCAGCAGTTTCGGGAGTTCTACCAAAAGCACGAGGCCCAATGACGGGATTTTGGGGATGGGAAAAAATATCTGCTACAGGTGCCCATGATAAATTTATGCCCAGGGATTTGAGTTCTAAGGCGGTGGCTTTTGCTACTTCGCGTGTTCGTCCCGCCTCTCCTACGGAATGCTCCGCGAACGGCGATCGCAACAGTAAAGCATGGGGAAAGCGAGTAATTGGTAAAGGTGTCCGAATTACACGTCCCCCTTCGTGGTCTAAAGTCATGAACATTAAGTCACGTTCAGCATATTGTCTGATTTGGTCGTTTAAATCCTTGAAGCTTTCCAGCCAAACTTCATAGGGAGTACCATCCAGAAAATTTTTAGCGAAAAATATTACCCCAACTGGTTTTAATTCATTGAGTGTCCGTTTATCATCATCGCTTAATGTAGTACCAGATAGACCAAGTATTAAGTGGTGTCCAAAGCGCTCTAATTCTTGTGCAACTGCCATAGTGATTTACCTAAGGTTATGTAACAAAACAACTGAGATTTTCAAGTCAAAGAAAATCAACTTTTATCCTATACTTTTATACCAATTACCAAAATATTAGCAACAACTAAATCTGCCAGAGGCTTGTACCTCTATATTTTACGAACCATATATTTGTCTTAGGTTTTCTGTTGCATGGTATTAAATAATTTAAGTAATAAAGTTCAAAAATTCAGATTTTTCCTCAGTATTTGGTTAATTAGTAGGTAATTTATTGTTGCTATCAATAGCAAAAAAATATTTTTTTCGGAGAATTTTCTTGCGGTTTTCACTGTCAGAGAAATTCATTTTAAGTTTTTTTCTCTTATAAAATCTAAAAAAACTACTTTAAATCTTTAAAAAATCCTCTTACATAAAAAGAAATTATAAACTTACTGCAATTGAGTTAGTTTCTTAACCTTCATAACATAAGATTTTAATCAAGCAAGTACGCGTTTAAACTTACGCACGTACAAAGTCGTTTTCAAACACAAGCATCGATACTATTGCATCTTGCTGTTTCAACCTCAGGCGGCTTATGTTTAAAGATTTGTTCAATAACTATCTGGAAAGAGACTTTACAAAGTTTTATAATTGCTGTTATGAAAATTACAAAGGACTAACTAGAAATCCTAGATGGCTCTTAATGCGTAAAGTTGCTCGCTTTCAGCTTGGGAGAAACTTGATCATGTTTTTCTCAAAAGGTTCAGCTAAATCATATTTACCATTGGTCAATGAAAGTACTTCTTGTTTTGAAAGTTTGAGTGTAGATGAAGTTGTTAAAAACATAACAATATCAGGATTATGCTTAGATATAAATCTGCCTACAAATGTCGTTGAAGAAATAGTTCAATTTGCTAAAACAAATGTTTGTTATGGGAATCGAAAACCTGATTTAGGTTTTTATTATCATCAAAAAGAGCAAGCAGAAAATAAATCTGGTAAGCAATTTTTCATGGGTAGCTATTTCAACACGGCTTTGCTTTGCCCAGCAATTAAAAAGTTGCAACATGATCCAAAAATATTAGCGATCGCCGCCAAATACTTAGATGCTCAACCAATACACCAAGGTAATCAGATGTGGTGGAGTTTTGCTGGCAAAACAACACATCTGGAAAAAAGCCAAGCTGCTCAATTATTTCACTACGACATAGACGATTATCGTTTTATAAAATTTTTCTTTTATTTAACTGATGTCGATGAGCAGAGTGGCCCTCATGTTTGTGTGCGTGGTAGTCATAAAAAGAAGAAAATTTCCCATATTTGGTTACATCAACGGGAAACAGACCAAGATATTATCGATTATTATGGATTGGCATCTTTAGCAGTTATTTGTGGGAAAGCTGGTTTGGGATTTGTCGAAGATCCATTTTGCTTCCATAAAGGCATGACTCCTACTCATAAAGACCGCTTAATATTACAAATAGAATTTGCTACAACTGATTATCAAATGCAGCATGATCTCAAAGATCCTTCTTTATTGAAATGTATTTAGTAGCTTGAATCAGGAATAACCTGCTTTGTGGCTGAAATTTATACCAATTGAGATTCAAAGAAATTACATAGATTCAGCTTGATATTTTCCGTAAACTTAAAATCCTGCAAATTTTAGTGATAAAATTTACCAAGTCATGAATCCCTGAATGGTAATGATACTGGCGCTTGACTTGTACCTGTTTACCTAAGTAAAATTTCCTCCTAAAGAAGTTTTTGCATAAGCGATCGCACAACGACTGCCAAATGTAACGGATTGCAACGTATAATGAGAACGGCAAAACGATAAAGAAATTATTTAAAGGCAGTAAGTTTAGATGCGAGTCGCGATCGCGGGTGCTGGTCTAGCAGGATTATCCTGCGCGAAATATCTCACAGACGCAGGTCACACTCCCATTGTCTTGGAACGCCGGGACGTACTGGGTGGCAAAGTGGCAGCGTGGAAAGACTCTGATGGAGACTGGTACGAAACGGGTCTGCACATCTTCTTTGGCGCATATCCCAATATGTTGCAGCTATTCAAAGAACTGGATATTGAAGACCGATTGCAGTGGAAAGAACACACAATGATCTTCAATCAGCCCGATGCACCAGGCACTTACAGCCGCTTTGATTTCCCGGATTTGCCAGCACCCTTAAATGGTGTCGTGGCAATTCTGAGAAACAACGACATGCTGACATGGCCGGAAAAAATTAAATTTGGGCTGGGACTAATTCCGGCGATGGTTCAGGGGCAAAAATACGTTGAGGAAATGGACGAATACTCTTGGACAGAGTGGCTGCGAAAGCAAAACATTCCTGAACGAGTGAATACAGAAGTGTTTATTGCGATGTGCAAGTCATTGAACTTCATCGGCCCAGATGAAATTTCTGCTACCATTCTGCTTACAGCCCTCAATCGCTTCCTCCAGGAAAAAAACGGCTCAAAAATGGCGTTTCTGGACGGTTCCCCCACAGAGCGATTGTGTCAGCCCATAGTAGATTACATAACCGAACGCGGTGGCGAAGTGCGGCTAAATGCACCCTTAAAAGAAATTTTGCTGAATCCTGATGGCACAGTGAAAGGATTTTTGCTGCGGGGGTTAAACGGGGCAGACGATGAAATCTTTACAGCTGACTTGTATGTATCAGCTATGCCAGTTGACCCACTGAAGGTAATGCTACCAGAGCCTTGGAAGCAAATAAAGTTTTTCCAGAAGCTAGAAGGCTTGGAAGGCGTACCTGTAATCAACCTACATTTGTGGTTTGATCGAAAACTGACAGAAATTGATCACCTATTATTTTCGCGATCGCCCCTCCTCAGCGTTTATGCTGATATGAGCAATGCTTGTCGTGAATATGCTAATCCCGATCGCTCAATGCTGGAATTAGTTCTAGCTCCAGCCAAAGATTGGATTGCTAAATCCGATGAGGAAATTGTTACCGCAACCATTGCCGAGTTGGAAAAACTCTTCCCCGACCATTTTGGGGGAGATAATCCAGCCAAATTGCTGAAATATCATGTGGTGAAAACACCGCGTTCAGTTTACAAAGCGACACCTGGTCGTCAACAGTACCGTCCCTCACAACAAACCCCGATAGCTAACTTTTATCTCACCGGGGATTACACCATGCAACGCTACTTAGCCAGTATGGAAGGTGCCGTACTTTCTGGTAAGCTGACAGCGCAGGCAATATCTGAAGCACTCCCGGTAGCAAATTCCTCAGACCTGCAAACGTCAACCCGACCGCCCGCAACGAATGCTGCAACTGCCTGATTCCCCTCCGCGCATGAAAACGCTGGTCTCTGTAGACGAGTCCTACAAACTTTGTCGGCAACTCATAGCCAAGTATTCCGCGACTTTTTACCTAAGCACTTTGCTCCTGAGCAAAGAAAAACGTCCCGCTATTTGGGCGATTTACGCTTGGTGTCGCCGTACAGATGAACTGGTAGACGGCCCCGCATCTGCCATGACTACGCCAGAAACCCTAGATTTATGGGAACAGCAGCTTGAATCAATTTTTGCTGGACACCCAGTAGAAAACTATGATGTAGCTTTGGCGGATACTGTCCAACGTTTCCCGATGGACGTTCAGCCCTTTCGGGATATGATTGCTGGTCAGCAAATGGACTTATATCGCAGTCGCTATGAAACTTTTGAGGATTTATACCTCTATTGTTACCGCGTCGCTGGCACTGTAGGCTTAATGTCAACATCAGTCATGGGGTTGGACACAACCAGAAATACAGCCCCGTGGAACCGTGAACAACAGCCATATACCCCCACCGACGAAGAAATTGCCTTGGGAATTGCCAAGCAACTAACTAACATCCTCAGAGATGTCGGCGAAGATGCACGACGTGGGCGAATTTATCTGCCTCTAGAAGATTTGTCCCGATTCAATTACACCGAGCAAGACTTGTTCAAGGGTGTAGTCGATGAACGCTGGCGCGCCCTGATGCGCTTTCAAATTAACAGGGCACGACAGTTTTATACTAAAGCCGAAAGAGGTATTACTTACCTATCTGCTGATGCTCGTTGGCCTGTATGGGCGGCTTTGATGCATTACAGTCGAATTTTAACCATAATTGAACGCAACGATTACAATGTGTTCACTCAACGTGCCTACGTGCCCCAGTGGCAAAAATTACGTTCTTTGCCTGTAGCATGGATGCGATCGCAAGTGCTTTAATTCAGATCAACGGTCAGTAGTCATCGGTAGCTCAGACAACATAACTGACAATTGACAACTGACTGTTGACCAAACCCAAAAAATCTGCTATCATTCTTATTCGTGACCTACCTGGAGAGGTGGCTGAGTGGTCGAAAGCGACAGATTGCTAATCTGTTGTACGGCAGGTAACTCCGTACCGAGGGTTCGAATCCCTCCCTCTCCGTTTTTATACCTTGTATACATAAATAATCTAATAAAGCTAAATTAAGCTTTGCAGTGTTTGTCATACCAAAAACTAACGCACCATCCTTAAATTTACGGTGCGTTAAGACTGCAAGCTGAAAGCCTAAATTTCCAGTAAGCTCATCACTTCTTCCAGATGGTTCTTAGCCTTGTAGATAGCAATCAGCTTTTCTTGGTCATACCTAGCTGGTATGGACATTCTCCTACCCTCGAATGAAATTCTTAATAGTGCTGCTTGTTCTGTGGTGGGATTACCCATCTCGTCTAATGTACTACTTATTTCCTGGAGACTACCGAATGACGGTGCTTTCAAACCTTCACCCTTTTCTAGCTGATGTATCGCTAATACTGGAAATGCCATGAGAGATGTAATGTAGCTGGTTTTATAGCCTGCATTCCCAGTAGGTCGTAACCCATAGCGATTACAGAGAATTTTTAACTGTGGAACGGTCAACAGTTCAAGTTCGGTACGAGTGAACATAGAATAGTAATGCCTCTTTCTCAAAGTGGTATCGGTGGTGTACCAGTTGTCAGCTTGATTACACCATCGATTTAAAACTCTATTCGATTGCGCGCAATCAGTTCAATTGATATTGACGTTTCTTAATAATGCCTAATCCTAAAGGAACACCAGAAAATTTAGAACCTGGACAACGTAAGGGTGAGGAAGCGATGACGGCTAACCTTAGTTTTCGCGTCACCGAGTCAATGAAGCAAGCTGTGAAATCTCAAAAAGACCCTCCTGAATTCTGCCGTCAAGCAATCCAAAAAGCTTTAGATGAGTCTTCTTCTAGTTGAAAATTATAGGAACAGTTGGCTGTCTAAGTTTTTGACAAAAGAGAGCGATCGCCTGCTGAGTTCCCCTTGATCATGTTACTTCCTTGCAGTTTGTGGGTTCAGAGGAGGTGCGTTTTGCCTGAGATATTCCTATGATTTTGTGTTCTTAACTTTATTTCCTAAATTTCAGCCAAAAAATCAGGATATGTCTAGATTATCCAGATAATTGATGTCCTATTTTTTACTTCCCAAGACAGATGCTATTATTTATCCTTTGGAGTCCTTGAAGATCGAGCTAACTTGAAACCCTAGTTTGAATCTACTTTTAGGCTCCTGCATATCTAAGGAGTAAAAGTAAATTTATGCCCAGAATTAAATCTGCCTTAGCACTGAGTATAGCTACCTTAGCCACGGGTTTTTTAGTAGGAGCTTGTAATGATACTAGTAACCCCAACGGGGGGAATGCTGGCTCAACTACAACTGGTAATGGGCTAAAAATCGGGACTCTCTTGCCAACTACTGGTGACTTAGCTTCCATCGGACAGCAAATGGCAGGTTCAGTTCCCTTGCTCGTCCAAACTGTCAACGCGTGCGACGGAGTGAATGGGCAACCAGTCACCCTTGTAGAAGTAGACGACCAAACTGATCCTAGAGCCGGTGCTGCTGGTATGACTAAACTAGCAACTGTTGATAAAGTAGCTGGTGTGGTTGGCTCCTTTGCTAGTAGCGTTTCTACAGCCGCAATCTCAATTGCTGTGCCTAATCAAGTGATGTTAGTTTCTCCTGGCAGCACCAGTCCAGCTTTTACCGAAAAGGCACAAAAAGGCGACTTCAAAGGGTTTTGGGCGCGGACTGCTCCTCCCGATACCTATCAAGCACTAGCTTTAGCTCAACTAGCTAATCAAAAAGGTTTCAAGAGAGTTTCCACAGTTGTGATTAATAACGACTATGGAGTCGGGTTTGAAAGAGCATTCGTTCAAGCCTTTGAGAAATTAGGTGGCACTGTCATTAATAAAAATAAGCCCGTCCGCTACGACCCCAAAGCCCAAACATTTGACACCGAAGCGGCGGCGGCTTTTGCTGGTAAACCAGATGCAGTAGTTGCCGTTCTCTACGCCGAAACAGGCAGCCTACTCCTCAAAACTGCCTATCAGCAAGGTTTAACTGAGGGTGTACAAATTCTGCTGACAGATGGCGTAAAATCACCTACCTTTCCCGAACAAGTCGGTAGAGGCAGTGATGGTACATATCTCCTAACTGGAGCGCTAGGTACAGTACCGGGTTCCGATGGTAAAGCATTAGCAGACTTCAACAAACTATGGCAAGAGAAAAAAGGTGGTTCCCCAGGTGAATACGCTCCCCAAGCTTGGGATGCAGCAGCTTTATTGGTACTAGCAGCGCAAGCCGCCAAAGAAAATACAGGCGTTGGCATCTCTAGTAAAATCCGTGAAGTTGCCAATGCACCTGGCACAGAAGTTACTGATGTCTGCGAGGGGCTAAAGTTACTCCGAGAAGGTCAAGATATTAACTACCAAGGAGCCAGTGGCAATGTAGATGTTGATGCCAACGGCGATGTTGTGGGTGTCTACGATGTTTGGACTGTAGGCGGAGATGGCAAAATCACGGTGATTGATCAAGTTAGTCCTCAATAGATGTTACGACAAGAGGCAGGGGGATGGGGGGTAAAGAACTACGCAAAAGTCAAAAGTCTGATATTTTGCACTTTGTGACCATTTTAAAGCTGGAGAAATAGATATAACCGTAGTCACATAGGTTCTGCTTTTTGATTGTCACAGAGAGGGAGTTATGATTTAAATCTTAGGGTTTAGGGGAGGCGATCGCACATCATAACACTAGGCTAGATAGGTGTTGCCGACCCTAATTAAATAATTGTCAAGCGATTCTTCTAATGTAAAAGGTGATCTTTAGGAAAAAAATTTAATTTAATACCTGTTTCATCAGATGCTTTAAGACGAGCTTTTTGATAACACTTTTCAAATAATTCTGTAAGTAGAGTATTATTATTACCTAAAGTAACGCAGAATTTTTCTCAAAGTACAACGTGATAATTTAGATTTTAGTATAAGCGATCGCCTGAATCTTCAACACAGATAATACAGTAGTCTTGTTCCCCCTTCCCTCGTAGGGAAGGGGGTTAGGGGGTTAGGTCTCTTCACAACAAACTTGAGATATCAACACCAAAACCTGATTAAGTTCCTGCTGCACTGCTTCATTCTTAATTCTCAGCAAACGTAGTCCTCTTGCGATTAAAACTTTGTCACGTTCTGCATCATATTCAGCTTGTTGTTCATGAATTTTTCCATCTACTTCTATTACTAATTTAGCGGCATGACAATAAAAATCTGCTATAAAACCATCAATAATTTGCTGACGACGAAAGTGTAAATTATTGAGGCGATTACCGCGAAGATGTTGCCAAAGAATTTTTTCAGATGGTGTCATGTGGCGACGCAGTTCTTTCGCACGCTGTATTTTATCTGGATTTATCTTTTGTCCGATGACTATGTTGTGAGTGTTGTCTTTTTTTGCTGGCGATGGGTGCAGGGGTGTGGAATTGTTCATGTATGAATTATGAGGGCTGGTGTCGATTCATACATTATGGCTAACCTCTCCCCCAACCCCTCTCCGACGCGGAGAGGGGAGCTAGATTTTTTCCTAATATGAAACGTCATACTTTAGTCTATTTAATTAATATTCTGCCATTCAAGAGCATTTATAAATAATGATAAATGTTTAACATTAGTAGTAGCAATAATTACTTGATGCCCTTTTAATTGTTCAATTTTTGCTTGTGCTGCTAAAATCACATCACCATCAAGTGATTTAGGATCAGCAGTAGTTTTTCCTGTTTTTCTAACTTCAGCCCAAAAATTTGCAGCTAAAAGCATTACAGCAGTAGTAATTGGTAAATAAGTAATCGCTTGTTTCAATTGATCTAAGCGTTGAATACCTGATGTTTTTCCTGCTCTCAGTAGTTCTCGTCTCAATTCATAATCAGCAATTTCAGGTAAAATTATTTGATAACCTTTTAATGGTAGTGCATCTAACCATTCTTTACATTCTTGACAAATAGTATTAGTATTTTTAGGATTTGTTACCATTCCTAAAATATTTGTATCTAGAAAAATCAATTTACTCATAAAAATTGATGCCAACTTTAAAAGGGATTGTCATCAATTGCTTGATTTAAATATTCCCAAGTCTCTGTTTGCTCTTGTTCATCTCCTGCTTCTAACCATTCTTTAGTTAATTCTTTAAGTGCTTGATGTTGGTGATTTAAAATTTCTTGATTTTGTCTATTCCAATCTTCTTGTTGAAAATGGCTTAATAATTCTGGTTTAATAGTTACACTTTTCCGAAAAACGCGGATAATTTCTAGCAAATTTGACCAGTATTCTTGAGGCGTTTCTTGAATTTCTTGTAAAATTTCTATCAGACAAGTTTCTTCGTTAATCTGGCTAACTTCAGTTTGGTTAATTAAATTAGGTTGAGTCATTAGTAATTATTCCTCATGAAAAATCTCACAGTACCGAATTAAACAAAATTTTCGCAAAAAAATGTTAGTTTTCGAGGTTTTTTAACTTTGGATAACTCATCAAAAGACCTACCTTTCAATTTTTTTCAAAAACATAGAAGTTGAGAAGACTTGAAAAATTTATGCTTAACAACAAAATTTAAGATAATAACATTTTTTTTACTTCGGCTAAAGATACCGAAGCACTATCTTTTTCTTCTGTTTTTGCATCTCTTAAATCCTGTAAATCTTCTAAATCTTCTAACAATTCCTGAACTTTTAAAAATTCCTCATAAGGTAAAACAGCAAATTGCTTTTGACCATTTTTTGTTAAAAATTCAGGATGTAATTCAATCATGTTTAAAACTCCTTTTACTCATAAGCTTTACTGCGATGCTTCACCCTATATATCATGATAGTCTGTTCTTCTAATTCAAACAAAACGCGATAATCACCTACTCTCAGACGATATTCTGGTGTAAAGTTGGTTAAGCGTTTGACATCTCCCTGTAATTCATCTTGCATTGCTTCAATTTTATTGATAATGCGTTCTCTAATATCTACAGAGAATTTCTCTAAATCTTTAATTGCTTTGGGTTTAAATCCTATTTGGTACTGCACATACTTGATTTGCTTGAAATATATTAGGGTGAGTCATCAAGACTCACCCTAATTCAACTATACCAATAAAGCTTCTTCTTCCTTAGAAATCACTCGCCCTTCATCCTCAAACCCGGCAAATGGATGAATTTTTTCTGCTGGTGTCATGTGGCGACGAAGTTCTTTAGCACACTGTATTTTATCTGGGTTGATTTTTTGTCCGATGACTATGTTGTGAGTGTTGTCTTGTGTTGGTGGCGATGGGTGCGGGGGTGTGGAATTGTTCATGTATGAATTATGGGAGCTGGTGTTGATTCATACATTATGGCTGACCTCTCCCTCAACCCCTCTCCGACGCGGAGAGGGGAGCTAGATTTTTCGCTATTTTCTCATTTGGAAGCAGTGAAAAGAAAAATTTGTCATACAGATAATAAGATGCCATTGGATAAATTAACTGGTAAAATTTACGTTAATATACGCAGTTTATTTTTAATTTTATTGTATAAAATAGCTTTGAATATCAATATATTGAGTTAATAATCAGTTTATGGATGAAGTAGTTAGAAAAGTTGCTGCTTTAGGTTTACCTGGTGTGCTACTTGTAGTCACAATGGCGGCTACAGGATTAGCAGGAGGTGCAGCTATAACAACAGCTTTAGCAGCTCTTGGTGGGCCTTTTGGAATGATAGGTGGTATAGCTGCTTTAGGTATTGCTGGATTAATCACGGAATCCCTAAGTAAATATGGTATTGATGGTCTTTTAACTGGAATATATGTAGAGCGAAAGAAAAAAGAACCACTTTCAAAGTTATGTGAGGAAATTGATAATTTACCTATTTCTTCGGATTTAAAACGCAAACTGAAAGAAGCTCTTGGTTGTAGTGATAATATGTGCGTTTAATCAAAAAAGTTGATATTTAGACTTTTGAGTAAAAAAATAACTAAGTTTTTTTAGAAGTTATCAAAATTTCTGGATATCTTATATTAATTAAATTTTGTAATAATTGGCATTATTTAAATCAAGTAACAAGCTAAGAGAATGAACAGAGCGATCGCCTAAATCTTCAACACAGACAATACAGCAGTCTTTTTCCCCCTTCCCTAGTAGGGAAGGGGGTTAGGGGGTTAGGTCTGTATTCCGTAAGTTGGATCATACTGTCATAAAAAAACCTTTCTTAAGTTTAATAAAGGCATTTGTAGATTAGTTGGTGTGCTTGATAGATGATGCTTCTATAAAATTCTCCTAGCCTCATCAAGACAATCTAGAATTAATTTACAAACACTTCATCATTACATTGCTCCTGATAATCTAGTTTAGATTTATAAATAAATTGGAAAAAATAATAATAAATTTACTTAAATTAAATTATGGAAATCATCTTCAGTTATATAAATATCCTTAAGGATTTTTCTAAATAGCCCGGTTCCAATCTCGTTACAACCGTGATTTGGAACTGTTGTTCCTCTTCCATCGGGATGTCTCCAGCGAGCATGGGCACACTTCTTCTTGGTTTTTTCAAATCCAAGACTAGTGAGAACTTTCTCAATGACTTTTACCTTATAGGGCATAGTTTCACCTTTAGTTTAACTTTGCTTAATGGTTAGAAGTCATCGCTATCTTCAAGCACACTATTTATTTGTCAAGGTTCAGCTAAGTAATGTGTCAATTATACAACAATCCAATATGTGTGTCAACATATACTCATGCTGAAACATTCCTGTAAATTATTCCAGTTTGACTAATTTTTATGTATAGAGAAGTTAGTGTTTATTGAAGCTTAAGCAACTACGAGTTCTACATTACAAGGCATTGATCTTTTTTCTTGTTGATACTCTTCCTTAATCATTTCAAAAACACACGCCAGCTCTCTCCAAGCTTCATCTGCTGTTTTTCCCCAAGCATGGCAACTAGGAATAGCTGGAACATACGCTATGAATGTACCATTGTCATCAGGAGCAATAACACTAGTGTAGTCTTGCAGGGATTTCATATCTAAATACATTAATATGACAACATGTTTGAATTTAAACACAATGATATTATACTGCCAAAAGTACTCGCCAGCAAAAGCTTTTTAGACATATTGAGTAGCTTTAAAAACCTAATTAATAATGGTATCCATTTAATTGATAGTATCAGGTGGGCAAAGCCCACCCCAATATCACTACTTCCCTGCTGTAGGCATACCCAAAATATCTTCAATTCTAGGCATATCTTCTAAAGCAATCACTCGCCCTTCATCCTCAAATCCGGCAATTTGATCAAAGTTCAAATACCGATACAAATCATCAGCAAAAGGATGAATTTTCTCCGCCACAATATCCATATATTCCTGCACTGTGGGGATACGTCCCAGCAGCGCGCAAACTGCGGCTAATTCGGCGGAACCAAGATATACTCGCGCATCTTTACCCATGCGATTATTGAAGTTACGCGTTGAGGTAGAAAACACCGTTGTCCCATCAGCAACTCGCGCCTGATTCCCCATGCATAAACTACATCCAGGCATTTCTGTCCGCGCATTAGCAGTTTGAAAAATGCTATATACACCTTCTTCTTTGAGTTGGTGTTCATCCATGCGAGTGGGGGGACAAATCCACAAACGGGTTTTGACTTCACCTGCACCTTCTAATACTTTACCTGTTGCCCGATAATGACCGATATTGGTCATACAAGAACCCACAAATACTTCTTGTACTGGGTCATTAGCAACTTCCGATAATAATTTGACATTATCAGGATCGTTGGGTGCAGCGACAATTGGTTCTGTGATTTCGTTCAAATCAATTTCAATGATTTCTGCATATTCCGCATCAGCATCAGCTGACATTAGCACGGGGTTGGCTAACCATTCTTCCATTTTGGCTACCCGGCGCATTATGGTGCGTGCATCGCTGTAACCTCTGGCTACCATGTTCTTTAACAGCGATATGTTGGAACGCAGATATTCGGCAACTGTCTCGACACTCAGTTTAATTGTACAACCTGCACAAGAACGTTCTGCGGAAGCGTCGGTGAGTTCAAAGGCTTGTTCTACTTTTAAATCTGGTAAGCCTTCCATTTCTAAAATTCGCCCAGAGAAGACGTTTTTCTTGTTTTGCTTCTCTACTGTCAGCAAACCTTTTTGAATGGCGACGTAAGGAATAGCATTGACGATATCCCGTAAGGTAATACCAGGTTGCAATTCACCTTTGAAACGCACCAATACTGATTCTGGCATATCCAAGGGCATGACACCCAATGCACCAGCAAAAGCCACTAACCCAGAACCTGCGGGGAAGGATATACCCAAGGGGAAACGAGTATGGGAGTCGCCGCCTGTTCCTACAGTATCAGGTAACAGCATCCTATTTAACCAAGAGTGAATAATACCATCGCCGGGACGTAAAGCCACTCCACCACGGGAGGCGAAGAAATCTGGTAGTTCTTGGTGTGTTTTGATGTCTACTGGTTTGGGATATGCTGCTGTGTGACAGAAACTCTGCATGACTAAATCTGCACTGAAACCCAGACAAGCGAGTTCTTTTAATTCGTCGCGGGTCATGGGGCCTGTGGTATCCTGAGAACCCACGGTAGTCATAATTGGTTCGCAAGATGTTCCTGGACGTACACCAGGTAAACCGCAAGCTTTACCTACGATTTTCTGAGCCAGGGTGTAGCCTTTGCCTGTATCATTGGGTTGCTGGGGACGAATGAATACAGTACTGGGTTCTAAATTTAAAGCTTCGCGGGTTTTGTCGGTGAGGGTACGGCCAATCAGTAAAGGTATGCGTCCTCCAGCGCGGACTTCATCTAAGATGGTATCGGGTTTGAGGGTGAAGGTGGAAATAACTTCGCCGGCTTCGTTGGTGATTTCGCCTTTGTAGGGATGAATGGTAATCACCATCCCGGTTTCTAAGTTGGTGACATCACATTGAATTGGTAAAGCACCTGCATCTTCTGCTGTATTGAAAAAGATAGGCGCGATCGCACTACCTAAAATATACCCCCCAGCGCGTTTGTTGGGAACATAAGGGATATCTTCTCCTAAATGCCACAATACTGAGTTAATGGCAGATTTCCGTGAGGAACCAGTACCGACAACATCGCCTACATAAGCTACGGGATGTCCTTTTTGCTTTAACTCGGCAATTAATTCTAAGCTTCCAGGTTGCCGTGACTCTAACATGGCTAAAGCATGTAAAGGAATATCCGGGCGTGTGGTAGCGTGGGTAGCTGGGGATAAGTCATCG
Organism: Nostocales cyanobacterium LEGE 11386; assembly: GCA_015207155.1. Lineage (GTDB taxonomy): Bacteria > Cyanobacteriota > Cyanobacteriia > Cyanobacteriales > Nostocaceae > LEGE-11386. The sequence goes on along the minus strand of JADEXK010000021.1, from coordinate 59,235 downwards.
GTGTTGGTTTCCCCAGGAACTTTAAACACAGTGACGGTGATAGCTTCTGGTAATTGGGGACGACTGGTAAACCATTCAGCCTTCGCCCAAGAGTCAATTACCTGTTTAGCAAACAGATTGCTTTGAGATAATTCCAACACATCATGAAAGGCATCATACACCAAAAGAATTTTACTCAAGGCTTCAGCAGCATGGGCAGCGATGGGTTCTCTACCTTCCCCCCGCATGACTAAACCTGCTTCATCTGATTCATCGGCGGAAATTTGTAACAAGTCAATTAAAGACTGCACATTGTATCCGCCTACCATCGTTCCCAGCAATTCTACGGCGGCGATGGGTGAAACTAAAGAACTGGTGATTTCGCCTTTAGCAATCGCAGTCAGGAATCCGGCTTTGACATAAGCTGCTTCATCTACACCGGGGGGAATGCGTTCACAAAGTGTGGGCAAAGCCCAATCGCGTAATAAATGTAATAGTGTATCTTCCTCACCCTCTGGTGGATTCTTCAGTAGTTCACATAATTCTGAGGTTTGCTTCGCATCCAATGGTAAAGGGGGAATACCGAGTTGGGCGCGTTCCGCAACATGCTGACGGTATTGTTCTAGCATTCGTGTGTTCTCCATTGGGATGTTCTCCCCTTAATTATGAAATATTTTTAGGCAATTCTTGGCTATAAAAGTTTACCTTATTTTTTTCTCAAAGCCTTACGGGTAATCGGTTATTCGCAATTTTATTTTCTACTGAAAGTATCTTTTTCGTCACCTGAATATCTTTAAATTTTGATAGACTACGAGCAAACATATTGAGTGTTGTTGTAGACTCTGATTTAGTTATACAGCTTTTTGCAGTTGGTTGAGGTACTGATAGCTTGTATGGCGTAGCCATAGAAATAAGGAATTACAGATAAACACAGATATATTTGCACATCATTTCCGTGCAGTCTGCTGTAAATTAATTAATCTCAGGTAAAGTGGATGATGCAATTGCCACCTTTGCTGATTGCACGCTTAAACAAGCCGAGAATTTCTGTGTTTACCTTGAGCAACCTCGATACCGTATTGTTAATCACCAGTATTACCAAGCCGAGCAAATTTGCTCGATTGGCTTTGAAGCAATTGAATTTACTATTAAACAAATTGACAGTCAGACTAAACTTTCTGGCGCACAGTGGAAAATTGAGAATGTTCCTCAAGTCATTGCTCACCGTTGTGCCTATCTTAATGGATTAATCTTTGCTCGCTCAATAAAAACTGGGATGCTCCCAAGCGATCGCACTTAGCTCTCAGAATGGGTGTAGCAATTACAAGCTACCCAAACCCTTTGCTACAGTCAGGTATAAAAGCAGATATTTAAACGAACATACTAACAAGCATAAATAATGAAAATAAAGTTTATTCTAACTACTATAGGCTTTATTGATCTGATTAAAAATTCATTAATAGTAAGTATTATTAATCAATCAAATTAGATTATTTTTTAATTATAATTCTCTATTTAATATACATAAATAATATTTAATAGATAAAACAATATAAAGTTTTAAATTTAAAATTTTAAATTCTTATCTTTTAGCCAGTTACATTCTCGGCAAGAAAAAGAATATATGTTAGAATTGTATCAAAATATGGCAATTATTCAAGAGTAATTGAGAATAATTTTGCGCTTTGTCAACTTTAAGGGCCACAATCTACGTTTTTTGGAGTTTTTTAGGTTATGACAACCTCACAGGAGAGGATTATCCCGACAGATCTGCGGAACGAAATGTCCCAGTCTTATCTGGAATACGCCATGAGTGTGATTGTGGGTCGGGCGCTGCCAGATGCCAGGGATGGTCTGAAACCTGTGCATCGTCGCATTCTCTACGCCATGCACGAGCTGGGTTTGACTCACGATCGCCCATTTCGTAAATGCGCCCGTGTAGTGGGGGAAGTGTTGGGTAAGTATCACCCCCACGGCGATACAGCAGTGTATGATGCGCTGGTGCGGATGGCACAGGATTTTTCCATGCGATCGCCCCTAATTAACGGGCATGGTAACTTTGGTTCAGTAGACAACGATCCGCCTGCGGCAATGCGATACACAGAATGCCGCTTGCAAGCTTTAACTAGTAACTCCCTACTGCAAGACATTGAATCGGAAACTGTAGACTTCATCGATAACTTCGACGGTTCCCAACAAGAACCGACAGTCTTACCATCACGTATCCCCCAACTGCTACTGAATGGTTCCTCCGGGATTGCCGTGGGGATGGCAACCAATATTCCGCCCCACAACTTGGGCGAATTAATTGATGGCTTGGTGGCACTGATTCATAACTCAGAAATCACCGATCTGGAATTAATGGAGTATATCCAAGGGCCAGACTTTCCCACAGGGGCGCAGGTTTTGGGAACATCTGCCATTCGGGAAGCTTATACCACTGGACGTGGTTCAATTACCATGCGTGGTGTCGCTACCATTGAAACCATCGAACAACGAGGGCGGCCAGATAGAGAAGCAATTATTATCACCGAGTTGCCCTACCAAACCAACAAAGCCGGACTGATTGAAAAAATCGCCGACATGGTGAACGAAAAGCGTCTAGAGGGAATTGCAGACATCCGGGACGAAAGCGATCGCGACGGAATGCGAATTGTCATCGAACTCAAGCGCGATGCCTACCCCCGCGTAGTCCTTAATAACCTGTACAAGCAAACCCCACTGCAATCCAACTTTGGGGCGAATATGTTGGCTTTGGTCAATGGGGAACCGCAAATCCTCAACCTCAAGAAGTTTTTAGAGGTCTTCCTAGATTTTCGGATTGAATCTATTACCAGACGTACCCGCTACGAACTACGCAAAGCCGAAGCTCGTGACCATATTTTACAGGGTTTATTGATTGCCTTATCTCAGTTAGATGCAATTATTAACTTGATTCGTCATGCACCTGATGCACCCACAGCCAAAGGTGAATTAATTACCACCTACGGGCTTTCGGAAGTGCAAGCCGATGCCATTTTACAAATGCAACTACGGCGCTTAACTGCCCTAGAAGCAGACAAAATTCGCCAAGAACACGAAGATTTACAAACGCAGATTGCCGATTTGCAAGATATTTTGGCCCGGCGAGAACGGATACTAGAAATTATTGAAACCGAAATCACCCAACTCAAAACTAGCTTCGCTACACCCCGGCGTACAGTAATTTTACCAGGGGAAGGGGAAATAGATGAGCGTGACCTGATTGCCAACGAAAAGGCCATCATTCTCCTAACAGAGCAAGGTTACATTAAACGGATGCCCGTTAGTACCTTTGAAGCTCAAAGTCGTGCCACCAGAGGCAAAGCCGCAGCCAAGGTTAAAGACGATGATACTGTTGAGCATTTCTTGACTTGTTGCGATCATGACAGTGTTTTATTCTTTAGCGATCGCGGCGTCGTCTACTGCTTGAAAGCCTATCAAATTCCTGTGGGTTCTCGTACCAGTCGCGGCACACCCATTGTGCAAATGTTGCCCATTCCCAGAGAAGAAAAAATTACCTCCATTGTCCCTGTAGATGAGTTTACTAGCGAAGAATATCTAGTCATGCTCACTAAAGGCGGCAATATCAAAAAAACCGAATTGGCAGCCTTTAGTAATATTAGAGCCAACGGCTTGATTGCCATTTCCTTAGAAGAAGGCGACCAACTCAGGTGGGTACGCCGTGCCAAAGTCGAGGACAGCGTCATCGTTGGTTCCCGTCTAGGTATGGCAATTCATTTTCGGTGTAACCATGAACAGCTGCGTCCTCTAAGCCGGGCAACTCGTGGTGTTAGAGCCATGAAACTAAAGAATGGGGACGAACTCGTAGGGATGGACATTCTTCCCGCAGCCATTCTAGACACATTAAATACAGAAGAAGCCGACAACATCGAAGATATCGAAACAGAAGATATCGAAACCAATGAAGAAACCCCAGAAGTCCCAGGTAACGGCAGTAAAGCCCCTTGGGTATTAGTAATTACCATGGGCGGATATGGCAAGCGCGTACCAGTTGCCCAGTTTAGATTACAAAATCGTGCTGGTCAGGGTTTAATGGCAACCAAATTTAAAAACCGCAAAGGTAAAGACCAATTGGCAACCCTACGCATTGTGAATAACGATAATGATGAAATCATGATGGTCACCAATCGCGGTATTATCATTCGTCAGTCCGTCAATGCAATTTCTGTACAATCGCGATCGGCAACTGGGGTGAGAGTGCAGCGCCTCGATGAAGATGACGCCATTAACGGTGTAGCCATAGTTCCTCCCGATACAGTTGATGTGGAAGAAACTGAGTAAAAATCGCCGGGAGAAGTTAACAAACTCACTCCCTTACTTCATCACCTTCGCTAGCGGCATTTTTATGGGGCTAACCGTAGCCCCCATTGGTGCATGGTTTTTGGCATGGATAGCCCTAGCGCCCCTCTGGGTATTAGTGGCTACTTCTACGCCCAGAAAACTATCCCCCTACTTCCTCGCCATCACCTGGGGTGTCGGCTATCACGGTGTTGCCCTCTCCTGGATTACTGGCATATATCCCATGGATTGGTTAGGTGTTCCTTGGTTACCGGGTTTGACAATCACTTTATTTTGTTGGTCATTTGTCAGCCTGTATGGAGGATTACTCGTTACCTTGTGGGCAACTTTGATGACGCGTCTAACTAAACACAAATCCTGGCTACGTATTCTTATGGGTACAGCCATTTGGTGCGGTTTAGAAAGCCTATGGAGTGCAGGCCCTTTGTGGTGGAGTTCACTCGCTTATACCCAAAGCCCACACAACCTGGTAATTTTACACCTCGGTCAACTCTCCGGCCCCAGCACCATTACAGCCGCCATCGTGGCAGTCAACGGTATACTAGCCGAAGGATGGATAAACCGCCAAAACGCCAAGAACGCCAAGAATTCCTCCGCGTCCTCTGCGCCTCTGTGGTTAGTTAATCAAAACCTAGCCATTGCCACAGGACTACTAATTACCTTACACCTAACAGGCTTTTATTTATACACCCGTCCCATCGCCCAACCAGCAGCAGCAGCCTTAAAAGTCGGCATCGTTCAAGGTAATATCCCCAACAAAATTAAACTCATACCCGAAGGTTTACGGCGAGCGATCGCAGGCTACACCAGTGGATATTACACTTTAGTAGACCAAGGTGTAGATGCAGTCCTCACCCCAGAAGGAGCCTTGCCTTTTTTCCAGCGCGACTTACCGAACACTAACTTAATCTCCGCAGTGCAAGAAAAAGGCGTAGTTGCTTGGATTGGGGCTTTTGGGGAACGGGGACGCAGCTATACAAATAGTTTATTTACTATCACTGGTAACGGTGAAATTGTCAGCCGTTACGACAAAGCCAAGCTAGTACCACTCGGAGAATATATACCTTTTGAAAGCATTTTAGGCAGTATAATTCAGCGCTTGTCACCATTGGAGGCCCATCAAGTTGCCGGTGCCACCAATCAGATATTTGACACCCCATTTGGTCGTGCGATCGCAGGTATATGCTACGATTCAGCTTTCTCAGAAATCTTTCGCCGTCAAGCTGCTGAGGGTGGGCAATTTATCCTGAGTTCTTCCAATGATGCCCATTACAGCCCCTCCATGCCATTTCAACATCACGCCTTAGATATAATGCGGGCAATTGAAACTGATAGATGGTCAGTCCGGGCGACGAATACAGGATATTCAGGTTTTGTAGATCCTCACGGCAGAACCTTATGGATATCTGGATATAATACCTACGAAACTCATGCCGAAATTATATACAGAAGGCAAACCACAACCTTGTATGTGCGTTGGGGTGATTGGTTAACAGTTGTATTATTGGGGTTAAGTGCCTTAGGTTACTGGAAACAATACTCAGTAAAAAATACTAGCCTCTAGTAAAGTTCAGCGTCAATCACAATACCATAACGTAATCCATCATAGATATTAACCCTGTGTAGTCAATAAGTGCGATCGCCTGCCCTTGTCTGATGAATTATTTGTAAAAAATTATATCTATTCTTGAAAATAACACCTTGATTATTGTTTGACTTGATCAATGTAGTATCAAGCATTTAATGAAAAAGATTCTTATTGCAATTAAACCTAATATTACGGTAAATTGAAATTTATTAGGCTACTTAAATGAAAATAATTATAACTTATTACCTCAAATTGTTATTAAAATATGGCAAAAGTGATTACGGATGAGCAATTTGATGAAATTGAACAGGAAACTTCAGATTATTCGGAGGTTTCGCACCACATCAAAGGATTTGACCAGATAAAGAAATGGAAAAGCTGCTTTATTCATGGTTTCTATCGGATAGTTCAACTGCGCCCAGGACTATCTTTGGAAATTTTAGATCATGTTTATTATCAGCAAGTGAATTGTCAAGTTAATCACTATGGATTCTATGATCTAACATCCAAATTTTATCTTTCAGGCAATCATGGAGTCATTTGTCCGGGTATTCCTGGAATTCAAGATAATTACCAAGAAATAGCTGGGAATAACTATTTATTTTATTTACCAGATATTGAGGAAATTGAGCAAAATTTACCAGGCGATCGCTATCATTTAATTAGAATTTGTTTAGACTTAAATTTTTTAAAAGATTTTTGTATAGGTTTAGAAGTTTTACCTAGAAAATTACAATTATTAGTAAATAATAGTACTTTACAGCGTTTTCATTTGCCAGTTGGAGAAATTACACCCATGATGCAGACTGCATTATGGCAATTAGTTAACTCTCCCTATCAAGGAATCGCGCAGAAAATGTACTTAGAAAGTAAGGTGCTAGAGTTACTGGCTTTGCAATTTACCCAATTATTAGAAGCAGAAGCAACGCAAAAAATAATTGTTAAGCTCAAAAATCAAGATATCGAAAGCATTTATCACGCCAAAGAAATTTTAATCCGTAATCAAGCCCATCCTCCAACATTACTTGATTTAGCCCAGCAAGTGGGAATTCACCACATGAAGCTAAAAAAAGGTTTTCGGCAAATCTTTGGTACTACTCCCTTTGGTTACTTGCATGAGTATCGCATGGAACAAGCACGGCAATTACTCCAAGCAGGTAATATGAGCGTCACAGCAGTTGCTAACGCCGTCGGATATGATCACCTCGGTCATTTTTCTACAGCTTTCAAACGGAAGTTTGGTATCAATCCTAACAGTTGCCGTTCAGGTAATAAAATTCTTGCAAACTAAAAACTTTGTCCTCTAGGGCGCAAAAATTGTCCTATATGGATAGACTTATGCTTCTGAAAATCAGTAAAGTGTCTTTCAAAGCTAATTAGTAATTCTTTTTAATAAGCTTTGTGACTTTCAGAGGTGTGAGGAATATGAAATCTAGTCTATTGAGTGGGATAGGTTCAGTAGGATTAGGATTTGCTGTCATTAACTTATTGCTACAAACTGCTGTTAGGGCAGAAGTAGAAATGCCCAAAGTAGAAACTAATGCAGGACAATTGCTGGTACAAGAACTCAATACATCAGTAGTTGAGATTACAGGTGTACAAGTCAATCCTACAGATAAAGGTATTGACGTAATTCTAGAAAGTGCAAACACAGAAGCACTTCAGCCTCTAAATAGAAGTACAGAAAATAATTACATTGCAGATATTCCCAACGCTGTTTTAGCATTACCTGAAGGTCAAGATTTTAACATTACTAATCCAGTCGGTGGGATTGTGTCTGTGAGTGTGACTCAAGTTGACTCTAATACTGTGCGGGTGACAGTAACGGGTGAGGAAGGTTTACCCACAGCACAGTTATTTGATAGTGATGAAGGTCTGATTTTTGAATTTGCGCCCACTGTATCAGAAACACAACCACCAGAACAAGAACAGCCGACGAGTGAAACACCACCAGAAGCACCTATTGAATTGATAGTCACAGGTCAACAAGACAGCTATTTAGTACCTACAGTCAGCACCGCTACTAAAACAGATACACTCTTACGTGATGTACCCCAAGCAATTCAGGTAATACCTCGACAAGTACTGCAAGACCAACAAGTAAGGCGTTTGAACGACGCTTTACGAAATGCACCCGGTGTTATCGCTGATAACTCGGAACGTTCTGTTTTTGAAGGATTTACCATTCGTGGTTTTAGTAACCGCAATATTATCCGCAACGGTCTGAGAGACGATACTAACATCACAAATAATGTTAATACTGAGAATATTGAGCAGATAGAAGTTTTGCGGGGACCAGCCTCGGTTTTGTTTGGTCAAGGTGGTGCTGGAGGTACTATTAATATTGTCACGAAAAAACCCCAAAGCACTCCTTTCTATTCCATTGAGGGAACTATCGGCAGTTTTGACACTTATGGCGGCTCTATAGATTTTACAGGTCCATTAAATGATGAGAGAACTTTACTTTATCGGTTAAACGCATCTACATTTAGGACAGACACATTTGTTGATTTTTTTGAGAGAGAAAGTTTCTTTATTGCTCCTAGCTTCACTTGGCTGATGGGTCAAAACACCCAATTAACTTTAGAAGCTGAGTATTCAGACCAAAAACAACCCAATGACAGGGGTTTACCTGCTGTGGGTACAGTCTTACCTAACCCCAATGGCAAAATACCCCGGAATCGTTTTCTGGGTGAGCCTTTTAATGAAATTGATAAAAACAACCGTCAATCTCTGCGAATTGGTTACAACTTTGAGCATCGTTTCAATGAAAATTGGCAGTTACGCAATAATTTTAATTTTTCCTACCTGAGTGCGAGACAAAACTCTCTATTTCCAACAGCATTGTTAGATGATAATCGCACCCTAGAAAGGGGTTTAGTCGTCGCTGAATTTGCCCAACAAGCCTATAATTTAGATACAAATATTGTCGGCAATTTTAAAACAGGCAATATTGATCACAAATTATTATTTGGGATTGACCTGTCGAGAGATATTTCTTATAACGAAGGAAGAGTCTTTCTACAAGAACTTGCTTCCATAGATATTTTTAACCCAATTTATCGCCGCGACAGTGTTGGTGCTGAACTTGAAGAATTTCCTAATGAACCTTTCATTTCACAAGGTTTAGGTATCTATTTACAAGACCAGATTTCCTTTTCAGAAAAATTGAAGTTAGTTTTAGGTGGAAGATTTGATATTGTCACCGAAAAAATAGAAAATGCCCAAGGTGAAACCACATCTTCTCAACAGGATGAAGCATTTAGTCCTCGAATTGGTTTAGTCTATCAACCGAGTCAAGCCGTTTCTTTATATGCTAACTATAGCCGTTCATTTCAACAAGTAACTGGCTCCAATTTAGATAATAGACTTTTTGAACCAGAACGGGGAACTCAGTATGAAGTTGGGATGAAAGTAGATTGGACAAACAATCTTTCTTCAACTCTAGCTTTATACCAAATTACACGCTCAAATGTTCTCACCTCTGACGAGATAAACCCCAATTTCTCTATTCAAACAGGAGAACAAAGAAGCCGGGGTATTGAATTAGATGTAACAGGTGAAATTGCGCCAGGATGGAAAATAATTGGTGGCTATGCTTACACTGATGCACAAATAACTGAAGACAATGATATTCCAGTAGGAAACCGCATTAATAATGTTCCAGAACACGCTTTTAGCTTGTGGAGTACCTACGAACTTCAAAAAGGTAATCTGCAAGGCTTAGGCTTTGGTTTAGGACTTTTTTATGTAGGAGAAAGACAGGGAGATTTAGGCAATAGCTTTAGTTTACCTAGTTATTTACGAACTGATGCAGCCTTGTTTTACCGCAGAAATAACTTCCGTGCTGCTCTGAATTTACAAAACTTGTTTGATACTGAGTATTTTGAAACAGGTGAAAACCGTTTGCGTGTTTTTCCTGGTGCACCTCGTACTGTAAAAGTTACCTTGGGCTGGCAATTTTAAGTTATAAATTGCTCATAGGGTAGTTATTGCTAATTACGAGTTACGACGAATTACATACAGCCCTTGAATGCTCTGAGGGCTGTTTAATTACCAAATTCATCACCAAAGCATTCAATGTTTAGAAAATGGTTGGATCACATCAAGCTATTTTTGATAGTAACCCTGGTTATAATATTTTCCAAAGGATGTTATGGCTTCTCTTCTGAAAATATCCCCTTGTCAAAAACAAAGTTAATCACATCAGAATGTCAAATTATTAAGCATAAATTAGGGGAAAGCTGTATTCCTACTAATCCTCAAAGTATCATTGTGACTGACCAAGAAAGTTTAGAAATTTTAGTGGCTTTGGGTTTAAAACCAATAGCAGCAACTACAGCAAACCGTGTTGGCAATAAAGCACCTATATTGAAAGAAAAGATTGATGTAATTATTGATTTAGGCAAGGAAAGTCAGCCAAATTTAGAAAAAATGATACAACTAAATCCCGATTTAATTTTAGGTTTTTTCATCAATTCTCAAAATTATCAATTATTTTCTCAAATAGCTCCAACAGTTTCCATTGATTATACGGAAACTGGATGGAAAAAAGCTTTATTACAGGTTGCTAATATAGTCAATAAAACTGATGAAGCAGAAAAACTACTGGGAGAGTATCAACAAAGAATTGAAAATTTAAGATTGAACTTTGCTCAAAAACTCGGAAATATAGAAATTTCTGTAATGCGATTTTACACAACTATTCAATTTACACAATTTTTGAATCAATTATCATTCCCTGTAAGTATTTTAGAAGAATTAAAATTATCTATACCCCTCACGCAACGTCAGCTTAGTAGTGGTGCAAGTGTCAGTTATGAAAATGTTAGTTTAGAACGTGTAGACTTACTAGAGGCAGACGCGATGTTTATAGCACTAGACCCAGGTTCAGAGGAAAACTTTCAAAAATATAAGAATAGTCCTCTATGGCAAAAGCTGAATGTAGTTAAAAATAACCGAGTATATACTGTTGATTCAGGTTACTGGATTTTTGGGAATATCTTGTCAGCTAATGCTATTTTGGATGACCTGGTTAAATACTTATTGGAAGCATTATGAAAGTTTATAAACTTTGATTAAGCAGGAAAAATCATAAATTTCACAACGCGATAACACACCCTACAAAATAATTAATTGTAATTTAGATAATGATAAAATTTTTACATCGTTATATCAAATTATGTTTTCTTATTATACTAAGTTTGATTTTGTTTAATGGTTGCTATAGCAATTCCACTAAAATCACAGAATTACCCAAGGCAAAGTTAGCAGCATCTAAGTGTCGAGTAATAAAACATTCTTTGGGAGAGAGTTGCATTCCTCTAAACCCTCAGCGCGTTATCGCTTTGGATGAAGTCATGATGGAAGTATTGCTGGCGCTGGACTTAAAACCAATCGCAACAGCACAGCCAAATATAACGGGTAGCAAAATCCAAAAATTGGGTAAAAAAGCTGAAGGTATAGTTTCTTTAGGAAAAGAAAGTCAGCCAAATCTAGAAAAAATGGTGCAGTTAAATCCCGATTTAATTTTGGGTTCTTATCTCGGCGTAGAACAATATAAATTATTTTCACAAATTGCTCCCACAGTTACACTTGATTATGTCCAATCTGCTTGGCAAGATGATTTATTACGTATTGGTGAAATCATAGGTAAAAGCACACAAGCACAAAAAATCCTGGAGCAATATCAGCAACGAGTCCAAGAATTACGCACAGTTATAACTAATAAACTTGCAAGCAAAAAAATTTCTGTTATCCGCTTTTACGCTGGTAGGCAGAATACAGAATTTCGCACAAAATTTTCCTTTCCCGTCAGTCTAATTTTGGATGTGGGGCTATCTCTTCCAGAAGTACAGAATCAACTTACCAATAATTCAGACCAAACTTCAGTTTTAGTGAGTTTGGAACGTGCAGATTTAATCAATGCGGATGTTATTTTTGTCGCATTAGATCCCGGTGCTGAAGATGCTTTTCAACAATATCAAAATAGCCAGTTATGGCAAAAGCTGAAAGCAGTTGAAAATAACCGAGTGTATACCGTTGATTCCGGTTACTGGATATTCGGCAATATCTTGTCAGCAAATGTCATTTTAGACGACATCTGGAAATACTTATTAAAAGATATATGATAATTTATCAACCTTTAGTCAAGAGAAATTATACAAATGTCAAAACAACTAAGTTCTACTAGCAAATCTAATTTTTTAGCAGAAATATTTTCCCAGGCTCAACGCACTTTAGATAGTTCTTATACTGATTGCATTATTTTGACTCCGCCTCCTGATAGTGCTGAGGTGATTTCACTTAATGATTACTTACAACCAGATAGACTATTATCTGATTGGCAAACCAGCGAGATATATCAAAAAAGTCAAGATATTCGCATTGCTGCATCTATCTGGAATAAAGTTTATAGCTGGAAAATATTACCGGGTGTTTTAGCTTTGATGACTTGGGCGGGCGTTGGATTAGATGCTTCTGTTGATAATGTGAGTTTTGTTTTGGAAGACGGTAAACCCAAGGCGCTATGGTTTCATGACCTTAGTGGTACTGTAATTTATCCTCAACGATTATCTGTTCCCATTCCCAAAAATTGCCTAGTCAAAATAGTAAATAGCGTTGCGGACTTACATCAAGCTGTTTTTACCAACTTATTCCAACGCAATTTTGCACCAATGATAGACCTAGTTCACAGTTTAACTAAACTCTCCAAAAAAACTATGTGGGGAAATGCTGTCAATGCTTCTGAAAGACAGTTTGCTGAACTGAGTAAATGTATTAACTCAGAAGCAATAAAAACAGATTATTCAGTCTTGTATGAACAACCCTACAGTTGTGTCATGCCAGGCCGCAATCCTCTTTACAACTTAGTACGCACCGAAGAACTCAATGAACCCGGTTTACCCTCAACAACTACAGTCAGACTGACCTGTTGCTTATATGCGTTTATTCCTCCAGGTGATGAAAAGTGTACCAATTGTCCTCTTCTCAAACCTCAAGAAAGAATTACCCAAATCAACCAAGATATGACAGAGATTTAGTCATTAAAAGCAAAGGCGCAGATTATAAGGGGAAAACTTTTGGCTAAGTTCCTACTCCCTACTCCCCACTCCCTTCAAAAATGTATGCGTAATTTTTTCATCATCTGGCTTGGTCAACTAATTTCTACTATGGGTAGCCGCATGACTGGCTTTGCCATTGAAATCTGGGCTTGGAAAATTACAGGTCAAGCCACTACTCTGACTCTGGTGGGTTTTTTTAGTTTACTTCCCAGCATTATCATTACCCCTATTAGTGGCGTGATTGTAGACCGTTTTAACCGCAAACTTTTAATGATGGTGGGTGATACAGTTGCTGTTCTCAGTACAATTGCGATTTTGTTGCTGTATCTCACCAATAATTTACAAATTTGGCACTTTTATCTGACAGGGGCTATTGTCGGAACTTTTAATCAATTTCAATCTCTGGCTTATTCTGCTTCAGTTGCCTTAATGATTCCCAAAAAACACTACACCCGTGCTAGTAGTTTAGAATTTATATCTAGTTACGGTAGTCAAATTATTGCCCCTGCTTTGGCGGGATTTTTATACACAATTATTGGTTTTCTAGGAATTTGGTTAATTGATATTTTGACTTTTTCTATAGCCATTAGCACCTTATTTTTTATCAATATTCCTCAACCTTTGCCCACTAAAGAAACCGAAAAAAACACTACTATGTGGCAAGATTTGGGATTTGGTTGGCGTTATATTACTACTCAAAAAAGCTTACTAGCGCTGTTGATAGTGAATATACTCTTTTGGCTTCCCCATGATATTGGTGATTCTTTATATGCACCGATGATTTTATCCAGAACTAATAATGATTCTTTAGTTTTAGGAAGTTTAGCCTCTGCTGCTGGTTTGGGTGGTGTCACAGGGGCAATAATTGTTAGCACTTGGGGAGGATTTCCACGCAAAATCAAAGGCATTTTATTAGGGATGATTGGTGCAGGTATCAGTAAAATTGTTTTTGGTTTGGGTAGAACACCTTGGGTTTGGATTCCCGCACAATTTTGTTCTTCTTTGAATTTTCCTTTGAATGGTAGTTCGGATAATGCAATTTGGTTAGCCAAAGTTGCGCCAAATGTGCAGGGAAGAGTTTTTGGGGCGCGATCGCTGCTTTTACAGATAGCTTCTGCTGTAGCCTACTTAATAGCAGGACCTTTGGCTGATCATGTATTTACACCTGCTTTGAGTACAGGCGGTGGTCTTTTTGGTTTGTTCGGGACTGGTACTGGTGCAGGAATCGCGCTGTTATACGTGATCTGTGCAGCATGTATGTTGTTGGTTGGTTTAGTGGGGTTTACAGTCCCCTTAGTGCGGGATGTAGAAAGCACTGTACCCGACCATGATCAAGATATATTTTTTTGACCCCAAAAGGCGATCGCTGATGCCATTAGTTTGATTGAGCGCGCTTCATTAATACAGTATTTCAACCGCGATCGCAATCTACCTAGGATACATTTAAAAATGTACTCAAGGAAACATTTTTCTACTGTTTGATTTTTAACTTTAAAATAATGCTTGTACTGAAGTTTAGTATTTGACTGTAATTCTGGGTTATTACCGTGTTTTGTCCCTAAGCATTGAATAATTTTGGTTGTTATCGCATGTTAGGAAAATATGATAATTCCGAATAAACACTTGATTCATCCTATTGATAAAGTAATTAATTTATTCAGTAAGACAGTGAAACTTTCTTAAAAATCTATAAACAATTAGTACAGAATTTTTAATTAAAAAAGACCTCATAATAAGTACTTTAAGTTTACTTAATGAGAAGTTTGTACTACAATTTTGTTTTTAATGTACCAAGTTTAGAAGAATTACTTCAAGAAAAAATGATTAGTTTAAGTAAATTTACTAGTCTTGTTTTAAACGTTGTATTATTAAAATCATAAACTTATTTATAATTTAGTGTATTTACGGCTACAAATTTTAATTATTTATTCAAAAATCATTTCAATCGTTAAATTTCTATGGGCGAACAAGTACTGTTAAACACAGTCATTTAGTAGTAATTAACGTGATTGTTGTAAATCATTACAATCGCTAAGTTTTTGTCGGCAACCAAGTACTGTTAAACACAGTCATTTAGTGGTGATTAACGTGATTGTCTCACTAAATCAACGTAAGTTCGACAAGTGGAAAAAACCCCTCTCCAAACCTCTCCCCTGCCAGGAGGAGCCACTGCGTTGCGCGGGTTCCCCGCGTTGTAGCAAGTGGCGTAGAGGCTTTGAAACCTTGATTTTTAGTTTAAAACCAGGGAGATTTTTGCCCCTCTGGGTGTCGGAGAGGGGTTGGGGTGAGGTTCATCGAATTCGCACTAAATCAAGCGTTGTCGTGGTTAGGTTTGTCAAAAAAATTAACAATCAAAAATAGAGGTACTAAAAATGACCGACGTACTGGCATTGGGCACACAAAAGCAGCAAGAAAACGTTCATTCACCACTATTTACAGGCAATTTTGACAGCTTTTGGGAGCAAGAAATCAAACCTTTATTCACAAATGAGTCTTTATCTTTCCAGGTAAAAACTTTGAGTGGAAATTATATCAAGTACGTCAACTTGGATAATGGAGCTACAACCACTCCCTTTGCCAGCCTCAAGCAGCACGTGGACGAGAAGCTTGACACCTATGGCAGCGTGCATCGAGGTTCAGGGCAAAAGTCGATTATCACTACACGAGAATATGACGCTAGTCGGGATGTGATCCGGGATTTTGTGGGGTCTTCCTCACAAAACTATGTCATCTTTGCCAAGAATACAACAGAAGCAATTAATGGAGCTGCCACACTGTGGGCAAAAAGACCTGGCAAAATTTTAGTTTCTGACATTGAGCATTCCTCAAACCTACTGCCTTGGGTAACTAGAGACGAAGTTGTCCAATACAGAACCCAGCCTGATGGCAGTGTCAGTGTGGCTGAAATTGAGGCTATTTTCCAGGCGCATCAAAATCTCCCCCCAACTGAGCAAATCAAATTAATTACCATTACAGGTGCTTCGACGATTACAGGTTATAGACCGCCGATTTATGAAATTGCCGCTTTAGCACATCGGTATGGTGCCAAAATGTTCGCTGACGTCTGTCAATTAATCCAGCATGAGCGGGTAGATATGCGTGCAGATGATGACCCATGTCATTTGGATTTTGTTGCTTTCTCTGGGCACAAAATGTATGCCCCTTATGGAACAGGGGTTTTGCTGGGGCCTAAGGAGTTTTTTGATAGCTGTTACCCTTATCAAATTGGGGGAGGAAACCTACCTTATATCACCAGAAACCTAGAAATCAAGCGTTTTTATACAGAACGGGCGCATGATCCTGGAACACCAAACGCGATGGGTGCGATCGCCATAGCAAAAGCAATTGAAATTATCGAAGCGCTAGGGCGCGATCGCATTGCCGAATATGAACATTACCTTGTTGAATTTACATACACACGGCTTCAGCGTATTCCAGGTGTGCAAGTACATATTCCAGGAGATAACTTAGCCCATGTGATTCCCTTCGATATTAACGGGTTTGACGGCCGCTTAGTGGCTGAAATCCTAGCACAAGAATATGGAATTGGGGTGCGAGCCGGGGCTTTCTGCACTTACGAATACATTCGCAAACTCAAAAATATTTCCGACGAGCAAGACTACGAAATTGCTCAAGAAGTAGAGAGGGGCATTACTCGTAACATTCCCACCATTATCCGGGCTAGCTTTGCTGTTTACAACACACTAGAAGACTGTGAGAGATTTCTCGAAGCAATTGCGGAAATATCTCAC
This sequence comes from Nostocales cyanobacterium LEGE 11386, assembly GCA_015207155.1. Taxonomy (GTDB): domain Bacteria; phylum Cyanobacteriota; class Cyanobacteriia; order Cyanobacteriales; family Nostocaceae; genus LEGE-11386. Next base: position 42,511 of record JADEXK010000021.1, on the reverse strand, counting down.
AATGGTGTTGATCACTATTTCTCTGACTACACACAAGATGAAATGACTGGTGTTTGGACTGTGATAAATAAGTAGGTAGAGACATGGGTTATGGGGCATGAGGCATTGGTGAAACACCTACCTCATCCCCCTATTCTCCATGCCCACGAAGCGCGAATACTATATTGAACAGGAGGTAATAGTTTGAGCGATGAAAACCTCTTTGACCAGGAGGATTACTTACAGGCGCGAGTTGATGAGTATATCTGGCAACAAAGCACATCTGCCGGTATTTCTCGCCAGCGCTTTCTGCAAATCCTCGCGACTATGGCCGGGGCTGGAGCTATGGGGGGACTGGCTAGATCGGCACCTGCTCATGCTGAGACTGCTTCCAAAGCCAAGGGTAGTAAAATCATCAAACCATTGCCACCAGGCTACATCTCTCATAGTAAAGGCACATTAGAGATGAACTGGGAAGCAATGTATGGGCGTGGCTATTTGGTGCCAAATGATTGGTTTTATGTTCATAATCGCCATGCGCCTCCCACTTTTGATTTATCTACATGGCGTTTGCGAATTGAGGGAACTGGTGTTAATACCCCTTGCGAGTTTACATACGATGAAATCATCGCTATGCCCTCAATCTCGGTCACTAGTGCCATTGAGTGTGCTGCCAATGGTCGGCGTTTCTTTGAAGAAGCTTATAATATACCTCTTTCTGGAACGCGGTGGAGGCTAGGCGCTATTGGTGTGGCTGAGTGGACTGGTGTACCACTTAGTCTATTATTAGAGCGCGCTGGAGTGAAAGCCACAGCCAGAGATGTATTAGTTGAAGGGGCAGATTTAGACTCGCTGGACTCAAAAGGGACAAATCAGGCTAAATTCAGCAGTGTAGTTCCTATTGCCAAAGCCACAGCAGATCACTCTCTCCTCGTCTATGCAATGAATGGAGAAGCACTACCCCCAGATCATGGTCAGCCGTGTCGTGTAATATTTCCTGGTTGGTCAGGAAATGCCAACGTGAAATGGATTGAGCGTATTGAAGTTTCCGAAACCCCCATATATTCACAGTGGGTATTAGACCAAATGGTGCTGACTGGCGCAGATTACCCAGCTAAGTCTCCGTATAGAGGTAAGTTAATCACTTACCAAAATGTCAAGAGTGCCTTTGAATTAGCTTGGCCAGCTACGCTTTCTGCGAGAAAATACCTGCTGCGTGGGCGTTCTTGGTCTGGAAAAGGAAAAATTGTGCGTGTGGAAGTCAGTTTGGATGGTGGCAAAACCTGGCAATTGGCAAGACTGAGAGAACCTAATTTTCCCTTTGCATGGGTGCGGTGGGATATTGAATGGCATCCAGTTCCTGGAGAATATGCTCTCCAAGCTCGTGCTACTGATAATTTGGGTAACACACAACCAAATACAGTTCCGTGGAATGATTTTGGCTTGCTTTACGGAGGTGTTGTCAGCCATCCGGTAACAGTACAAGGTTAACCAGCCTAAATATCAAGTTTAACTAAGCCTTTTTTATGAATGATTTTGTTTGGTTGATTTTAATAGCTGGTGGGCTAATATCTGGCGTTATAGCTGGACTTTTAGGTATAGGTGGCGGCATTATTACAATTCCGCTTTTAGTTACCCTAGGTTATACACCTGTGCAAGCGATCGCTACTAGTAGCCTGGCTATTGTGATTACTTCAATTTCTGGAAGTTTGCAGAATTTGTGGATGGGATATTTTGATTTTAAGCGAGTGATTTATTTAGGAATTCCCGCTTTTTTAACTACTGGAGTTGGAGTCTATTTCGCCAACAAGATTCCCTCTTACATCATACTTTTTACATTTGGCATCATATTACTCGCTAATGTCTATTTAATAGAGCTACGCAAGCAACTAATTTTAAAGCAAGCAGAGAATACAGCACCAGCATTTAACCCATTACTTTCTAAAATTGGTACTGGAGGAGCAGCCGGAATTTTAGCCGGCTTCTTTGGCTTGGGTGGCGGAACAATTATGGTTCCCCTACAAATGTTACTACTAGGAGAAGAAATTAAAGTAGCAATTCAAACTAGTTTGGGTGTGATTGTAATTACTGCTTTAGCTGCCTGTACAGGGCATACATTAGAGGGAAATATTTTGTTTATTCAAGGTCTAGTTTTGGGATTTGGAGGTCTTTTAGGCGTTCAAATGAGTACTCGTACTTTGCCAAAATTACCCGATTCTGTTGTCAGTCTGGCACTGCGGATTTTTTTTGGATTACTATCAATTTATGTTTTTGGCGAAGCTTGGATAAATTATCAAGTAATAAGTAGAACAGGGTAAATAATTAAAGGTTTGTAGTGAGTTAGCGCGGTCTTGGGGGTTTCCCCCATGAGCGACTAACGAACCCGTAGGGTAAGAAGTTTAGTTCTCAAATCAGGACTAAAGTCCTGACTACGAACTGATTTGCTGCAAAACCTTCAATAAATGACAGTTTATCAGTTTTTTATTGTGGAGGTCTCACACAACTAGCTCCTCCAGGAGAATTTGCATCTGGATAAATAGCTAAAGTGTGATATCCAGGTGTAACATCTTCGTATAGTATTCTAAAGGTGTAGAGCTTAGTTCTACCTTGCCCTTCAGTAATTACTGTTAAAAGTGTATTGTCTGTTTTGGGCAATCCCGGAATTTTTAGTTTTTGAATTCGCCGTAGTTGAATGACATTCGCGGCTGAGTTTTTACAATCTCCTGAATTAAAGTTACGTTCTTGGCCGAACTGCATACACATCGGGCCATCAAAATCCATAGTTACCTGTGATGGGTCGTTTAACCAAACTTTTTTAATGGTTTCGCCAGATGGAATAAAGCTTAAATTTGTTCCTTGCTGATAGGAAACTTCGAGAGTCGGTACTACTCCCCCTAAGCCTTGTGCTTGGCAAGAAAACATGGAACGAAGAACAGCATTATTAGCTACAGCACGACCTGCTAACAATAATATTGCAGTAGAGAAAATCAAGGAAGCTAGGGGGAATAAATCTGAGTATTTTAAAGTTTTTCCTGTCAAGTTAATGTGTTTCATGACTATACACAGGGGAGTAGGGAATAGGGAGTGGAGTAGTTCAATGTAATTACGAATTACAATTGCATTGTTCTGTTAACATAGATTTCCACTTCTTTGCCAGCTGGTATGAACCAAACATTAGTTTGTTGCATCATTTGCGAGATGGCCTGTTGATTACGTTGTGAAATTTGGGGAACGATAGAGTTCAAACCACCTTCCACAATTCCAGCAGCTACGTTGCGTTGGGGGTTAGTTGTGGTGACTATAGTACCGGCAGCACCTTGGTTGACAACTTGGGTATCAGTACGATTAAATAACTCTGCCGCTTTACCAATACCTCCCAAAATAAATAATCCTGCATCCATTCCCGCTATGGATGCACCTTGATTAGGAAATTTACTGGCTACTAAAGGTTTACCTTGGGGAGCGCGAACAATAATTGCACTTTTGGGTAAGTTCCTTTCTATGAGTTCGCCATTATCTTGCGAAACAACTTTGACTACATCCAGATGTAGCAATCCTTGTTCAGAAATAGAGCGAATTTCGGCTAATAATTCAGTATTAGCAGGTACAGCGATTTCACCATCTACAGCTTTGAGTGGTTGTTTCAAACGCAAAACAAATACATTGGCATTTTCATCACTGTCATTATTCCTTGATCTCGTAGTTTCCCCAAATATGGCTGTGGCTAACACAGCTTTGGCACTACTTCCTACTTTGATAGATTTCGAGTTTTGCGGTTGTGCTTGGCTGATTCTAGAATCTTGTTGTGGTGGGGTTGGTTCAGGGTCGGAGTTTGTTGCCTGGACCTGTGCATTAGTATTGTTTACAGGTTCAGACCTAGCTGCATTCCTGCTAGATTGACCAGTAGCAGACACCTGACCGTAGCTACCTAACTTTGCTAACCTTGTCCATTCCTCAAGGGGATCGGGTGTAGATGGTTTAGTGTCTGGGTTAGGAACTGGTAGAGGTGCTGGTGAAGGTGGCGGCGCAATAGCAATTGGTGGTACAGGAAGAGGTGGAGAATAAGGTTTTTCTATGATGCGCTCAACTGTTACTACTCGGGGTGTAGAGGCAGCAGTTTGTACAGGTGTTGATGTTCTGGTGTTTGTCTGTGGAGTTTCAATCCTTGAAGCTGCTCTATTTCTGAGATTTTGTTGGGCTGCTGTCACCGCCTCTGCTTGTTCAGCCAAGGCTAATTTTGTTTTTAAAGTCTCTATTTCTTGTTCTAAATTTTGCCGGGAGGATTCACTTGTTGATGGCAATGCAGCTGTTGGGGAAACAAGATTATTCTCTCTTGGCTTTTGATTGCTGGTATTCATTACCTGCGATAAAAACACACCAGCCACCATAACTACAGCCAAGGTGGCGCTGCCTACCAAGGCTAACTTAGCAAAGGGATTAGATGATAGGGGTTGCTCAGTTTGCACTTCTTGTGGCTGAGATGGCGACGGCTGCAAACTAGCTGAGTCTTCTGCTAATGCTTCAACGTTGACCTTTGGAGCTTCTTCTTCAAAGCCAACCAATTTGGCCATTCTGGATTCCCAATCTAAAGACCCTACTTCTGGTTGGTAATTGTCAGTAGTTGGTTTAATTAAACGTTGTGGGGAAAGTTCTGAGTGAATTGAATAAGAAGTCATAATGTATTACTTGGTTTGAATTTGCTGAGTTGCTAATTGCCAGAACAGGTATTATCTTTGATGTCACATATCTCGTAAATTTCTAGCCTAGCTTCGCCTAGGCGGTATGCTGCTAAATGCCATGGCAATGGTTTGGTTGGTAGTGAAGTTGCTGGTTCATCTATTGCTCGCACTAAGATTTGTTTGTTAAATGGGATTGATGTTCCCAAATTATTAGAACCGGTAAAATTTAATTGATTTGCCAGCATTTCTACTTTCCAATTACCATCAGCTATTTGGGTTGGTTGAGAAATTTTTTGTACTACTAATACATATTCAGTTCCTTGATTAATATTGGCAAATTGCTTGGTTGAATTTAAATTAGTAATTTCTGATTGAAATCTTGGTTTCAAATCATTAGCTAAGAGTTGCGAACTAATTTCCCATACTGTTATTGGTGGCTGTTGTTGTGACCAGGTAAGCATTAAGGTCATAGTTTCACCTACAAAGCGGCGAATTGTGTCTGGATGTCGCTCATAACTTTGTTTGGGGTCTGCGGTAATGGCACGACCATCGACAAGTTGCACTAAACTTTTAGGTGTTAACTGCTGCTTTAAATCTTGCAACATTGAACTGTGAAACAAAAGTAATAGCAAGCTAAATAAATGTAAACTGAATGTTCCTACAGCTAAAAGTGGCAAGATGCTACTTTTTTTATTTTCTGGTTTTAGTAATTGCATAAATACTTGAATAAATGAATGAGAAAGTTATTAAATTCATAGGATTTTTATCTGATAAAGCTGCCAGAGGTTTGTACGTTACATGGATTGGATTTATCTGCACTAAGATTGCTGTAGTCATCCAATAAACATAAATTACGAATTTCGTAAATTTCTAATTTATCAGTGCGATTACTATAAATTGCTTTTTGGATATCAGTGCTAGTATCAGCTAAGGGGTAGGGATAATAGTCTACTGCACGTACCAGTAAATCTTTATTAAATGGTGTTACTGTTCTTCTGTCATCATCTTGTCTTTTTTGAATTAGGTCGGCTACCATCCCCACTCGCCACTTACCAGGAGCAATTTCTTCTGGAGGATAAACCCGCTTCACAATTAACTCTGCTGACATAGCTTGGCTGGGATTGCTAGAGAAAACTTCTGGTGGTGTCATTTGCGCGATCGCACTTAAGAAACCTTTACGAAAATCTTCTGAAAAAGCAAAACTAGCTACCCAACTAGTGGTAGTAACTTTTTGGCTACCACCTTCTGGTGTTCTCACCATAATTCCTGGATCTGGTTGCGGTTTTGCGGCTTCTTCAATGGTTTGTGGTGGGAGGGTTCCAGACCAATTGAACATTGATGTCATGGTTTTACTGATGAATTGGCGAATTGCTTCAGGGTCTCTGGCTAAATCATCAGTAGCAGCTAGGGGTTGACCATCGATCATCTGCACAAAGTTAGGCGGTTTTCTCAGACTGAGTTGGCGAATATTTAACCCTTGCAAAATGAATAAAAATAACACCAATAAATGCAAACTAAAGGTGGCGATCGCAAAGGTTGTGAGAATACTACCGGTTTGTTGTCTTTTTTTGAGTAAATTTACCATTCTCTTATTTCCAACTCATCGATCATGCTGAAAATTTATATCCTATCCTTCACCAAAGAAGCTGTACTATTAATAGCACTAAAAACTGCAAATCCTCCTGCACCAGCTACAACTAAAGATAAAAGTGGCGCTAAAATTCCTAGAAAAATTATGAACCACATTAAATCGGGATTGGCATTAGGATTTTCGGCAGGGCCATTAATAATGACTGCGGCAGTTAATGCAGCAATAATATTAAATGAAATCTTGGCTATTCCCGCCGAGAAGAATCCTGTCAGCCAGGCAAAAATTGGTTTTCCAGCTACAGGTAACAAAGAAGCACCCACAGCTAGAGGCCCTAAAGCTGCTATCAGCAGCATAGTGGCTTCGATTAAATTCTGAAAAGCATATTGCAAAGAAATTAAAAAGTTTTTGATACTGGTTTGAACTGTATTACCCAATAGAGCGTTAAAGGTTGTTTCTGATAAATTTCCTGTACCGAATTTCAGTGAAATCACCTGATTTTCTAATCTTTGAATCCAAACTCTATTACCGTATAAATTTCTATATTCTCGCCAGAGAGCATCGATTTGGTCGCTGGCTCTAGCAAAGCATTGGGTTTGTTGTTCACCAGTTAGTGATTGACAAGGACGCAGTAAAGAACCAGCTACTTCTTCAGCTAAACTCATATTCAGTGCTTGCTGATAAGTTTGATTAGCATCGGCTGTAGTGACTACTTGCTGATTAACGGTATTAATAAAATTTCTAACTCCCAAGGTCAAACTAGAAAGGATGCTGCCATCTCCCGCATTACTTAACAGGACAACTACGATAAAAGGCCAAATCAAACCCGTTATAGGGCGGGAATATTCGCTGTATATAACATCTTTGAGCCATTGCATCATAAAAAATAGGAGAGTTCCTACAGCAAAAAATACACCCAGATTTGTCAGCGCTCCATATAAGTTATTACTGGTATTGTTTTGTAATAAATCCAGCCATTGATTATCCCAACTTTCAGCGATGCTTCTGGCAGTTACCGCACCACTATCAAAAGTTTCATTAATCCCAATTTCCGGAAAGATTTGCAGAATATGCAGATGCATTTTGGTTCACAGTTTTGCTGATAATAAATATTAATTCTCTTCTCTCCCAAATAAATCTGTTTGAGAAGTAGTGCGAATGAGTCTGGCTGCCTCTGTTGATGCATCTACTCGACGAGTGCGATTCATTGCTTCCATTTGTTGGGAAATGTTCGCTAAATTTAAGTTAGAGTATTGCAAAGATTGATGTGTTTTGATTGATTGAGAAAGCGCTTCACTGATGATTTTTGTTTGTTCTTGTTGGATTTTAATAGTTTGTAACTGTAAGTTGCCTTTCTCGCCTTCTAATGCAGCTAATGGATTTGATTGGCCTAGGTTTGTAGCAGCACTAGCTAATCTCTGAAAAATATTATCGGATTCTTGAGAAAGTTCTTCAATGTTATCAATGATAGTCTGAGTATTTTGCAACTGTGATTTTAAGCGAATTTGTCCATCTCTACCCATAACACTTTCTATGGAACTACGGGTAATTAGCCGACCAATTTCGTTACTAACAGAATTAGCTTGGATAACTGGGTTATTTTCAAACTTATCTGTTACTGGGTTAAACAAGATATCTTGGCGGAAACTTTTGACAGCCTCAATTGGGTTGGGTATATTCGATTCTCCTGTGGCATTATTGAGAGCATTTTGACTTCTAATTTCCAGAGGTCTTAAGGTGTCGCTCAAATTATTTCTGAGATAATTTTGTATATCTACAGAATAAGATTGAAAATCAGTCCAAACTTTGCCTAATTGTGCCATTGCTGGTAGGACTAATAAGAAGGAAAAAGCCAATGTGAAACAAGTAGTTTTCTGCATATGTGTAAATCTGAAAGAACGTGGACGAAATTTGAAATTACTCGATTAACTACCACGCAGCGAAGCGATTAACTGCCGCGCAAATACAGAAATTGCTTCATATTTATCGCTGTAATGCAGCATTACTTGTTGGCGTGCAGTTTGTTCATGGGGATTGTTAGCCACTACTGCTAATTGTGCGAAACCTGGATAGTAGCGGCAGAAGGTATAAATACCGTTATCATCTAGTAACCATTGGCTATAAACACCTTCTTTGCGAGGAAAAAAGCTTTCTGTGGCATTACGAGAAATAATATCGCCGGGATATTTTAAGATGTTGACAAAACTATCTACTGCTACTGGCTGAATCCGACCGATTAATCTTGTGGATAAATTTTGCAAAATTTTCGATGCGGCTTTGGATTTGGCGATAGTGTCAGGGTCTTGTGCTGATAAGATGACTCTAATTCCCGCTTTGGCACCGTTGGCACAAACTCTGCCGACTAAATCGGATATTTGGTCAAATTCAAATAAAATTGGTGCTTCGTCGATGAAAAAGATAGAAGCTGGACTACTTAATGCACGTCGCAAAGCGGCGGAATAAGCACTTAAAGATAAGACGGCTGCATCTTCGTTATCTGAAAGGTTTCGCAGCGCAAAAACCAAAAGTTGAGCATCGGTGGGAAAGCTAGAGGGTGCAGAAATGGACTGTCCCACACGACTAGATAGCCAAAACCGCAAGCGCAGTTGAATTTGACTAAGTGCATCATCAACTCTGCCACTAACAGATTCTAATTGCAGATGTTCTGGTGAGCAGAAGTAGAGAAAGTCTCTTAAGGTAGGGGTTTTCTGCCAAGCTTCACTGCCAAATCCGCCGGCTATAGCTTGTTTATATCGCTCCTGAATACCTGCATCAGCAAAGAAAGCGCCTAAAGCTAAGTTGATCAGGGAACGCACGGTTTGAGCCAGCAGCTGACTTTCAGTGGATGACCCTAAAACCATTGTCATTAATGCTGATTCTAAAAAGCCAGTATAATCGAGCAGGCGATCGCGCTGTTCTTCTGGAGTAAGCGATCGCAAATCTGGTTGTTCAAATAAATTATTGGATTGTTTGGAAATATCAAAATACGCTCCATTCTTCCCCATGAACTCTGTATAGTCGGTAAAGGTGGATGAGCCATCGGGTTTGGGAAAGTCTAAGGCGACTACGGGAATGCCATGAGCTAAAGCTTGAGTTAAAATTCCTGACACCAACACCGATTTACCAGCACGCGTTGTCGCAAACAGCGCTAAATTCTTGTGTTGGTTAAATAAATCTAGATGTATCGGTGTTCCTCCTTCTTCAGCAATTAACTCAAAGCCGTGGCGATCTCCGGCTTTAGTTAACACTAAAGGCATTAATCCAGGAACTTCACTAGTTAAATATAACTGGCGGCGATTAAAGGGTTTTACTAACAAACCTTCCCAAACAATTGGTAGAGATTGTAACCAAATTTTCCAGGTATACTCTACTTCCCTAATTACCTGTGCTGGACGTTGAAAACAGTTTTCAATGTATCTTGTGGCTTCATCTAGTTTTTCTACAGTGGGACGATGCACAAAAATAACTATGCTGGTATATATCGGCACTGCCCCTTCATATAATTGTTCTTGCGCTGCTACTGATTTTTTTAACTTTAATTGAGCACTGACATCAATAGTTTTACTTTTTTCTTGAGCCATGAGTGCTGTCATATTTGACTGTTTCAGCACTCGTTGCAAAGTAGTTTTTACTAATGCGGGATTGGCAGCCGTTAACTCACAAAAAATTTCTGTATCTACTACTGTTTCTCTAGCTAGTAGTTCCCACAAATAACGCATTTGAGCAAATTTATTTTGCCAACCTCCGGGTTTTTCCAGAAATGTTAGTGCCCCAATGTAGCGATTTTTCACATTAACCCAACGGCGATCAGCACAGGGTACGCCAGATTCCATCAGCAAAGTGGTACTGTGGATATTTTCTATGAGTAATTTGGTACTAGCTAAATCTGAATTAACTTGTTCGTGCAGTCCATTTTCATCTAAATGAAGTAGTTGGGGAATTTCTATAGGTTGTGTGTCGTTAAATTGCTTCCAAGCATGTTCCCATAATTCCTCAGCAGTTAAAGGTTTGACATCTAAACCCATTTTGTTAGATAAAAGCTGTTCCCAGCGAGAAAAACCTTGTTGGTAGGCTTTAATTATCAGAGTTTCGATGCGTTGGTTCTGCACATCTGCCAATTCACCTTTGAATTGCAACCACCATACTTCAGCTTTGCCTAAAAGTTTCTCAATCCAATCATCTGCATGGGTAGTATTTGGTTCAATAGTGTAAGTGACATAAATCCTGAGGAATTTCGGCTTGCGAAGACCAGCATGAGTCAGTTCTTGAATTCTGGCTCGTTCTGCTGTTAATAAATATTTTATATCCCGTGATGGTGTCTGTCTTACTAAGTCTGCAAGTTCTTTTTGGCGTTGTTTATCTGAACTAAAAGACCCCATATGTAAGGTCATTTTTTCACCATCAGGAATATCTTTTAAGCCTGATTCAATATTATTAAATATCGTATCTATTTGTTCAGACCTCAAGGTAGTATGGATACCTCGACATTCAAAACCAAAAACAAAGCAAAACCGATCTTTTTGGGTTCCCTTGTTCAGAATATATGCACCAATATCGCGTCCATCTAGAGAAACGCGCAGCATTGTTGCCAAATGTAAAGCATCTTCAAATGGTGTTAATCTACTTTCTTGACCTGCGAGACCGATGCTTTGTTTTCCGATTTTTTGCTTCATGGTTAACTTCTAGCACGCTTTGATAACGAGCAAAGCCTCTTGTCCACGTGGGAACTCCCACAAATTTGCTCAAAAAACGCCAACTTCTACCACCAGTTAATATCCACCAAGTTGCTATTCCCCAACCGGCGATTAATACTGTCCACAGCCATCTTTGAAAATCGTCTGGAAAAATTCCACCAAAAATTCCATTGATTATAAAGTAGGAGGCTAAAACAATCACAAGCCAAGGAAATATCTGATCAGCAGGAATTGGCCCTAATGATGGTTGTGATCCGAGGATTTGATTGACTGGGCGAAATTCTGGTTCTCGTTCTTGAGACATAAGCAGTTTCTTAACTTTGTTTCATCTTAATAGTAGAGATGAATTTAGTTACTACCATCACCAATCACGAAGCCTGTAAGGACATCAGCAACGGTGACAGCGACAACCACTAACAAGGGAACTCTAGCGATACTTTGCCAATCTTCATCTTTTCGTACTGCATTAATCACACCAATTAGAGAAACAGCTATATAGAGTAGGTAAATCGCCCGCAGAACGTTGAATATTAAACTGACTGCTGTTTGGGTATTGCTGTTGCTTGATGTACCTTGTGTCAAAGTATTTCTAAAAAAATCTTCAGCTTTCCCAAAAAATTGTGCATGTGCAGGGGAGGCAAAGTAGTCTAGCCAAAATAAACAGAAGACGACAGATACTACCAAGATTTGTAATAGTATAAACCATCGCTTCGACAAATGCACCTGCTGACCAATTTGCTGGATGAGGATTGCGGTTAAACTACCAACCAGCAAACAAAAAAGCAGTATGGGACTTTTTAAACTAATAACGCTTAAAAATACAGCACAAGCAATCAAAAAGGGTAGCGATTCAACCACGCCAAGACGCCATGATGCTAAAGTCTGTCTCAATATGTCAGATGTTCTCGCCGCACTAGCAGTTAAACTTTTGCCGAGTCTTCTTGCACTGGAATTTCTAGACATTTGCCAATTTCCCTATTATCTATAACAAATATCAGTCTGATTCATCCTTAAAAGTTTTACCATTTAACATGAGCTAAGATTCATTCTTAAGAAAGAAATTTATGTCGCCAAAATATAATATATGTTCATCTTGCTTCAGCCTATTAAGGATGTATTAATCAATTCTTAACATTTAGTTAAATACATAATTTCATCACATGCCACAGTCATTCCTGAGCTTTATCTATAAGTTATTACACTGGCAAGCAGAGAGTTTACTTTCTATATAGTTGAGTCAATTGTGCTTTAGACTTACCGCGATCGCATCGCCATCTTGTGTAGGCTTGCAGTCTCAATTGTTAACCATACTTAAACATCTTGGATGTATTCTTTACTGCACTACCAAGCAGAACTGTTGAGCAAAAATGGAGCAAATGTCTGTGGAAGTTGTTAGAGAATGAAAATTTGATAGTTGGGATTTATACGTAATAATTAGTTTGTTTTTATACTTTAATTTTTTATTTGCGTGATACTATCCAGAATCAGGTTACTAGATAGGTAGCAAAATGTCTAGTGTAGAAAACCACAATTATCATGATCCGCAGTGAAGGTTCAGAGAAATTAGGGATTAGCTGCCCAATTTTGGCACTGATGTGATTTAACGCTTTTGTGCTATGTATCTTAGAAGAAGTGGTAGACCGTCATACCTAGCCCTTTCAAGGTGGGTAAAAATTACCTAAAATTTTGTCCAATCTTAGTGCCTTTGTGGTTCAAATGTAGAGACGTTCCATGGAACATCTCTACAAAGGTTCTGGAAGACACATCTTTAATTTCTGGAGATGTCTTCCGATTCAGCGACACTAAATTAAACTTACAAACCGAAAAAAATGATATTTTCACTTAGATTCAATTCAAAAGAAGAAGACATAAATACAGGAATTATGTCTAAAAATTCTCTCCTAAAGACTTGATTTTTTAAGGTTAGTCATAAAAAATAAAGATAACCTCTAACAAGTTGTAGTCCATCTTGTTAAGAACCTAACCTTATCCAATTTTACAAGTCCGCCCCTGCGGACTTTATTTATTTGTAGTCAAATTTTATAGTTCACCGTATGGAAAGCAATCCAAATATAGGACTCATATTTGATTAATGAAAAAACTCCCTACACTTTTATTCCTTCTTCTGTGTTCCCCGTTCCCTGTTCCCTGTTCCCCGCCTACACAAGTATGTTCAGGAATCAAAACGGATTCCTATATGACATAAGGAATTATGTCTAAATATTTCATTTCATAGGCTTGATTTTTGCAATTTAATCGTAAAAAATAAAGATGCCATCTGACATAATTGTTGCCAATACAAGTAACAATTAACCCTTATAGTGTGTCCGCTTTAGCGGACTTTATTTTTGCCATAATTTAGCCAATTTGGCTGGGAAATTCGGCGCGAAACTGATTGACAACACGATCTAGTCCCACGGAATGAGCCGCTTTGAACAATAAGCGATCGCCTGCTTGGACAAATGTTTTTAATCTCGCCAGCAAATCGGCATGATTAGCAAAGCACTCCGATGGAATCCCTTCGGCACTCTTGGCGATCGCTTCGGCATCTTGCCCATCCACTAAAACCAGCAAACCGTCTAATTGCAACTTTTGCACTGTTTCGCCAACTATTTGGTGCAATTGCGGCGATTGCTCTCCCAATTCTTTCATTGCACCCAACACCGCAATTTTGCGCTTTCCGGGTGTGTCTGCCAATAACTGCAAGGCGGCTGTCATCGCTTCTGGTGCAGCATTATAAGTCTCATCTAAGATTAATACATCATTGGGCAAGGTGAACCGTTGCGATCGCCCTGTGGGCATATTCACCATGATACCACTTTGCAAGCTTGACCAATCAATGCCCAAAACCTGAGCCACAGCTAAAGCCGCCAAGAAATTAGTGGCATTATGACGACCAGGCAAAGGTAAAGATAGCTGCATTCCCTCAACTTCTATAGTTTCGTGATTGATCAGTGACCCTTGGATGTCGCCACCCGCAAGACCATAACTTAAAACTTTCCCCGACCAAACTTGTTGCGCCGTAGCCATTAATAGGGGATTGTCATGATTGAGAATAGCCACACTATCTTGGGGCATTTCGGCTAATAACTCACATTTAGCCTGAGCGATCGCCGCTTCTGAACCCAGTAACTCGATATGTGCCGTTCCCACATTAGTAATTACCCCCATAGTCGGACGTGCTATTTGTGTGAGTTCGGCAATTTGTCCCTGACCCCGCATCCCCATTTCAATCACGGCGTAGTCATGTTCTGCATCCAGTTCTAACAAAGTTTTGGGAACACCGATTTCATTATTGAAATTCCCAAAAGTCTTGTGAACTCGTCCCTTGGTTGCCAAAACTGCGGCGATCAGTTCCTTAGTTGTAGTTTTACCTACAGAACCCGTGATCCCAATCACGGGAATATGCCAGCGATCGCGCCACCATCTGCCAATTTTTTGATATGCCTCTAAGGTGTTTCTCACCCGTAATACAGGTAACCCTGGATTTTCGTAAGCATCATCGACAATTGCGGCAATAGCACCAGAGGCGATCGCTTTGGGGACAAATTCGTGTCCATCAAAATTTTCCCCTCGTAAAGCTAAGAACACTTCACCTGGTTTGAGTATGCGAGTGTCTGTTTGGATAGCACTACCTACTTGTGTTAAACCAGCCTCAGATAAATTTACAGGCTGTGCCGCAAGAACTTCTATTAATTGGGTGAGGGTGGCAGAACAAGACATATAGGATAAATTAATTAAATTCGCGAAATACAAAGTATACAAATTTTCTGGCGCTTACTCCCACAATTCTTGTAGAAAAAATATCAAGTAATTCAGCTATTAAGTTGTTTAAGTTTATACTCTTCTTTGAACTTTGTCGTCACCCAAGAAACTATACCGTTTAGTTAGTAGTTGGTTACAGTTTTAGTAACACGACCGTTAGCTTTGTGATATCTGTGCATAAAATGATTGCGGTTAAAGACGGACTGTTCAGTTGAGGTTAATTTCAGAATGAAGGGAAAATATTTGACCCTGATTGGTACAGCTCTAACATTGGCACTAACTACCAATGTTGCTCTTGCTGAATCAAAAGACCCATCGACTAGTTCAGCAAAAGAAATTGAGATGTCACCAGAAGGACTAAAAATTCTGTGTGAGGAATCCCCGCTCAATTCCCGTTGTCCAGGTGGTACACCAATTTCACCCAGCACTGACTCTGGCAACCCGACCACACCCGGCACTATTACCACACCAGAGTCTGAGATTCCAGACAACCCGACCACACCTGGAACTATCACCACACCAGAGTCTGAGATTCCAGACAACCCGACCACACCTGGAACTATCACCACACCAGAGTCTGAGATTCCAGACAACCCGACCACACCTGGCGGCAGCATCACCACACCAGAGTCGGAAATTCCAGACAACCCGACCGCACCCGGCAGCATCACCCCACCAGAGTCGGAAATTCCCGCCAACCCGACCGCACCCGGAACCATTACCATACCAGAGTCGGAAATTCCCGCCAACCCGACCGCACCCGGCAGCATCACCCCACCAGAGTCGGAAATTCCAGACAACTCTACTCAACCAGTTCCAGATTCTGGTTTGCCACAAAATCCCACTTTGGGTAATTAAAAGCTTAATTTAACGTAAGTTCGACAAGTGGAAAAAACCCCTCTCCAAACCTCTCCCCTGCAAGGAGGAGCCACTGCGTTGCGCGGGTTCCCCGCGTTGTAGCAAGTGGCGTTAGAGGCTTAAAAAGCTGATTATTTCGTACCACGTGAGATATTTTTGCCCCTTCCCTTGTAGGGAAGGGGTTGGGGTTAGGTTCCGTCGAATTCACGTTAGTTTAGTACTGCACTGTTCAGATCGGTTTCGCAGAATTCTGTAAACGCCAAAAACAGTGCCAAAGAAGTCTAGTTTCTTTGGCACTATGACAAACAACAAGAGTATGTGATTATTTGCTTTCTACAAAATCAGCATCAATCACATCTTCACCTTCGCCACCTGCACCGCGATCGCCTTTTGGCTGTTCACCTGCTTGGCTATAGACAGCACTACCAATTTGCATCAGCGCTTGCTGCAACTCATTAGTCAGAGACTTGATGCGATCAAAGTTATCTTGGTTAATTGCCTCGCGCAAATCTTGTACTAAGCCTTCAACACGAGTGCGATCGCCAGAATTAACTTTATCACCCAGGTCTTTGAGCTGTTTTTCAGCTTGATAAGCCAAAGAGTCTGCCAAGTTCTTTGTATCTATTTGTTCACGACGTTTGCGGTCTTCTTCGGCGTGGGCTTCTGCATCCCGTACCATTTTTTCCACATCCCGCTTATCGAGAGTTGACGCACCTGTAATTGAAATCGATTGCTGTTTACCTGTGGCTTTATCTTTGGCAGTAACCGAGAGAATACCGTTAGCATCAATGTCGAAAGTAACTTCGATTTGTGGTACACCTCTAGGTGCTGATGGAATACCATCTAGGCGGAATGTACCCAAACTTTTGTTATCTCTGGCTAGTTCTCTTTCACCTTGAAGAACGTGGACTTCTACATTTGTTTGACCATCCGCAGCCGTGGAGAAGATTTCCGATTTTTTCACAGGAATGGTAGTATTGCGGCCAATAATCTTTGTCATCACGCCACCGAGAGTTTCCACACCCAAAGACAAGGGTGTAACATCCAGCAGCAGGATATCTTTGACCTCACCCGCTAACACACCTGCTTGAATCGATGCGCCAACAGCTACGACTTCATCAGGGTTCACCCCTTGACAGGGGTCTTTACCAATGATCTGCCGCACTAATTTTTGCACAGCCGGAATGCGAGTCGAACCACCCACCAATACAACTTCATCAATTTCCGCATTGGTAAGTTTGGCATCTTGCAATGCTTGTTGTACTGGTTTACGACAACGGTCTAGAAGATCTGAAGTCATCTCTTCAAATTTACCCCGTGTCAACGTCATATCCAGGTGTTTCGGGCCGGATTGAGTGGCGGTGATAAAAGGAAGGTTGATATTGGTTTGAGTGGCGCTCGATAGTTCAATTTTGGCTTTCTCTGCTGCTTCAGTCAGTCTTTGCAGCGCTTGCTTATCTTTACGCAGGTCAATACCTTCATTACTCTGGAACTCATGAGCCAGCCAATCTACTATCTTTTTATCGAAGTCGTCACCGCCTAAGTGGGTGTCACCACTGGTAGATTTAACTTCAAATACACCATCGCCTACTTCCAAGATGGAAACGTCAAAAGTCCCACCACCAAGGTCAAAAACCAAAATGGTTTCATTGTGCTTTTTATCTAAACCATAGGCGAGGGCTGCTGCTGTCGGTTCATTAATAATGCGGAGGACTTCTAAACCAGCAATTTTACCTGCGTCTTTGGTAGCTTGCCGTTGAGAGTCATTAAAATAAGCAGGAACCGTAATTACTGCTTGGGTGACTTTTTCGCCCAAATATTTGCTAGCATCATCAACTAACTTCCGCAGAACTTGGGCAGAAATTTCTTCAGGTGCAAACTCTTTACCAGCTGCGGGACAGTCAATTTTTACATTACCATTACTGTCTCGCAAAACTTTGTAACTAACTTCTGTCGTTTCATGGGTGACTTCTTCGTATTTGCGCCCAATAAACCGTTTGACAGAGTAAAAAGTATTTTCTGGGTTCATCACTGCTTGGCGTCTAGCGATTTGACCCACCAAGCGTTCACCAGACTTGGTATAAGCCACCACCGAAGGAGTAACACGTTGTCCCTCAGCATTAGCAATTACCATAGGTTGCCCGCCTTCGATTACGGCAACACAAGAGTTTGTCGTTCCTAAATCAATTCCAACTACTTTTGCCATATGATTTTCCTCTTTCTCTTCCTCTTCAGCTTCAGCTTCAGCAAATGTGCTTTTGAGGAAAGATTAGGGATTAGGTATCCAGGATGAAGAAAATTTTTGCTCAATCCTCGATCCCTAGTCCCTAATTCTTAGCCCAGATTAACTTTGACGGCTTTGTGTTTTTCCGACTCAGCTTTCGGCAAACTCAAGTGGAGAATACCATTTTTGTATTCAGCTTGTACTTGGTCGTTTTGAACCATCGCAGGTAGGGGAATTACCCGTTGAAATTTGCCATAACGGAACTCAGACCGAATCACACCTTGGTCTTCAGTTCTGGCTTCAGACTTGCGTTCACCATTAATGACAACTGAATCGGGAGTCACCTCTACATCTATATCTTTCGCTTCTAAACCTGGCAATTCTAGGCTCAAGTCAATTGCATCATCAGTTTCTCTAAGTTCGGCAACGGGAACGAATACCAATCCCCTGCTTTCACCACCATCAGTTGTTGGTATTAACCTTTCAAACAGGCGATTCATTTGCCGTTGTAAAGTGTCAATTTCTTGCAGTGGGTCCCAACGTTCAAATCCCCGGAGTGGTTCAAAGCGTTCAATTTCGCGGAATGGTTCCCAACGAGTTAGTGCCATAGCTATCACCTCTAAGATGCACTGTTTGATTTTGGGAGACTCAATCTTAAGCTTCCTGGTTTGCAGACAACCAGTATTTTTCTTTAATCAATCTTTTATCTCATGAAGCTTAATCTCAAGCTTCCTATTTAACACACTAAATCAACATTAAAGTTGAGTAGGTTCGGTTTGGGAGGAAAGTGCGATCGCAATAACCGAACCAGCTGATCAGTTTTACAATTTGTTACAAAAGACTGTCATCAAGAATACTAGTAATTTTATCTGACTTTGTAATACTTGCGTGGCATAGCCATAAATTTATTTCTCATCACCACAGAGTAGGCAATGAAAGATGTTCATAAATTAGTTAGGCTTGTTATATAACTATCCAAAAATAGCTTATAATACCTGAGTCTATTTTAATTTACTAGAAATTTTGTTGATTAATTGCATGGCTAAAAAGTATGTAACAAACGCTTTTTTAAAAATAGAAAATTCCCAACTATATGCAATTTTTGCTTGGAGTCAGCGTACAGCCGAAATAATTTCGACAAAATCATGGTTAACTCTACTAGAAATTTTTGTTCATGAACATTCTCTGGAAAGAGCCTATGAAATATTCCAAAAAATTAAATCATCTGCTCTTACAGACCAAGATAAATTGATGGCACTAGATAAATATGACCAGTTAATTAAAGATGCAATAATATATTTAGCAGATGGCAGCGTCACAATTTTTGGTAAAGGATTTCGGAGTTTTATCGAAAAAGAGATGCAATTTGAACTTGGTTCACTAAGTCGAGAAAATTACCAAGTTTTGCAGCAATTGTTTTCTCAGTGTGAATTAAATGATGATCTAAACTCAATTCAAAATCTAGAAGATTTCCACAAAATAGTAGAAATATTAGAGAAGATAGGTTTACTATCACCTGCTACTGGTTCTATAAATTGGGGTGACTTGAAAAAAACAGTTCCTATTTGTCAGGCATTTGGATTAACCAGAGGAACACCTGTTGATAGATATTATCTCAGCAAATTCATTGCCGAAATCCGTCCGCAAATTGTCGGTAATGTGCTAGAAATTGGCGGAACGCCAAAAGATAAAGACTTTTATCAAGTTAATTCCGGGACTTCATATCAAATTCTCAATTTAGAAGCAGGCCCAGGCATTGATATAGTTGGCGATGTTCACAACGTATCAGTTATCGAGCCAGAATCTTTCGATTCCATCATCATTTTCAATGTATTAGAGCATTGCTATGCCCCTTGGATAGCAGTAGAAAATATTCACACTTGGTTAAAACCTGGCGGTAAATGTTTTGCTATGGTGCCAAGTGCCATTAGAGTTCATGCTACTCCCATGGATTATTGGCGACCTTTACCTGATGCTTTCGCCTCGATATTTAGACACTTTTCCCAACAGAAATTATACGTCTATGGCAATCCTATAAGTGTGATTGCTAGTTATCATGGGATTGCAGTAGAAGAATTAACAACAGAAGAACTAGACGCTGTTCATCCAGATTATCCCGTCGCCACTTGTATCATGGCTGAAAAATAAACCTAAATCATGCCTGATGTACTTTTAACGCACAATTAACCACGAGAATGAGTAGCATAAACTTTGACGTAAAACCAGAAATCACGGTTATTCTCTGTACTTATAACCGCGCAGAATACTTAAATAATTGTATTAATAGTGTTATTGATCAAACTTTTCCAGATTGGGAATTGATTGTAGTCGATGACGGTAGTCAAGATCATACCTTTGAAATTGTCAATCCATATCTGCAAAAATTCCCTAATATTCGTTATTTGAGACATCAAAATCGGAAATTAGGATACGCAAAAAATGCGGGAATTCAAGCATCATTTGGTAATTACATCACATTTATCGATAGTGACGATGCTTACAAACCCAATCACCTAGTTTCGCGCCTAGAATATATGCAAGCCAATCCCGAAATTGACTTAATTCAAGGTGGATTTTATTCTACAGAAGAAATTTGGGTAGCAGATTATTTTCAACCCGGAAAAACAATTAATCTGCGAGAATGTGTTTTAGGCCCCACATTTTTGGGTAAAAGGCAAGTATTTTTTGAGTTAAAGGGATTTAATAATATTCCTTATGGAGAAGATACCGATTTTTGGGAACGGGCAGAAAAAATCTTCCACACCCAAAAAATTAGTGAACCTCAGACTTATATTTATACCAGAGCCGAAACGAGTATTACTAAAAGCGTTTTAGAAAAAATTTCTTCATCTAGCTAATTAGTTGGTATGAAAATTACTTCTTTACTACACCCAATCAGCAATTTTTTGAGTCGGTGCATGGCTTCTGCTTGGAAGCTATTAGTTCTAGGAATTGTGCTGAGTTCTTGTCTCATAGTTTTATCTGGTTGTCAAACTTCAACACAGGAAAATGACGGAGTAATTCGCTTGACACTGTGGCAAGGAATTAATCCCCCAGCGAATCGGGATGTATTTCAAAAACTAGTAGATAAATTTAATCAGACTCATACTGATATCCAAGTAGAATCTATCTTTGCAGGTGGACTAGACCAACAATTGCCAAAAATCCTCGCGGCAATTGTGGGAAATGTCCCTCCAGATATTCTGACTTTTTACCCACAAATTACAGGTCAGTTTGTCGAACTAGATGCGATTCTACCTTTAGAAGATTGGCTGGAAAAAACACCTCTAAAATCGGAAGTTAGCCCCAATTTGTTAGAGGCATTAACATTAGATGAGCATCTTTGGTCAGTGCCACTTTACACTAGTAGTATTGGCATTTTTTACCGACCTGATTTGTTCCAAGCGGCGGGAATTACACAAACGCCGAAAACTTGGGATGAATTAAGAGAAGCTGCGAAAAAATTAACTATAGACAAAAATGGCGATGGTCAACCCGAACAGTATGGAATGTTATTGCCATTAGGTAAAGGTGAATGGACTGTCTTTAGTTGGTTACCCTTTTTATGGAGTGCTGGGGGTGAAATTATTAGCCATAATCGACCAAATTTAACTACTGATGCTGCTGTGACGGCTTTGCAGTTTTGGCAAGATTTGGTAAAAGATGGTTCAGCAAAATTGTCTGCACCTGAGCGGGGTTATGAAGAAGACGACTTTATTGCTGGTCGTGTTGCTATGCAGATTACTGGCCCTTGGACTTATATCATGAAGTCGGATGTGGATTATCAAGTATTTCCTATGCCTGCTAGCGTGGAACAAGCTACGGCTATTGGCGATGGTAATTTGTATGTCATGAAGACTACCCCAGCGAGAGAACAAGCTGCACTCAAGTTTTTAGAGTTTGTTTTGAGTGAAGAATTCCAAACAGAATGGAGTATCGGGACGGGTTTTCTGCCAGTAAATATTAAATCTACCCAAAGTGAAGCTTTTCAGGAATTCATTCAGCAAAAGCCAGTATTAAAAGTATTTCTGGAGCAAATGCCCGCAGCACGTGGACGACCAATTCTTGCTGGTTACAATAGTTTATCTGATAGTTTAGGCAGAGCGATCGAGGCCACCTTGCTGGGTGAATCTCCAGAAAAGGCTCTGAAAACAGCCCAAAAGCATTTAGACCTAATTTGGCAGAATAATTAAAGGCTTGTAGTCAGGACTTTAGTCCTGTGTTATCAAGCCCCGCAGGCATAATCCGGTTATTCATAGAGATATCAAAATTGCCAAATACCACCAGCCTGAAGAACGTCTCATTCAGCCATGAGCATTTACTTTGCTGTAGCTCTACAAATTTTTTAAAAGCCAAGCTAGTTTGATAAATACTTGTACACCAATTTCAGCTGATAATGTTTGATATTATGTAATAAATTAGCAATGTTTAATGATGATTAGTACTAATATATACATCAGTCAAGAAACTCAAGAATTTCTCATTAAAACAGCAATTTTACAACAAATATCTGTTGAAGAGCTAGCCTCTTGTATTTTGAAGGAAAGTATTAAAGAACAGTTAGAAAAAATTAACTCTACTTCGGAAAATAAAATCAAATTTAAAGCTAATCCTCTCAGGGATATGCAACCATATGCTTATTTAACTGATCCCAGTGAACCTGCTATTTCTCCTGATGATTGGGAAATGAATCAGGATTTTGAGGTAAATGAGTTGTGATAATTCTTGATACTCACATATGGGTTTGGTGGAATCATAATGACTCTAAGTTAACCCCTGCTCATTGTGAGGTAATTAATCAAGAAAGACCACGTGGTTTAGGTATTTGCTCCATAAGTTTATTAGAGATTAGCAGACTGGTTGCCCACAATAAGCTAATTATTCCCTGTACGCTTACAGAATGGTTTGATATAGCTTTGGCACAGGAGGGGGTAATTCTTTTGTCAATCACTCCCCAAATAGCTACTGATTGCTACTCACTTCCGGGTAATTTTCATAAAGATCCAGCCGATAGAATTATCGTTTCTACAGCAAGAATATATGATGTCCCTTTAGTGAGTGTAGATGAAAAAATACTTGCCTATTCTGATGTAAAAACTATTTCTCCCTAACAATGTTAATTGTGTTAAGGCGATTATGTAAAGCGGTGATCAATGTCAGATAATAGTGTTTATTTTCCTAAACCCAATCTATCGAGAATGAAAGCATACTCAAAAGCCAGTTCTCGCAAACTTTCATAACGTCCAGAAGCGCCGCTATGTCCTGCACCCATGTTAGTTTTCAGCAACAAAATATGATTATCTGTTTTCAATTCTCGGAGTTTGGCTGTCCATTTGGCAGGTTCCCAATATTTGACGCGAGAATCGTTTAAGCCGGCTGTAATCAATAAATCTGGGTAGTCTTTGGCTGCAACGTTATCGTAGGGTGAGTAAGATTTCATGTAGTCATAATAAACTTTGTCGTTGGGATTTCCCCATTCTTCCCATTCCATTGCTGATAGAGGTAGAGATGTATCTAGGATTGTCGTTACTACGTCTACAAAGGGGACATTGGCGACTACTGCTTTGAATAATTCGGGACGCATGTTGATGACTGCACCCATTAATAAACCGCCTGCACTACCGCCGGTAATTGCCAGGCGATCGCCTGCTGTCCAACCTTCCGTAATTAAATACTCAGCACAAGCGATAAAATCTGTAAAGGTGTTCTTTTTCTGTAAAAA
The DNA here is from genome assembly GCA_015207155.1 of Nostocales cyanobacterium LEGE 11386. Classification (GTDB taxonomy): domain Bacteria; phylum Cyanobacteriota; class Cyanobacteriia; order Cyanobacteriales; family Nostocaceae; genus LEGE-11386. The sequence continues at coordinate 19,002 of JADEXK010000021.1, read as the reverse complement.
TTTGCCCTCTTCATACCACTTTCTTCCCATTTCTTCACCACCGCGAATATGAGCAATAGCAAAGACTGCTCCCCGGTCTAGCAATGTCAATCGCGTTGATGAAAATGATGCTGGGTAAGAAGAACCATAAGCACCATATCCTGTCAGTAACAAAGGATTTTTACCATCTTTTTTCATTCCTTGTTTGTAAACAATAGATATGGGAATCTTTGTACCATCGGGAGCTGTAGCCATTAGCCACTCACTCTGATATTCATTTTTATTGTAGCCACCTAGAACTTCTGTCTGCTTTTTTAATTCCCTCTGATTTGTTTCCATATTGTAATCGAAAACAGATGGCGGAGTAATTAAAGAGGTGTAATGAAAGCGCAAAATATTAGTATTAAATTCGGGGTTATTGCCTTCATAAATTTCATATGTTGGTTCAGGAAAAATAATATTATTTTCCTCACTTGTCGATAAGTTTTGCACCCTTGCCGTTTGCAATCCGCCCTTTCTTTCATAAATTACCAAGTGATTAGCAAAAAGGCTCACCCCTAATAACAGAACATCTTCTCTATGGGGAATTATCGTTTGCCAATTTTCTGGAGATGGGGAAGTTACAGGTGTTTTCACCAATTTAAAGTTAATAGCTTCGTCATTGGTAACGATGTAGAAGTCATCGCTATGATGTTCAACATCGTATTCTATTCCTGTAGTGCGTGGACGAATTATTTGAAAATTACTTTGGGGATGATTAGCATTTAAATAGTGTACTTCTGTAGTAATACTACTTTGTAAAGTCATCAATATATATGCTTGGCTGCGGGTTTTTTCAACATATAAATGATAGATGTCATCCATTTCCTGATAAATTAGCACATCTTCATGAGGAGAAGTTCCTAAAGTGTGCCTCAGGAGTTGATAAGGACGATTGGCATCATCAATTTTGGTGTAAAACCCTGTTCTATTATCATTGCCCCAAGCAAAAGAAAAATAAGTATCAGGAATTGTTTCTGCATATAACTGATGTGTATTCAAGTCAAGAAAACACAGTGTATATTGTTCAGAACCACTAGTATCCAATGAATAAGCTAAGATTTGATGATTAGGGCTAATTGCAAATACACCTAATTCAAAAAAATCATGTCCATCAGCTAATTCATTTTCATCTAGTAGCACTTCTTCGGGAGCATCTAAGTTACCTTTTTTCCGGCAATGAATTGGATAAGCTTTTCCTTCTTCGGTGCGTGAATAATAATAATATTCATCTTTACGGTATGGTACTGATAAATCTGTTTCTTTAATCCGCGCCAGCATTTCATTGTAGAGATGGGTTTGCAGGGTTTCCGTATGCTGCATCATCGCTGCTGTATAGGCGTTTTCTGCTTCCAAATAAGCGATAACTTGCGGATTTTCTAGATCGCGCATCCAAAAATATTTATCTATGCGGCGATCGCCATGTAATTCTAAAAGCTGCGGCTGTTGTTCAGCAATAGGTGGCGTGACGATTTTTTGTAAAACATGATCTTTATTCATAATTTTTAACCTGTAGCAAATAACCAGCAACTAGCTGTTGGAAACTGAAGATGAACTAGAACTTTTAGTTTGGCGATGAGAGTTTCTTTTTAAGGTACACAAGCCAATTGCTGGTATAACTCCGAGAATCACGGACGTAAATCCTTGTTCACTCCAATACAATATCGGAGTCCGATTCATTTCTGGAATCAAATTCTGCACAAGAGAAAGCAACCAAACGCAAATACTGATCAAAAAGAAGGAAACAGAAGGCAGAAAATTCCACAACCACGCTTGTTTTGTGTAACGCCGTAACACTAGCCATTGGCACATCCCTAGCCAAATTCCCGAAAGAATATATGAGATTGTTGACAAAAAGCCCAAGATAACAATTAACTCAGGAGAGACAACTTGATTTAAAGAGGCGGCAATAGATGAAATATAATTCACCCAGGCGATCGCTATGCTATTAGCAATCAGCCAACCTATACTAGTTGCCAGCATCCATCGCCAACCAGAGAGATAGCGACGCAGGACAAGAGCTTGATCGGCGGCAAAAATTACCGCAAACACAATGTTGCCGAGTAATTTAACCCAGTGAAAAGAATCGGCAGGTGGTAGGCTTCCTAGGATACTTCTTTCTAAGCCTATGCTAGCAATACCACCCACAACCCATCCTAAGACAGTCATGAAGGTGAATAAAACACAAAATTGCCGTCGCTGGGAACGGGGAATCAATAATTTTCCTACTTGAGAGGTAGATGCAACACGAGAAGGACTATTAGAGTCAGTTTGCATATTAATTTAGGGACTGGGAAATTAACTATTGAGCGCCCAGAACTTAGAAAGGTACTCAGCACTTTCCAAAGGGTAATCCCAGTAATGATAAGCTAAACAGTGGCATAAAAAAGTGACTTAGGATGAAGTGTTAAATGGGTGTTTCGTTAACGGCTCCTCATCTCCTCCGGGCTGCTCGTGGTGAAGTAGTAGATCGTCCCCCCGTCTGGATGATGCGACAAGCGGGACGATATATGAAAGCATATCGAGACTTACGGGAAAAATATCCTTCTTTCCGCGATCGCTCGGAAATTCCCGAAGTAGCGATTGAAGTTTCCCTGCAACCTTGGAGAGCATTCCAGCCAGACGGAGTGATTTTATTTTCCGACATTGTCACCCCATTGCCTGGGTTGGGCATTGAGATGGACATTGCGGAAGGTAAAGGCCCTATCATTCACTCGCCTATCCGTACCCAAGAACAAATTGATCGCCTGCGTCCCTTAGAACCAGAAGCAGCACTCCCGTTTATTAAGACAATTTTGCAAGCGTTACGCCAGGAAGTAGGCAATCAATCAACGGTGTTAGGCTTTGTGGGTGCGCCGTGGACATTAGCGGCTTATGCGGTGGAGGGTAAAGGTTCCAAAACCTACTCTGTGATCAAAAATATGGCGTTTTCCGACCCGACCATGTTACATCAGCTATTAGCGAAATTAGCTGATGCGATCGCGGTCTATACACGCTACCAAATTGATTGTGGCGCTCAAGTTGTGCAAATGTTCGATTCTTGGGCAGGTCAACTGAGTCCCCAAGATTATGATACTTTTGCTTTACCTTATCAGCAAAGGGTTTTCCAGCAAGTCAAGCAAACCCATCCTGATACACCATTGATTTTGTTGGTTAGCGGTAGTGCAGGTGTACTGGAAAGAATGCCCAAATCGGGTGCAGATGTTGTCACCGTCGATTGGGCTGTGGATATGGCAGAAGCCAGAGCCAGATTAGGCAAACACGTGAAAGTCCAGGGAAATCTTGACCCAGGCGTGTTATTTGGTTCCCAAGAGTTCATCCGCGATCGCATTTTAGATACAGTGCGTAAAGCTGGTAATTGGGGTCATATTCTCAATCTCGGTCATGGTGTACTACCAGAAACTCCCGAAGAAAATGTTGCTTTCTTCTTTGAAACCGCTAAGCAACTCAAAGCTGTAGAGATTTAACTTTTTTCTTCTCTGCTACCTCTGTGCCTCTGTGGTTGGAAATAATTTATCTAACCACAGAGACGCAGAGAACACAGAGTTAAGAGGGGAACTTTTAAGTTTATTTTTACTTCTTCATTTTTAATTACTAAGTTTTATTGAAAATTTTATATGAGTCAAAAAAGAATTTTAGTCACCGGAGCTAGTGGATGTATAGGTCACTATATATCAGAAGCTTTAATTAAAAATACTAATCACGAACTGTTTTTATTAGTCAGAAATCCCAGCAAACTGCAAGTTGATACTACGGTACGCCCTGGTATCAATGTTTTGCAGGGTGATATGCAAAAAATTAATTTGTTGGCTGATTTACTACCCACAATTGATATTGCAGTTCTGACAGCTACAGCTTGGGGTGGCGATGAAACATTTGATGTTAATGTCGTCAAAACCCTAGAATTAATGAAAATGCTAGATCCACAACGCTGTGAACAAGTAATTTATTTTTCTACAGCTAGTGTTTTGGATCGTCAAAATCAACCCCTAAAAGAAGCTGGGGAAATTGGCACAGATTATATTCGTTCCAAATATGACTGTTTACAGAAAACTTCAAAATTAGAAATAGCTCCCAAAATTACCAAAGTTTTTCCCACTTTAGTTTTGGGTGGCGATGAAAATAAACCTTATTCTCATGCCACATCGGGAATTACCGAAGTTGTAAAATATATTAATTTAATTCGTTGGTTACAAGTAGATGGTAGTTTCCATTTTATCCACGGGCGAGATATTGCTACTACAGTGCAACATTTAATTGAGCATCCACCCCAAGCACACGAATCACGTCAATTAGTTTTAGGACAAGCAGCGTTAACAGCAAATCAAGCAGTAGAACAAGTTTGTACTTATCTGGGTAAGAAAATTTATTATCGTATTCCTTTATCTTTAGCATTGGCTAATTTGATTATTGCTGTGTTCCGCATTCAAATGGCTGCTTGGGATAGATTCTGTATGAACTATCGCCATTTTAGTTATGAAAGTGTAATTAATCCTGCTAGTTTCGGCTGGCCAAATTACTGTGCAACTATGAGTGATGTTTTGCAAATTAGCGGTGTGAAAGGGGGGAAATAAAAGTAAGTTATTCCATTGATTAAACTCAGCCTAAAGGTATGAAAGGAGGAGTTCCCGTTGTTCGTCCGTCATAGAAGAACGCCTTCTTTACGGATATTACGAAGCAAGGAGCCGTTGCGGGTTTGGTAGTGGGTTTCGTCCATGAAGAGACAGCTAATGACAACATCGTACTCCAGGGAAAGGTCAGCGATCGCCTTACCCGTGCGTTTGATTTCTTCACCGGGGTTGACGGGAGGCTTCAGCACCACCAGCACATCTATATCTGATCCTGGTTCTGCATCACCACGGGCTTGGGAGCCAAAGAGGGTGAGTTGATGCAAGCGATCACCATACAGGTCAGTGAGTTCTTGTTTAAGGCGAGTGAGAATGAGGCTGAGGGTAACGTTCATGGTAATGAGGGCGATTGCAACTTTTGGTTTCATTGTAGTGGGGCGATCGCTTCCCTCGTCGCAGGCATCGCTCTCATAGAAAATAAAAAAGATGGATTATTTTTATACAAAATTAGATTTAGGCATATAATAGCTGATTTTTAATTTCATCAGCCATTAAGGTATTTACCAAAATACCAATTCGTTGTGCTACCTCATAGGCATTTTTTTGAGGGACAACGATAATCCCAGAATGCTGTTTGTCCTCTTCGATATATTGAAAATGCAATCGTTCAAAATCAACTCTGTTATGGGTGAGAATACATCTACATAAAGAAGTTGCAAATTCTAGCTGTTCACGATCAGTTTTTCCCAGGGTTGCTTGTTCAGGAACAGTTGTCACATCCAAACCACGAGAACGCAAAAGAGTTGCGACTAATGCGGACATATCCTCATCTATATAAAATGCCGCAAAGATGGTCATATTGTGCCTAATGTATTTCTTACAGCAGGATGTACTAATTCATTAGGTACTTGATTTCGTTCAATATAATCATTAATTTCTGCTTGATGATCAAGATAAAAACTCAAGGCATCAAACACTTGTGCCAGCGTTAAATGAGGTAAATGATTGAGGATTTCTTCGGGCATAATGCCCAATCGCCATAAACCAACAATAGCACGAATAGATGTACGAGTTCCTGTAATAATTGGCTCTCCACCTAAAATTTCAGGATTACGCGTTACATATCTAGAGGAAGTTTCAGCAAACATAATAAAAGTTCCTCAAGTAGTCTGATGTTTTCTCTAGTTTATCTCATGCGAACTGACTAGTCAGCACTTGCGCGATCGCTCCCATTTTCTTCATTTAAGAAACGAACTGCAACAGAAGTATCCAGCGCAATTTCACTACTCATTTGCATCTACCTGCCTACACTCTGCGGTAATTGAGTGTTTTAGCTCTGCGGCTTCTGCGTCGCTTAAAATTCCTGCAAATTTTGCCAGGGGATGATCTTTACGTGTTGCCTTAACACGATACAAAAAATCTAGCAACATTTCCACAATATCATCAGGAGCTTCTTCAAGTTCTTGGAGCAATTGGTCACGATTTGTCATACATCCCAGCCCCCAAAGTAATATAAATGGCGAACTGACAAGTTACGCTGGTGCGATCGCTTCCTTCGCTACAAGCATCGCACTCAATTAGCTTCGTTAATATTTGGCCATCGATTGGAGCGTTATATTTTTTGATTTTATAATTAAATGCAAGTGCAGTAGTAGTTTAATCATTTCAACCTTATATGAAGAAACAGATATTATACGGAGTAAGTAATGAAAATAAACCAATTCCTTGGTATGAAGGGTTTGAGGTTCATGCAGATGGAAGAATAGATATACGTCTGAGTGGTGTTAATTTTTTTGAGATAGAAGAAGAACTGTTGCCAATAACTTGGCGGGATATTTTCAATTCAAAATTACATGAGCTTTGTAATAGGACAGAAATTTCTCACCAAAATCTAATTAAAGATCCTTATCCTTTCATTATATTTGATAAGTATAGTGATCGCCTTTGGGATATGCTGAGGAATTACTGTAATCTAAAATCTGATGCGGAAAGAGCTTTTTTTGATCTTTACTGTGAATTATGTTTTTACAGTGAAGAACATTATTCATTTCTTCCTGCTCTAATTCCGAACGTATATATAAATTGGGATTCTTGTAAAGAACAAAGACGTATAAACGAAAAACCTTACATAGTAGACTTCGTTTTCAAAAGTCCTAAGTTTGGCACAAATAATCTAGTTATAGTTGAAATAGATGGTCGTTCTCACTATGCTAATTTTGATAAGGGTTCTTATGTATTATCTGAAGATAAATATGTTGAACATTTGAAAAAAGATCGCTGGTTAAGAAAACAAGGTTTCAAAGTTTTCAGGATAGGCAATAGTGAAATTAATTATATAAAAACACTCCCAGAAAAAGACCAACTTAAAGAGTTTTACTTTTTCTTTCAAGAAATATTCGGTGATATTATTTTTATCGAAGGGTATCATGATTTTAGCGATATTTACTAGAACAAATGTAAAAATATTACCTAAATTCAGAAACCTTGCAATAAGCTTGAGCAGCACCGCACTTTTTGCGTGCTTGTTACAGGACTTCACCTTTATAGACCACACTCTTGTTTTCACTATTTCTTTGCGTCTTTGCGCCTTTGCGCGAGACAAAAAAATATCGAAAAATCTAAATCTTGGGTGATAATAATTCGACTTTCAACTCTTGCAATTTACAAAATATCGACATCAGCCGCAGTGTTAGGGAGCAAATCTGTACTCCGTAAAATGTCATAGCCCTTCGATTTTCAAGCTGCAACTGTTAGAGGGGAAATATGCACATCAGCAAGAAAGCGAAGGTTATTTATGCCGAAGGAATACTGACAATTTTATCTGAAACTGTCCAAGCAGCGTAGTTAAGCGCCTGTCGTATATCTTCATCCTCTAATTCGGGATAAGCTGCTAAAACTTCCTGAACCGAAAGGTTACTGGCCAGCAATTTCAGGATAAAGCCCACAGTGATACGCATTCCCCGAATTGTTGGTTGTCCAAGGCAAACGTTAGGGTTAACAGTAATGTGATCTAATTGAGCCATCACTGTGGGACTCCTGAACTATAAAATTATTCTTTTATTTTTACATACAACACGCAAATTGAGAAAACAGTCAATTAGTCTTAACTTCGGTTACAGTTAGATTTAGAAGGAAAACGGATTGTTAAAGCTTCGTTTTCCATAATGCTTTTTGCTACCAACTAATGGTATTACTTCTGATAACTACTTGATTTTTTTAAGCAAAAAAGTTCAAATAATGTGCTGTGAGTTGGCGAATATTCTATATTTTAATTTTTAATTGGAACCCTAAACTTGACTCTCAGGTCATGGGTGAATATCTAACAGCAGTGTAATTGCCAAGCAAAAATATTAACGGTAAGATAGAGCAAATTTAAAAAAAAGTCAATAAGTCTTAATTTTCGTTAGAGTGGGATAATAATCAAAGTGTGAGGATTGATACTACATGCGAGTATTACTGGTATATCCGATATTTCCTAAAACCTTTTGGTCATACGAAAAAATCCTGGAGTTAGTCGATCGCAAAGTTTTGTTACCACCTTTGGGTTTAGTGACAGTGGCGGCAATTTTGCCCCAGGAATGGGAATTTAAGCTGGTTGATCGCAATATCCGTCCAGTATCTGAGGCAGAGTGGGCATGGGCAGATGTAGTCATTCTCTCCGCAATGATTGTCCAGAAGCAAGATTTATTGGGGCAAATTCAGGAAGCAAAACAACGTGGTAAGTTAGTCGCTGTGGGTGGCCCTTATCCGACTTCTGTACCTCACGAAGTGCAAAATGTCGGTGCAGATTTTCTGATTCTCGATGAAGGGGAAATCACCCTACCCATGTTTATTGAGGCAATTCAACGGGGTGAAACTTCTGGGACTTTCCGCGCTACAGAAAAACCAGATGTCACAAGTACACCAGTTCCCCGCTTTGATTTATTAGAATTGGATGCCTATGACATGATGTCGGTGCAGTTTTCGCGTGGGTGTCCTTTCCAGTGCGAATTTTGTGACATTATTGTTCTCTACGGACGTAAGCCGCGTACCAAAACCCCAGCACAACTATTGGCAGAGTTAGATTACCTCTATGAGCTGGGTTGGCGGCGGGGTGTGTTTATGGTGGATGATAACTTTATCGGCAACAAACGTAATGTGAAATTGTTGCTCAAAGAGTTAAAAGTCTGGATGGCAGAACATCAATATCCTTTCCGGTTTGATACTGAAGCTTCTGTGGACTTGGCACAAGATCCAGAAATGCTGGAACTTATGGTTGAGTCTGGATTCTCTGCGGTGTTCTTAGGAATTGAAACACCGGATGAAGATAGTTTGCAATTAACTAAGAAGTTTCAAAATACCCGCAGTTCCCTAGCCGATGCTGTGCAAACCATCATCAAAGCCGGGTTGCGGCCGATGGCTGGGTTTATTATCGGGTTCGATGGCGAAAAAGCAGGCGCAGGCGATCGCATTGTCCGTTTTGCCGAACAAGCAGCAATTCCCTCTACTACCTTCGCTATGTTGCAAGCGCTACCCAATACCGCATTGTGGCATCGTCTGAAAAAAGAAGGACGACTACGGGAAAATCAAGACGGTAACATCAACCAAACAACGTTGATGAACTTTATTCCTACCCGTCCTCTAGAAGATATTGGCAGAGAATATATTGAGGCATTTTGTGCTTTATATGACCCAGTAAAGTACTTAGACCGCACCTATCGTTGCTTCCTGATGATGGGTGCGCCGAGTTGGAAAGCGCCATTCAAAATGCCAGACTGGTTAATTGTAAGAGCGTTACTTACTGTAATTTGGCGACAAGGAATTAAACGGGAAACCCGTTGGAAGTTTTGGCATCACTTATTTAGCATGATCAAGCGTAACCCAGGTGTTGCCGAACATTATCTTTCTGCTTGCGCGCACAACGAGCATTTTCTAGAGTATCGCCAAATTGTCCGTGATCAAATAGAAAGTCAGCTAGCTGAATATTTGGCACAAGGTGCAGAAAAACCATATGTGCCTGTTACTGCAAAAGCCGAAGAAAAAGCCGAGGCTGTAGCTAGTTAAGTAGAGTAACTGGTAAGGGGTAATAATCAGCAAATTACCAATTACCAGTTACTCATTAGACATCTCTAGAAATTAAATATGTATTATCCACAAACCCTGTAGAGACATAGTAATGCTACGTCTCTACATTCAAAAATAAATTCATCATTAACGATCTACCGATCCCATCACCACATCAATACTTCCCAGAATGGCAAAAATATCTGCTACTTTCTGTCCTCGAATCAACTGAGGTAAAACCTGCAAATTATTGAAATCGGCCGGACGGATTTTCCAACGCCAGGGAAAGATATGATCATTACCAACAATAAAAATCCCTAACTCTCCTCTGCCTGATTCGATGCGAACATAATGTTCACCTTGGGGAATTTTAAATGTAGGTGCAACCTTTTTCGCAATAAATTGGTAATCAAAATCGTTCCATTCAGATTTAGTTCCAGCTACCATGCGTTGAGTCGTTAAATTTTCGTATGCACCCCCAGGTAACCCCGCAAGTGCTTGCCGAATAATCTTTACCGATTCGCGCATTTCCCCAATTCTCACAAGATACCTAGCACAACAATCCCCGACTGTATCCCACTGCACATTCCAATCAAAATCGTCATAGCATTCATAGTGGTCAACTTTCCTTAAATCCCACTTGACCCCAGAAGCGCGCAACATCGGGCCAGAAATACCCCAATTAATCGCTTCCTCTCGGCTGAGAACACCTATACCTTCAACTCGGCGGCGAAAAATCGGGTTATTGGTAATTAATTTTTCATATTCATCGATACTGGGAACAAAATAGTTACAGAAATCTTGGCATTTATCCACCCAACCAAAAGGTAAGTCAGCCGCCACCCCACCAATACGAAAATAATTATTGTTGACCATGCGATAGCCTGTGGCAGCCTCAAACAGATCGAGAATCATTTCGCGATCGCGTAAAGTATAAAACATTGGAGTCTGTGCGCCTAAATCCATCACAAAAGGCCCCAACCATAAAAGATGATTGACAATTCGAGCTAACTCCAGCATGATTACCCGGATATAACTAGCACGTTTGGGGATGGGAATATCTGCTAACTTTTCCACAGCATTCACCGTCACTGCTTCGTTAAACATCCCCCCGTAATAGTCCCAGCGACTCACATAGGGCACATACATAATATTGGTACGGTTTTCGGCAATCTTTTCCATACCTCGGTGTAAGTAGCCAATTACAGGTTCACAATCAACTACATCTTCCCCATCCAAGGTGACAACAATGCGAAAGCACCCATGCATTGAAGGGTGATGGGGGCCAAAGTTAATTACCATTGGCTCAGTTTTAGTTTCGATTCTGCCCATAAATTACTACTACCCCAATCGCCATTTTTTCTTAGCGTATGGCGTTTATAGGCTACAGTCTTGCAAATTCGTCCGATTTTTTGCAGATTTTGGCTATCTTGCTTGCAAAGTTTTGGGAGTTACACCCAATAACCGCTTACAGTGAAAATTTAAATGACTTTGGCTGGCAAAACCAACTAAATCAGCAATTTCAGCTATTCTCAACTGACCCTTCAGCAATAATTCCTTAGCACGTTCCACCCGACAATAAATGACATATTTATGGGGAGTCATACCTGTAGTTTGTTTAAATAACTGAGAAAAATAATGAGGACTAATATGCAGTAATTCTGCCAATTCTGTTAAACCTAAATCTTGATCTAGATGCGCGTAAATATAATCGGTAATTTGTTGTAGTTGTTGTGGCGATAAACCACGGTTGTATTCTTTGACAACTAATTTTCTTGTAGAGTAATGTTCTAATAAATGTACCGATAAAGCATTCATCATCGTCTCTGCATACAGACGACTACGAGTAGCGTTGTTTTCGAGAATATTTTTCAGTGCTAACCCTATTTGATAGACTAAAGGGTCTGGTGTGGCAAAGTGGGGTATTAGTTCTACATCCTCAGATTCATCAACCGCACGGGCAACAATTTGTGGTTCAATACCAAGTATGAGAAAGTCCCCTTCCGCTTCCCAGGCTGCTTGATGTCCCACGTTAACGGGAGTGATAAGTATATCGCCTCCTACGACAGCATCACGATGGCTGCGGCCATCCATTTTTCTGTTAGCATAAATGACCCGCTCTCCATGAGTGAAAATAGCTATTGAGTGCCATCGAGGAGTGCAAACCTCAGGAAATTCATAAGCAGGTTGACACATATATCCAAAAGAAAAACCATGCCAATTGGCTGACAGACTCGTGAGAATTGGCAGCCGGGGGTAAAGTGGAAATATCTCCGCTTCTGTGGTGATAACTAAGGGCTTTTGTTCTGACATATGCTATACCAAAGCTTACAAGTTATTATCACCCTATTGCCGCAATTCAAAATTATCATGCGCTAACATACATTTGTATAAATAATCGCGATAAACAGCGTAAATTAATGGATATCGCCTTAATCGTTAAATTTCTAGCTCCCTGTTTACCATTTCTGCTGAATGTAGGTAATAAAGCCATAGAAGGAGCATCCCAGAAAATAGGTGAGGATGGTTGGAATAAGGGAAAAGCTATTTGGGCTAAGTTGCGTCCCAAAGTAGAAGCCAAGGAAGCAGCGAAAGAAGCAGCAACAGATGTAGCTGAAAGTCCAGAAAATGAAGATTTACAAGCAAGTTTGCGGGTGCAACTGAAGAAGATTCTAGAAGCAGATCCAGCACTGGCGGAAGAAATAGCCCAAATTTTGCAAGCGGGAAGTAATCAATCTGGTGACAATATTCAGATGAGTGTTAATGCTTACGACCAAAGTACAGTGAAGCAAGTCGGGAAGATTGAAGCCAATGAGGTAACTTTTTAAACGCAAAGGAACGCGAAGGTAACGCAGAAGTACGCAGAGTGTTACCTAAAACTCACTGACTCTCTGCGTCTTAGCGCCTCTGCGTGATATTCATATACTTTCATTCAGCCAATGGAAGAAACCAACCCCAGTAACCAAAAAATCATTAAATTAGAGGGAATTGCCCAAGATGCGAGTAAATTAACTCAAATTGGTTCCGTTGATGCAGAAAATTTTCATCTGACCGCCGAACAGGTTCAATTTCTCGTTCATCTAGAGAGTGGTAGTCAGGCTGAATCACCAGGGGTTCTCAAAGCAGGTGACTCCCCCAAAAGCTTGGCTTACTGGCAAGGAAGAACAGAAGAAATTGCCAAAATACAGCAATGGTTAACTGATGAAAATACATTCCTCATTGGCATAGAAGGCATTGGTGGTACAGGGAAATCTACTCTGGCTGCTAAAATTTACGATGAAATTGGGGGTTTTCCTAAACGTTTTTGGGCTGATGTCGGTAACGGGGCAAGTTTTAGCGATTTAGCGCGGAAAGTATTACAAGAATTTGGCTTTCCGGTTCCAGAACAAGAAACACAGTTAGTTGAGGCGTTGATTAGGTGTTTACGAACTGGCCAATTTTTACTGATTATTGACAATTTAGAGAGTTTATTACAAACAGATAGACAATGGGGAAGTCTATTTTATGGTGATTTCTTTAACGCCTGGGTGGAATCTGGCAGTAATAGTAAAGTCATAGTCACCACAAGAGAAAGACCAGAATCACCAAAAGGCTTTGCATGGCTAACCGTGAAAGGTTTGCAAGTAGAGGAAGGAGTCGCACTGTTAACTGTATTAGGCATTCGGGGAGATTTAGCCGAGTTTGTCAAACTGGTAGATGGGCATCCCTTATTGTTGAGATTGGTAGCAGATTTATTAAAAGAAGAATATTCTCAAGACCCGGATTTAAGCAGACTAGCAGATTTAGGTTTAGGCAACTTGCAGCAGTTGTTGACAGATCCTCAAGTGGTAGGTGTGCATCGTCGGGAAAATGTGGGGATGGTGTTGGTATTGGATGCCAGTTTTGCCAGATTGAGTGAATTGCAAAAGGCGTTATTGCTCAATATCAGTGTTTATCGTGGTGCAATTAATAGCGCAGCAGCCTTGGCAGTATTACCGGGAAATTCAGAAGTAGAAATTGAGCAAGAATTAAGGAATTTAGGTAAGCGTTCTTTTTTATTAGAAAAACTCAATGGTAAGCGGTGGTTTGAGTTTCAGCCAGTGGTATGGGAGTATGTGCGGTATAAAGCAGGTGATCAAACACAGGCGCATCAACGAGCCATTGATTATTATCGCTCAATTGCTAAACAAGCTCCCTGGACAACAAAAGAAGACGTTAAAGAATATTTAGAAATATTTGATCACTTTTATCAGTTGCAAGATTATAACTCTGCCTTTGATAGCATTCAGGTTTGCAATGAATTTTTGACCTTGCGGGGTTATTACACAGACCAAGTGGAATTATATGGGCAGTTAATAAGTAAATGGCAAGAAATTGGCGATAGAGAAAACAGGAAATATCAGGCTTCTCTAATTTCATTAGGCAATGCTTACTATTCCCTGGGACAGTATCAACTAGCGATTGAGTTCCACCAGCAGTCTTTGGAAATATCAAGGGAGAGAGGCAATCGCTTAGGCGTAGGTAGATCCTTAAACAATTTAGGCATTGCTTACCGTTCCCTGGGAGAGTACCAACGGGCGATTGATTTCCATCAGCAGTCTTTGGAAATTGCTATGGAGATCGGTGATCGCTTAGGCGTAGGTAGATCCTTAAACAATTTAGGCACTGCTTACCGTTCCCTGGGACAATACCAACGGGCGAGTGAGTTCTACCAGCAGTCTTTAGAAATTAAAAGGGAGATCGGTGATCGCCACGGTGAAGCTGTTTCCTTGGGGGATTTGGGCAGTGCTTACTCTTCCCTGGGGCAGTACCCACGGGCGATTGATTTCCACCAGCAGTCTTTGGAGATATTTAGGGAAATTAACGATCTCAATAACGTAGGTATTTCCTTAAACAATTTAGGCAATGCTTACTCTTCTCTGGGGCAGTACCCACGGGCGATTGAGTTTTTCCAGCAGTCTTTGGAAATATCTAGGAAGATCGGTGATCGCAACTGTGAAGGCGCTTCCTTGGGCAATTTAGGCAATGCTTACTCTTCTCTGGGGCAGTACCCACGGGCGATTGAGTTTTTCCAGCAGTCTTTGGAAATATATAGGGAGATCGGCGATCGCAATGGTGAAGGTGCTTCCTTGGGCAATTTAGGCAGTGCTTACTCTTCTCTGGGGCAGTACCCACGGGCGATTGAGTTTTTCCAGCAGTCTTTGGAAATCAAAAGGGACATCGGCGACCGCAATGGCGTAGGTATTTCCTTAAACAATTTAGGCAGTGCTTACTCTTCTCTGGGGCAGTACCCACGGGCGATTGAGTTTTTCCAGCAGTCTTTGGAAATTAAAAGGGACATCGGCGACCGCAATGGCGTAGGTATTTCCTTAAACAATTTAGGCAATGCTTACAAATCCCTGGGAGAGTATCAACGGGCGATTGAGTTCTACCGGCAGTCTTTGGAAATTAAAAGGGAGATAGGCGATATTCATGGTGAAGGTGCTTCCTTAAACAATTTAGGCAATGCTTACAAATCCCTGGGAGAGTATCAACGGGCGATTGAGTTCTACCGGCAGTCTTTGGAAATTAAAAGGGAGATAGGCGATATTCATGGTGAAGGTGCTTCCTTAAACAATTTAGGCAATGCTTACAAATCCCTGGGAGAGTATCAACGGGCGATTGAGTTCTACCGGCAGTCTTTGGAAATTAAAAGGGAGATAGGCGATATTCATGGTGAAGGTGCTTCCTTAAACAATTTAGGCAATGCTTACAAATCCCTGGGAGAGTATCAACGGGCGATTGAGTTCTACCGGCAGTCTTTGGAAATTAAAAGGGAGATAGGCGATATTCATGGTGAAGGTGCTTCCTTAAACAATTTAGGCAATGCTTACAACTCCCTGGGAGAGTATCAACAGGCGATTGAGTTCTACCGGCAGTCTTTGGAAATTAAAAGGGAGATAGGCGATATTCGTGGTGAAGGTATTTCCTTAAACAATTTGGGCAATGCTTACAACTCCCTGAGAGAGTACCAACGGGGGATTGAGTTCTACCACCAGTCTTTGGAAATATCTAGAGAGATAGGCGATATTCGTGGTGAAGCAGATACCTTGTTTAACTTGGGTTTGGCATTAGAAAACGTCAACCGTGAATCAGACGCGCTGGGTGCTTATCGCGATGCTCGTGAACTATATCAGAAAATGGGACTTGATGCCGATGTGCAAAGTTGCAACAATGCAATTGAGCGTCTTTCTCAACCACAAACACCTGTAGTTAATCGCCGTAGTTTTTGGGGGTGGTTGCGTCGGTTGTGGCGTTGGCTTCGCTCTTGGTTTCGCCGCTAAACAAAATCCATTCACTTATAATTAATCTAAGCTCTTAACTTACAACTTCTTAATCACCCATGCAGAAACTAGAAATAGAACTCGATCAAGAAACATTTGCCAAAATCAACCAATTGGCAAGAACCTATAATTGCGAAATTTCCGACATAATCAAAGCAATGATTAAGCAATTAACACAACCAGAAATTCTTAATGATACATTTATCGGTAAATGGGCTGATGAAGCCGAATTAGTTGACCAAATGGTTGCGGATATTTTAAGAGATAGGAATTATAGAGACTAAAGTTAGGTGTGAGAAAATCTTTAATTGATACGGATATTTTATCAGAAATTCGCAAATTAAAAAATGCTAAAATAAATGCTCAAGCCATTGCTTATAGAGGTATATGGCAACAGTACACAATTTCTGTAATTACTGTTTCCGAAATTATCAAGGGATGGAGGAGAATAAATCGCAATGACCGCATTCAAGAGTTTTTAACAGATTTGTCTCAACTAGAAATCTTGCCTTTAGACCAAAACTGTGCAGAACTTTCAGGTTTGATACAGGCAGATTTAGAAACAGCAGGAAAATCAATCGGATTAGCAGATGTCTTAATAGCTGCTACAGCTATAGAAAATAATTTAGTTTTAGTAACAGGTAATACTAAACATTATCAAAATATCCAAGCGTTAGGATATCCTTTAGTAATCGATAATTGGCGAGAATGAATTTTTTTGATTGATGGTCATAATGAACCAGATTCAAGATTTACATAAACAAGCAATGGATTTTGCGGAAATGGCGCAAGTTGCTAAACTCAAAGGCGACTCTGTTTTAGCCTTGCAACTTTCCAGACAAGCATTTGAAAAAGAAAGGTTAGCAGCAGAATTAATCATCAACAATCTGGAAGCAGAACCTACACGTTCAGTCTTACATCGTAGTGCGGCAACTTTAGCGATTGACTGTGGAGAAATTGCAGCAGCAGAACGTTTAATTGCAGTAGCTTTATCAGGAAATCCACCTCAAGAGATTGCCGAAGAACTCAAGGATTTATTTGTGCAGATTAACATTGATAAATATTTTGCACGTCGTGGTATTGAATTTGATTCAGCTAAACTATATTGATACTAATCTTTGGATTAGCTTTCTAATTGGTGAAGAATGAAATTAGTTATATAGTACCGGGATTAATAGTTGTAATTTCTGAATAACGGGCAAAATCACTAACATTAAACGTAAGAATATGAGTTAAGCCATGCACCAGCATTGCTGCAACCAGTCGCGCATCGTGTACGTTGATTCCTCTAATTCCATAGACAACTACCAGCCTTTCCCATTCCTGGTAAATTGCCTCAGTATCTAGCAACATTGGGAATAACACTTTTAAACGGTTAACTTCTGCCTGTGCTTCTGCTACACTACGCCCTAAACCATTTCGCTCAATTGGGCGTGTGTAGACGCTCCAAGATTCAATCAAGTTTTGCGGTACAATGTGCAACTGTTCACCGCGACTGTGTAACGTACTGATAGCATTGGCAGCATCAAAGTTCATGGGATGGCTAAGGTCTACACTCCTCAACAAAACATTAGTATCTACCAAGTACGACACTTAATCTCGCTCTCCATAAATACTTTCGCGGCTAATAGCTTCATCAGACAGTGTAGGTAGATTCAACCCTCGGTGACTTTCTACCCAATCCCGAAATGCGGCTACCCACTCAGCAGGAGTAGCGGTTTCATAGAAAGGACGTTCCTGCGCTGGTTGCACCAGTCGCTCAAGCATAATATCCAGGTGTGGTTTAATTTCCGATGGACTGCGCTGGGAAATCTTCGCCAACAAAAGCGTAATTGTTTCGATGTCTTGACTGTGAGATTGTTCTAACTCACTCAGATTGGGTTTTGGTTGACTGTTCATAGTCTGTTAGGGCATAGCGATTGTGGTTAATATTGTAATTCTCGGCTTATTGGTCAATTTCTACCTTGGTCACGCATTATTTACTTGTCTACAATCTTACTCGTTTTGCAACCACAAACCCCTGTAGTTTCTCGTCGTGGTTGCGTCGGTTGTGGCGTTGGGTTCGCTCTTGGTTTCGGCGGTAAAATTAAGATGTAAAAATAGTGATAAACCTATAATTAGGAATAAAAGAAGATTTGATACTATGCTCCAAAATACCTATCAACTACCCTTGACATTTGAACAAATTCTTACTCTAGTCAAACAACTATCTGATTCAGAAAAGCTTTTACTCAGTAAAGAGCTAGAAAAAGAAACATTGAATAAGAAGTTAACCCAGTTACTAGAAACATTTCAAACTGATGAATTATCTTTTGAAGAAATTACAAAAGAATCTTAGATTATTATCAAGGTGGTAGGAGAACTAAGAACACCATATTCATTGGAGAAAAATAATGAATGTAGTTATTTTTGATGAAATTATCAAGGCAAGTGGATTATCAGAAAAGGAACTAATTTTAGAATTGATTATTCTTCTGTTTCAAAAAAAGAACATTAGTATTGGTAAAGCATCTCAACTTTCTCAAATGCCTTTATTGCAATTCCAAAATGAATTGGCAAAAAGAAATATTCCTGTTCATTATGATGAAAGTGACTTAGAGGTTGATTTGCAAAACTTGGGTATTATAGAATAATTATGCCAATAGTCAGCAATACCTCACCTATTACTAATCTAGCGGCTATAGGCAAACTTCATTTATTAGAACAAATTTATGGAGAAGTTATTATCTCATCAGCAGTTTTTCAAGAATTAACCGTATGGGGAGATTCTATACCAGGAGCGCAAGAAGTCAAAACATTGAATTGGATTCAAGTCCAACCAATTAAAAATATTAGTTTCGTAGAATCCTTAAAAACTAAATTAGACCCAGGTGAGTCGTCAGCAATAGTTCTAGCTTTAGAATTAAATGCAGATTGGTTAATTATAGATGAACAATTAAGTAAAACGAGGTGAAAAAACCAAACTGTGTAAAGATAAGTAAAAACGTAAAATGTGTCTACAAAGGTAACAGGGATATGGGCAGCCGTTTAAGGGTATTTCTGACTAGAGAGCAAGATAGAACCCTTTTGAA
>JADEXK010000020.1 GCA_015207155.1 Nostocales cyanobacterium LEGE 11386 | reverse complement strand
CCAGTTGCTCTTTCTCCAACTGCTTTAGGGTTTCAATGTCTAGTTTTGGTGGCAGGTCTTTTTCCATAATTGCTATATTCTGCTTCCCCTACCACACTTGTCAATACCCCAGCACCTGAATCCTTACCTTTCTTCTTTCATCTAACTCCTGATTTATGTGTTTCATTACATGGAATCTATCTGCTACCACTTGAGCATTAGGTAGCATTTCTTGGATTAAACTTTTATAGGGTATCCATAAGTCTATGCTGACTTCTTCTATTTGATTCAATATCTCTGAACCTAGACTGGATAAGTATTCTGCTATAACTGCTTTATTTCTTTTCTCTAACAATGCTATCGGTCTTCTTGCCTCTAAATCTACTAATATTGCTGCATAATTCTTTCCACCTTTTAATTGTGTGATTTCATCTATTCCTAGCTTTTTTATCTGACGAGGTTTTTCTTTTAGTAAATCTGATTCTAGTTCTTTTAATATTGTTTCTATCTCAGATGGTGTCATTCTATTTCTTCTAGCTGCACTCTCTACATCAGTTTCTAAGACTTCCTTGATTACTTTCATCGCTAGTCTTTTTGTGTAAGTTCTTCTAGTTTTTACAAAGGACAATTTTTCGCTAAAGACTTTCTGACATTCTGTACACTTCAATTGACGACGATTTACTTTTAAAATTACTTGATAGTCACTCATTGGTATATCTCTGACCATATACCAATGATTTTGATGAGTTTTATTAGTTGTCTTTCCACAGTGAGGACACTGAGAAACTTTTGACTGATTTTGGATTTCAATTACGATTTCATCGTCGGTGATAAAATCGTAATTCACTACCTTGATATCTTCAATATTAATCAGTTTAGTAATAAAATGAAGTAAGGGATTAGAAGGCATATTTATTAAAATGGTAATTTTATTTTTAATATTTATTGTCTTTTATCTTTTCAATTACTTCTGTATTTCCTTCCCCGCTTGGGTTGTTCCCACCAATCACTGCTAATTGTATTGAGATATATTTGCTTTTTTCTTAGTATTTTATCATAACCACTCTGGGAGAGCCACTTTATTTGCATCGACCTACTTATTGTGAACAACATTGATGAAGAGAATTGCCCCTATTAGTCTGTGTGTATCTGCGTAGTACACAGCAACAGGAACCGGATTACCCCTAGCAGATATCTTATTTACTCCTAAAACGACGTAAGTTAATTGCTAAATTCGCCAGTTTGAGAAATCTTTAATCAAGCCGTAAAAGAGTGCTTCTTGAATAAGAAAAACCTTGCACATATAATTTATCTATCTGACTAGCTAAGAATGCGATCGCCTGGTAAGGTCTGCAATCACCAATGATAAAATAAAATAAATACTTGCAGCAGGATCAATAGTTATAACCATTGCTCAAGTAATAAAATCAGCAGAAAACATCATTCAAAGTGATTTATACAGCAGCTTTAATCTGGGAATTTATGATGGACTATTGCAGTTGTTTACTCCAGATAGACAACTAGTTCCTTTCCTATGTAAATTTTGTAATTTTTACCCCGCATTCTGAATTTGAAATTGGCATAAAAATTACCTGCAATTTCATTGTGATTAGTCGTACCATCAGCCATAGGCATAATTTCTCCATCTAGATATTCATTTCTACATTCTGATGTCTCCTCTAGTTGTAAATATTCTTCTGGTGTGTAATAGCGTTTTGGTGTTTGTATTTGCATAAAACTTACCTCTGTGCAAGACATTTTATTGAGGATAATGCTGGGCTAAAAACTTTTCAGCTTCATCTCTATTTTTAATCACGCCATCAAGGGTAGCAGCAAGTAAATTATCTAAAATTTGTCGATACTGTGGGCCTGGTTTATAACCCAATTGTTTTAAGTCGTTACCATTTAAAATCGGCTGTACGTTGGTCAAAACTGTGAGGTAATGCCAAATCTTTTGCCTGAGTAGTCGCGGACTATGTAGGGCGATTAAAATCAGCATGGGCAAGTCATACTGTTGCAACAAATGCGCCACTTGACTAGGAAGCTGACATTGGGGTAATGATTCCATCATCTCAGCTTGGGCTGTAACCAAGTTTTTCAACCGTTTATTAGCGTCCTCTGGTAAGTGCAAATTTTTTGCTACCTTCGCCCGATATTTTGGTTCTAAGTGGGCAATTAAAGCTTCTAGACGCATTTCCCAATGGATGAGGGTTTGTTGGGGGTCAAATCGTCGTAAACAGCGTTCTAATAAACGTAATTGCCGTAGGAGTTCTTGATCTAGCTTGAGGGTAGAATGGATACACTGCAACGCCCCTAATTGATCGAGTAACTGTAAAGCCGATTTCCAGTAGGGGGCTTGGAGAATATATTTTAATTCGGCTTTGAGTCGAGTTTGCAGCGCTGGGGTTTTAGTGTTGGTTTGGGCAGTGCGATCGTAAATACCACTGTTGATGGCATAACGAATAAACTC
Organism: Nostocales cyanobacterium LEGE 11386; assembly: GCA_015207155.1. GTDB lineage: Bacteria > Cyanobacteriota > Cyanobacteriia > Cyanobacteriales > Nostocaceae > LEGE-11386. The sequence continues at coordinate 81,355 of JADEXK010000020.1, read as the reverse complement.
TTCTGTCTGCGGTTCCAGGTGAAATCCAAAGCGTACAGCAAACCGCACACCGCGATAAATACGAGTGGGATCTTCAATAAAACTGTTGGCGTGTAAAACTCGGATTTGCTTGGCTTGTAAATCCAGTAACCCGCCGAAGAAATCGAGTAATTCACCAGCACGAGGGGAGGTGAGGCGTAAGGCTAAGGCGTTAATTGTAAAATCTCGACGATACAAGTCTTGACGAATCGAACTCGCCTCAACTTCGGGATTTGCGGCTGGGTAAGGATAAAATTCCGTTCTAGCAGTGGCAATATCCACCCACAAAGAATCTAATTCTGGGTCTTTATGCCATAGTAAAGCGGCAGTTTGAAAAGCCCCGTGAACTTCCAAGCGCGCTGCTGGGTAAATTTCCTGGAGTGCCTTGGCTAGTTCCACTCCAGCACCAACATCTGCTGTTTTGTGAAAGCCATCAACCACCAGGTCAATATCTGTAATCATCAAAGTACCTGCTGCTGCTTCAGTTAACAGCAAGTCCCGCACTGCACCCCCCACCAAATACAGATGCCAACCCCGTTTTTCTGCTTCTTGAGAGGCTATGGTCAGTAGTAGCCAAAGTTGCGACGCCAGCCGATTTTGCAATTCAGTACTTAAATTAATTTTTAATTTTGTTCGCGCAGCATCTTTGATAGCTTGTGTGCCGTAGCCATAGGAGATATTTTGAATTTTGAATTTGTCCTCTTCATCTCCCCATCTCTCCTCTTCATCGGCTTGATGCAATTCCCGTAACACATCAGTACGGGTGACAATTCCCACTAGTTGTTCGTTTTCTAATACTGGTAAACGCCCAATATCGTATGTCACCATCAGCCCTTCGATTTGTGGCAGAATGGTGTCTGGTGTAATCGTCTTTAAGTTTGTGGTCATATAGCCCTTGACCGGCGCATGACTAAATCCGTGGTGTAGGGCAATATCAATATCCCGCCGCGAAATAATTCCTACCAGTTGACCTTGGGTATCAACTACAGATAAGCCAGAGTGTCCATAACGTAACAAAATGCGTTGCGCCTCCGCAATTGTTGTTTCGGGGCGAATAGTGCGGACTGGGGAGGACATCAAGTCTCTCGCCTTAGGCGGATGGGGAATCGCGGCTTTGATACCGTCTTGCAATTGCTTTAAGATTGCCTGTGCATTAACTCCTCGCAAACTCAACGATGCGGCTTGAGAATGACCACCACCGCCGAACATTTGAAATAATAAGTTGAGATTCACGCCGGGAATTTGCGATCGCCCTATTACTATTAAGCGTGAGTCATCTTCATCGTGGGCATATGTGTTTGCCAAGAGTAAGGCATCAATTTCGGTTAATTCAATTAGTTGTGATGCCAGACTCGATAATCCTGGTACAAAATTAGTAGTTTTTAAAGTTACCCAGCCAATCGTATATCCACGTAAACAAAAATATGCTAAATTCTCAAGTGCTTCAGTTAATAACTGCTGTAATTGGGGAGATAAACCGGGGTCAAGGTAAGTGGAAATTACTGCTGATCTAGCTTTTTGTTGCATCAACCAAGCTAAAGCTAGTGCATCTCGTGGTGTAGCGCTGTCAAATATCAACGAGCCAGTATCAACGTGGATGCCTAAAGCCATCACTGTTGCTTGGGATGGAGTGAGAGAAATTTGCTGTTGTTGCAATTGCTCCACCATTAAAGTTGTGGTGGCTCCCACTGGTTCAATATAAGCTTCCGTGGCGGGAATATCTAGTTCTTGCCCTAAGTGATGGTCATAAACTATGATTTCCCTTAAGTTGGGTAAATCTAACCATTCAGCAGCTTTACCCAAGCGATCGCGCTGTTGTGTATCCACAATCCTCAGGGAGCGAATCTTTTCGGGATTGACCGAACGTCTCTCAATCAGGGGATACTCATCCCGGTGCAACGCCAAAAAATCTCTGACAGGCGGATGTGCGCCACCACTCAGCACAATCTTACTTCCCGGTAGTAGGCATGTCAGACCTACTGCCGCACCTAGGGCATCAAAATCAGCAGTTGTGTGGCAAAGAATTAAGTCCATAGCTTTCAGTAGTGCTGAGTGCTGAGTGCTGAGTGCTGTAAAGCCCTGCGGGCATGGCTGCGCGTAGAGCGGTAGCGGGGCGTTTAGCCCATGCTGAGTGCTAAGTGCTGAGTGCTGAGTGCTGAGTGCTAAGTGCTGAGTAGAGAAAAGAACTAAGAAAACTAAGTTGAAAGAAAGTATTTAGCACTTGTTTAGTCAAGAGCCAGTGGTCAGTAGTACAAACAACTGACTATTGAGAACTAACTGATAACTATAGTGACGCAATTTCTGCTAGCTTAACAAATAAGGAAAAACTGTTAGTGTCGTCCTTTAGGATATTCTATTTTTAGTATTGCGCTGTTTTGGGAGAAGCAAAAATGACCATAATATTCCAATTCGCTTTAATAGCTCTTGTTGCCATGTCTTTTGTGCTAGTAGTTGGCGTTCCTGTTGCCTATGCTACTCCGCAAAACTGGGTCGAATCAAAAAGGCTGCTTTGGCTCGGTTCTGGAGTCTGGATTGCCTTGGTGCTTTTAGTCGGGGTATTAAACTTTTTTGTAGTTTAGGCGTTCGCGCAGCGTGCGTTTTACGCAATCGCTTAAATTTTATTGCAGACAAATAGCATAGCGATTACAGGGGCAGAAGAGCCAAAGACTAAGGCAGAAGGTAAATGGATAAGTTTTCCTTTTCCCTTGTCTTATTTATCTAATTGTGCTCTCCTGCTCTTCTACATTTAAAGAAGAAATGTATATTGGCCAGAGTATATTCGATTAAGAGGCAGTCATGGCAGTTTTCGAGGGAACTTTTACTCAAACAGAACCTTTGCGTTTAGCAGTGGTTATTGGTCGATTTAATGACCTGGTTACCGGAAAGCTGCTAGAGGGATGTCAAGATTGCTTGAAACGCCACGGTGTAGACCCAGACCCCCACGGGAATCAGGTAGACTATGTTTGGGTTCCGGGAAGTTTTGAAGTGCCTCTCGTAGCTCGTCAACTAGCACTTTCTCATCGTTATGATGCTGTAATTTGCTTGGGTGCTGTCATCCGAGGACAAACGCCCCATTTTGATTATGTATCTTCCGAAGTATCTAAGGGTATTGCTGCTGCTAGCTTTCAAACTGGCGTGCCAGTAATCTTTGGCATTTTGACAGTGGATACTATGCAGCAAGCTTTAGAGCGGGCAGGCATTAAAGGTAATCATGGTTGGGATTATGCCATGAATGCCCTGGAAATGGCTAGTCTGATGCGGCAATTACGCTCTAACCTCACAGAGTCATATCCCCGTAACGCTCAATCTTTGCCAGCTTCTTTTCCAGGTAAAAGCTTAGGCAATTTAACTGCGGAGTCAGAAGAACTAGGCTGAAACAATTCTGGGTGCTAAGTCCTGTTCTTTTACTCAGCACTCAGCACTCAGCACTCAGCACTCAGCACTCAGCACTCAGCACTTAAAAAAGGGGCTTGACAAATAGGATTAAATTTGAGAATATATAATTTACACGGCAATTGCGGGTATAGCTCAGTGGTAGAGCGTCACCTTGCCAAGGTGAATGTCGCGCGTTCGAATCGCGTTACCCGCTTATGAAAAAATGTAAATTACAGGTCAGGATAACCCGCAAGACTAAGATGGCTTAACTACAATTTGTATAGTTATAGTCTATTTCTGTTATATGCGGTGTACTACACTAGATTACGACAGCCTAAGTAGCACCAGTAAAGCTTAAAAAAAGGGGCTAAAAGCTAGAGAATAGAAAATAGTAAGTAATTTTACTCAGCATTGCCACTTGCTCCACCCTGCGGTCAACCACAGAAGCGTCTACAGGAAGAAAGCACTTTTTTCCGTCAGCCTGCATCTGGCGTTAGCAACCATGGCGATGTTAGCATTTGCTTTGTTATTTATATAAAGAGCTGAAAAAAGAGAAACTGAACTCCAAAGCTTTGGGGAACGGGATTCTCATAAATCATGAAAACACGCTCAAGTTATTAGAACGCTTGTGCAATCTCAAAAACACGAAAAAATCGACTTTAACATGGAATATCCCTGTCCCTGCCGTCGCAAAGGACAGTTAGTTCCGATTACACTGACAGAAGCATTTGGTTGCGATCGCTGTCAGCAAATCTTTGTAGTAGAAGATAATGGTCATGTTTTAGAACAACTTTCTACCACCTATCCCTACAAACGAGCTTGGCGTTGGACTGGAAATAGCTGGCATGTGGCCCATGCTCGTTTAGGAGTAAGCTATCTGCCTATAGCACTAGGCATTATTTTCGTGCTAGTGATTATATGGTTACCATTAGCACTGCGATTGGCAAATGGTTCCAGCATTATTGCTTGGGCAATGGTGGCGGTGCTGTTGGCTATTTTGCCAGCACTGATGGTCTGGCTCACCTACAGACGTTAATTTAATGACCGTTGAAGTTTTGGATGATTACCCCGAACCAATTACTAGCGCTAAACGCGCTCATCAAGCTTCCCTAAAGTTGGGGTTTACCAAGGGAGTAGATCGCAGTCGTGCTGTATTGGCAATGGCACAGGCACTGCAAGACTCGTTTGACGACATTTTGGAAGCCAACACTTTGGATCTAGAAGCCAGCAAAGAAATGGCAGTGCCAGAGCTAATTTTAGATTGGCTCAAGCTAACTCCCACCAGGCTAGAGGCGACAGTGGAAATCCTGCAACGCTTGGGGGAACTATCAGATCCACTGCGGCGAGTCAGGAACGCTGACTATCAACTAGAAGACTCCCAAAGTTACACTCAGTTAATGCCTTTGGGAGTGATTGGATTTATTTATGAGGCGTTTCCTGATTTAGGAGCGATCGCGGCGGGTTTATGTATTAAAACTGGCAACAGTCTCATTCTTAAAGGTAGTACAGAAGCTAGTCATTCCAACGAGGCGATCGCTAATGTACTGCAAAGTGCTATTGCAGAAGTAGGTCTACCACCAGGCTGTTTAGAACTGATTACAGCAGAACATGGTGCTTCAATTCGGGATTTAGTCACCCAAGACCAGTACTTGAATTTAGTGATTCCCTACGGACGTTCTAGCTTAGTCCAGCAGGTAATGCGACAAGCAACTTGCCCAGTCTTAAAATCAGCGATGGGTAACTGTTATCTCTACTGGTCGCTCAATAGCAGCTTAGAGATGGTGCGCTGGATGATTATGGATAGCCATGAGAGTGAACCAGATCCAGTAAACGCCATTGAAAAAGTACTTATTCATCGCCAAGCTATGCCCTCATCTTTGGCAGTTTTGTGGAACAGCTTAAAAGAAAAAGGCTTTGAAATTAAAGGAGATGAAGAATTGGTGGAAGCGTTCCCCCACTTGCATCCGGTGAAAGACGAAGAATGGGGAAGTGCTTATTTAACTAAGACAGTCGCCTTTAAACTAGTGGATAGTTTAGAAGATGCGATCGCCTGGATTAATCAACACAGTAGCGGTCATGCTGACTGCATTGTCACAGAATCCTATCAAGAAAGCCGCCAGTTTGCTTTAGGTGTGAACAGCGCCTCTACTTACATCAACACCTCGCCGCGTTTTTCGCGTAATCCTTCGCGAGGAGACTCAGTATTTCTCGGTATGTCCAATCAAAAAGGACACCGCCGGGGATTTATTAGTTTGGAAACCCTAACGACGGTGAAGCACATTGTTCAGGGAAATGGGCGATTTTAGTCGTGGAGAATGTTAAATGATTGTGCCACAAATAGTAATCACCCCTGAGAATCCCACTTGTTCTGCTATTCAGGAATTGATTGAGGAACTGGATAATTATTTGGCGGCGCTTTATCCTCCTGAGAGTAATCACGGTCTTGATATTTCTGATCTACTTCATCAATCAGTCACTATTTTCCTTGCCAGATTAGACAATGAACCAGTTGGCTGTGGAGCTTTAAAATACTTTCCAGAGGGTTACGCAGAAGTGAAGCGCATGTATACTAAACCCAGTTTTAGGGGGAAAGGAATTGGCAAAAAAATTCTGAATCAGATAGAACTAACTGCAAAGCAAGCGAATATATACACACTGCGTATAGAAACAGGTATCTATCAACCAGAGGCCATTGGACTGTATGAAAAATTTGGGTTTTATAGAATCCCTCCATTTGGAGATTATCAACCAGATCCATTAAGTCTTTTCTTGGAAAAACACCTTGTCTAGTTTCCGAGATGCAATTGCTGTAATTCCTGCAAGCAACCAACATATTTTTGTAGTCCCATGTAGCGTGTTACTGAAATAATCCACGCGCAGTTACGAGATAAACCGCAAACGTCCCTAACCAATGACTACTGGAATAATGTTCATCTGCGACATCGATTAGCCCAAACTGACGATGTAAATCAGCAGCACAACGAAGTACATCAACTCGACAATCATCAATCGGCAACCCTGAAATTATACCTTCCATCATCCAAGCACGACTAAGATTAAGACCGCGAAAATGAGATTGTAAAAAGTCGTTAGGGTTAGTGACTTGTACAGGTGCTAACCAGTGTCTTTGTTCTTCAGTAAGTAACTGAGGGAGAAAATGAGTCAGCCAATTAGCAAAATCTATTGGTGAAAGAACTCGTCGCATCAGGTCAGCTTCAGCCAGTCCAGGAGAGACAAAATCATAGCCTAGTGGCTCGAAATGCAATGGATAATTCTGATCATTCAAATAGAATTTTCTAGCTTTAATAGCAATTTGGTGAACAAAGTCCTGATTATTTGTGATTCGTGACCAATCTAGTGTCATACCTAGTGGCAACGCTGTGTTAAAATGCGCCCCGGTACGATCTGGAATTTCTAGCCTTTGCAACCAGCAATGGAAATTATTTACAACCAATGTTTCTAGAGATTCCAGCACAGCTAACCATTCTTTTGCTTCGGGATCAGTCCATTCGCGCAATTCTCCGGTGAGTTGTAAAAACCATGCAAAACCATAAGGACATTCAAAAAAGGGATGTCGCTTTAAATGGAAAATCTCTCCTTGAATTTTCTCATGGGTAAAGCTGAGTGCTAATGCTTCCCTCACTTTTGCTTGAAAATCAGCTTCAGGAAAATAACGAGCTAAACGTACGAGCAACCAGTGTCCATGTACGGCTGAATGCCAATCCAAACAACCATAAAAAGCTGGTGTTAGTTGGCGTGGCGGCTTAATATCCTCATCGCTTTCAAACCAGAATATATTATTATGTGGATATTCTTGATTGATGCAATTTAACACCAATTGAATAAACTTTGCTGCGATCGTTACGTCCAATTCCATTACATTTTAACCTGAGTTCGACTTAGTAGGTTATCGAGCTTCAAGTGTATCTTTAAAAATTTCCATAACAATTTTTAAGAGAGCCTTCATCATGCCGCAAAATATATTCCTAATTCTTAGCGATTTTAATTACTCAAATACAGGCGGCCATAATTCAGAAATAACAATTTCCCAACCAGGGAATAACTCATTAATAGTTAACTTATCATCACCTGTTAAAACTTCAACATCACCATTAAGACGATATACGCTCACAGTTAACTCATCAGGATTAATTAATATTCCTACTTTTGCACCTAATTCTAAAAATAACTTAACTTTATCTTCTAACTTAGAAATTCTATCTGTTTTCGATTTTATTTCTACAACCAAATCAGGTACTAACTGACCAAAATCTCTCACAGTGCGCTTCAGTCTCGCCGCCGCTACAAAAGAAACATCAGGAGCGCGTAAATCTGTATTTGGCATAACAAACCCACCGCTTGAGTCAAATATTCGGCCAAGTTTCCGAGGTTTTATCCAATTACCTAATAATCTGATCAACTCAGCGCCGATTTCACTAGACTCAATATCCGATGGCCCCATAACTAAAATATTTCCTTCTTGCAGTTCTATTTGGTAGTCCTGCTCATCTTCTTGTAGCTTTTGTTGTAGTCTTTCTACATCTTTAATAGTGAGAGTCATACAACTTTTCAGATATAGTTCACTTTAAATTTATAGTAACCTGACTATTCCTCAATACCTATACACCAGTTGTCTTAATTTCCCTTGCGTTCTCTTCTATGCGCCTCTGCGCCTTTGCGTGAAACAAAAAAAAGCCCGCTTACACGGACTTCATTTATATAACCCCAGATTTCTGGTCTGCGAGGCAATTTATTTATTCTTCGAGGTGTAATAAACCTTACTACCTGTATCCGGAACAAAATGACAACTAATAGCAGAACGCCGTAAAGATTGCCAAATAGGTTCCTCAGACTTGCGGAAGTATTCACCCATCACCGGTTTAATCGCCTCCGTCGCCTTCAGCAAATTGTAATGCGGAATGTTGAGGAAAATATGGTGAGCAACATGAGTACCGATATCGTGATGGATGTGATTCACCAAACCGTAATCTCTATCAATACTAGAAATTGCACCTTTCAGAAAAGTCCAATCTTCGCCACGATACCAGGGAATATCTTGCTCAGTATGATGCAAAAAGGTCACCAAGTCTAGCCAAATTACAAACACAATGTAGGGTATAGCGTAGTATTTGAGCAACCACATCCAACCCCATTGATAGGTGAAGAAACCTAGCAAGCCTACCATACCAATCCAGAGTACAGTGCTAGTGATGATATCCCATTTTTCTGATGGTTTAAAAAGTGGGCTATTAGGCGAAAAGTGAGAGCCTTCTTTGTTAGGAGAACGCTTGAACAAGTACACTGGATAAGCCAAAAGGAAAACATAATATCGACCGATCTTTTGCAGGAATGGCATTTCCTTATATTGTGATTCTGTCACAGGATACCAGCTTTCATCATTATCGATATTGCCAGTATTTTTGTGGTGAGTTCTATGACTAATTCTCCAACCGTGATAAGGAACTAGGATTGGTGTGTGAGATAAATGCCCAATCAAATCATTGAGCCATTTCTGCTTAGAAAAAGATTGGTGTCCGCAGTCATGTCCGACTACAAACAAAGCCCAAAACATTGTTCCTTGCATAACCCAGAAAATGGGCCAAAAATACCAAGAATCCAGATAATTAGCGACTGCATAAAGCAGACTGATGATGAGGATGTCGCGCAAGAAGTAAAATAGGGATTTTGTCACACTTGGCTGAAAGCATTCAGCAGGTATTGCAGCTTTCAAATCCTGAAGAGTAAAGGGAAGTTTGGTTGTATCCTCAGATGGTTCACAGTCATCAGGATTATTGAAAGTTATGGATTTTGATTGCACTGTATTCTTGATATGGGATATAAATCGGACTTGTTTGGAATGTCTTTAGTATCAGCTTGCACTAATACACAAGAAGATAATCTCTGGTAATTTACCTAAAAAAATTACCAGAATCTATTTAATTTGCAGGACAATAAACGCTCTTGTGATTGCAAGAGCGTGAGTTGCTCATAGAAAATCTATTTGCAGCAATGTTTATTGTTCTGCGTAATATTCTTTAAAAGACTTATAACCAACATCAGTTTTGTATAGTTGGCACTGGTCTGTAATTTGCTTCATTAAAGACCAAGAAAACTGACATTCATCGTGTAGATAAGGCTGCCAATTTTCCTTGATGCTGCTATAGGCCAGCCGCAAATTATAAGAAGGAATAGCAGTAGAAATGTGATGAGGAACATGAACATTGATATCATGACACAGGATTTCTACCCAATGGGGATAATCACAATGAATGGTACCAAATAGCTGTGCTAGAGCCTCATTCCACTTGTTTGCTGCTGCAAAAGGAACATCTGCGGCAGTGTGGTGAACGATGGTGAAGGTACTCATCCAAAAATGGTAAACCATCCAGGGCAGTAGCCAAAACTTGACAAATCCCCAAATACCAGTTGTAGCAATCAGCAGAGGAAAAGCGATCGCGGCAAACACAACTACTACAGCCACAGATAGCTTTACACTTGATTGGTCTTTGGTTTTGAATTTCCGCCAGTCAAAATGCACTACTGCCCAATGTCCAATGGAACCTACCCACCACAGGCGCTTACGCATGAATCCTTCAAAGGCAAACTGTTGTAAGAAAGTCCAATTTGCAAACACGTGTGTTCTAATAGGATGCCAAGCATTATCCTCATCCAACTTATTGGTATGAGTATGGTGATAGTTATGCTTAATCCGCCAACTGTGAAAGGGATAAATTAAAGGCATCATAAATATGTGCCCTACTAAATCATTTACCCAACGACGTTTGGCAAAAGATCTGTGACCACAATCATGGCCAATTACAAAAAATCCTGTTAAAGCAGTGCCCGTAAAAATCCAAGCTAGGGGCAAGAGAAACCAAGGACTGATTGCCAGAAAAAAGTAGCCCAAGCCAACCATAAAGACACTGAGTAGTGCTTGTGTCCAAGCTTTACGACGGTTCTGCTGAAAACATTCCCGTGGCAAGCTTTTGATAATATCTTTTAACTTCAGGTTGGGATCGCTAAGGTCGTCACCTAGTTTCTGGCTGTTGATTATTGATGTAGTCATGAACACCTGGAAAACAACACGCTTGACTGCCAAGTCACCAAAAAAAGCGACTTGCCGCAAAATTTCTTAACATTAGCGTCTCGGATTATAGCAACCTAAGCTATACAAATGCACTATTTTTAGTAGCTATGGTCGATATTTTCTGAGAGTGTGAATGGTTATTAGTTGCTGGTAGAAATTACTTTTTCGCCAATAGTGAATAAATTCTGTAATTTATCCACTATTGACCATGAAGCAAGGAAATTACTGCTTTTTGTCTGCCAATTTCACATTAGTAGCCAGACCAAGTACTTGCAGCAGTTGAATTGTCATCCAAGTTAAATCGATTTCCCACCATTCCAGCCCGTGACGAGCTGAGTATTGATAAGCATGGTGGTTATTATGCCAGCCTTCACCAAACACTAGCACGGCGACCCACCAGCAGTTAGTTGAGCGATCGCCTGAATCATGAGTGCGATAACCAAATTTGTGGGTAGCGCTGTTCACCAACCAAGTACAGTGGTAAACCCAGACAATGCGAGCAAAGATTCCCCAAACCACGAAAGACCAGCCACCAAGGTACATGAGTAATAAACCCAGAGCCACCTGGATCAAAATGAAATATTTCTGTAAAAACTGATAAACTGGGTCTTCGGCAATGTCTTTGGTGAAGCGAGGAACGTCAGCGTGAGAGGGAGAATGATAAATTAACCAACCCATGTGACTCCACCAGAAGCCTTTATTGGAATCATGGGGATCTGGTTCGGTATCAGAATGTAAATGATGAATGCGATGTGTACCTACCCACTCAATTGGCCCTCCTTGACAGGCCAACGTCCCGCAAAAAACCAAGAAATACTCAAGCCATTTGGGAGTCTGAAAACTGCGGTGAGTTACCAACCGGTGAAATCCTAGGGTAACGCCTAGACCACCAGTCACCCAATAGAGAAAGAAACCCACACCAACGGCATTCCAGCTAAAGTTACTAGGAACAAAAGCAAAAAGAGCGCCGATGTGCAGACCAATGAAAAATAGGGTATTTACCCAATTAATTTGAGGTTTAGTTGAAGTAGCAATTGTCATGCAATAACCCGAATTGAAATTGTCCAGCCTAATCTGCGCGATTGAAAAATCCGCATATCTATAATTTTTTTGAAAGAGGAACTAATGAACAGCTTGGAACAGCTGCAACAAGCAGAACAGGCACTGATAGAGATTTTTTCTGGAATTGACACTCAGGTCAAGCATAATCTCAAAAGAGTCTTAGATGCCTTTCGTAATCACCGTGTAGGCGCACACCATTTTGCTGGTGTAAGTGGTTATGGACACGATGATTTAGGACGAGAAACTTTAGATAAAGTTTTTGCCGAAGTCATGGGTGCTGAAGCTGCGGCTGTGCGAGTGCAGTTTGTTTCTGGAACTCATGCGATCGCCTGTGCTTTATTTGGTGTTCTCCGTCCTGGAGATGAAATGTTAGCAGTTGTCGGTTCTCCTTACGATACGCTCGAAGAAGTCATTGGTTTACGGGGAAAAGGTCAAGGTTCTCTTATTGAGTTTGGCATAAATTACCGTCAATTGGAGCTAACCCCAGCAGGAACTATAGATTGGCAAACCTTATCTAAAAGTGTGGCTGATAATACGCGTTTAGTGTTAATTCAGCGCTCTTGCGGCTATTCCTGGCGACCGAGTTTATCAATTGCCGATATAGAAAAAATCGTTCATTTAGTTAAACAGCAAAACCCCAACACAGTCTGCTTTGTAGATAATTGTTACGGCGAATTTATTGAAACCAGGGAACCTACAGATGTCGGTGCTGACTTAATGGCGGGGTCATTGATTAAAAATCCTGGCGGGACAATTGTCAATGCTGGCGGTTATGTTGCTGGTCGTGCTGATTTAGTAGAAGCAGCCGCTTGTCGGTTAACTGCTCCTGGTATTGGTAGTTATGGGGGTGCGACCTTTGACCAAAATCGTTTGCTCTTCCAAGGCTTATTTTTAGCTCCCCAGATGGTAGGGGAGGCGATGAAGGGGACTCATTTAACTGGGTATGTGTTTGATAAATTGGGGTATCCGGTAAATCCCGCACCTTTAGCACCCCGTGGGGACGTAATTCAGGCGATTAAATTGGGTTCTGCTGCTAAGTTAATTGCTTTCTGTAAGGCGATACAGCAGCATTCACCTGTGGGTTCTTACCTAGAGCCGATACCCGATAACATACCGGGATATGAGAGCCAGGTAATCATGGCTGGGGGGACATTTATTGAGGGGAGTACTTTGGAGTTTTCGGCGGATGGGCCTTTAAGAGAGCCTTATGTGGTTTATTGCCAAGGGGGGACTCATTGGACTCATGTAGCGATCGCACTAGAGGCGGCGATGGTGGCGGTGTCGCAGGTTACATGAGTTAAGATTGTGACACGCAAAGTCGCAAAGGCGCAAAGAAAGATGAATGAGAATGAAATCGCGAAGGTGATTGTGGATGCTGCCTTCAAGGTTCATGTAAGGTTGGGGCCTGGGTTGTTGGAATCTGTTTATGAAGCAGTTCTAGCTTATGAGTTGGGAAAGCGGGGGTTGACAGTAACAAGGCAGCAACCCATACCCATTGTGTATGAGGGTGTACATTTAGAGTTAGGTTTTCGTGCAGACCTCATTGTTGAAGACAAGGTAATTATCGAACTTAAATCAGTAGAAGCAGTTCACCCAGTCCATAAAAAGCAATTACTCACCTACCTAACTATTGCTAATAAACGCCTTGGCTTACTCATCAACTTCGGAGCCTGCCTCATCAAAGATGGTATTTCCCGCGTAGTCAATAAGTTATAAAACTTGACACTCAAGACGCAAAGAAACTTTTTACCTTTGCGTCTTTGCGCCTTTGCGTGAGATTCTACTCCGGTAACTTATACTGCCCCACAATCCGCTTCGCAAACTCCGGCACATGCTCCGCCAACTTTTCCGGATGATTCCGCTTCACATACAAATAATTCCGCGTAAAGTGCGAATCAATGGAAAACCGGGCATACTCCAAACCCTTAGGCCCAATCCTCTCAATCACCACACCCATAAGCTTCGCCGCCCACATCGGCAAAGTCACACCCTGATCGTAAGCAGGAATACTTTGCTGCACCGCTTCTTTCCGGTTTCCTTGGGACATTACAGGCTGGGTATCTAACTGGTCTTGCACCAAGTCCAACATTTCCTTTCCTGTATCATTTCTCACCACAATCCACTGCCAGCCGAAAGGTGCGCCCATATAACCGACAACCAAATCTGCCAGGGAGTTGACGTAATCAAAGCAACTCATACAGGAAGGCGCAAAGACATCTTTGAGTTTATTAGTCTTCAAACCAAAGAATGGCACTGTTTCCGTGGAACCATCCTCATGTTTGAAATGCACCCGGAAGTCTTGCATGAATTCATAATGTACCACTGTCTTTGGCGATCGGCTGGTGGTTTCTAAGAACTTTTGCAGCCCGGCGCGGGTAACATTATCTACGCAAGGTGTACCTAAAACATACAGCTTTTCTAACCCTAGTTGTTTTTCTACAGCCCTGAGCGCTTGAATTTGGCAACCCACACCAATCACCAATAATCGCTTCATCCCTGATTGCTCTATCTGTTCCAAAACAGAAAGGTTGGGCGATAATGTTGGTTTATTTACCCTAGCTGCCAGTATTTCTTCTGGGGTACGGGCGATAACAGGCATGGGTTGAAAGCGGTCTTCTTTGGTGTTTTGCACACAAACCACACCTTCAACTAAGCCGCGATTCAGCATTTCAATGGCAATACTACTAACAATACCCGTCCATTGAGCGCCTGCGATGGGCTGTTGTTTCCGGGCTGCCATCATGTCTTGATGAACACCAAAGTAGAGTTCATTTTCGTTATCTAGATCACGCGATCGCCTGTGGGTTTGTTCTTCCAAGTCGCCTATCTGCTGATTAATAAAGGCGCAAGCTTCCTTGACATAGTGAATATAGTATGTATCACACAGTCCGCACTCGCTACAAAGTTCTTTAGCAGGGCGACGGCTAGTAGATTTGAGGGCTTTGGCTTTTTTGTGAGGAGAAACTGAAGTCATGTTAAGCGCAATTTGTTATCTCAAAACTTAAGATAGCGGAATGCTGTATCTTACACAAAATTTCAGTGCAAAAATCCAGATTTCAGCTATACATGAATTAGACTGAATTAAAGTATTATCTACTACGTTTTCTAAACGTATTAACCCTGAGAAAGAAACGCAAAACTATGGGACTAGGTAAGCGCATCAATGGTATTGTCCGTGCAAATGTCAATAGCACACTAGGTAACTTTAAACAGGTAGATTTCCATCAAGCAGAAAAAGCAGCATTTATTGGTGGCGGAGTAGTGGCTGGTGCTGTTGTATCTGACACAGTGGGTGGGATGGGATTAGCAGCCGCAGGAACAGCGATTGGTATTGGTGCGCCTCATTTATTAGCTGTAGGAGCAGTTACCGGTACAGCCGCTTATGGAGCTAAAAAGGGAATAGAAAACCGAGACTCTCTAGCATTAGGTGCAGCTGCATTGGGAGCAGCAGGTGGTGTAGGAGTTTCTAGCACCATTGGCAATATGGGATTACTAGCAGCCGGAACGGGATTTAGCATCGGCATGGCTCCTGTGACGGCGGCTGGTGCAGTAGTGGGACTTGGTGCTTATGGTGTATGCCAGCTCCTTAATGGAGATAAGAATACTAATGATTCAAAGCAAGTGATTGAATCCCTCAACCAAGTCAAACAAATTATCAGTCAGAATATCCATTCTACTAAAACTAATCAAAACAGAGTACGAGAAAATTACAAACAAGCCCAAAATAAAATTGCATCTTGCAATCAAATAGCTTTATTAGCTATGAAAAAAGGTAGTGAAGACTTGGCACGTGAAGCATTGATGCGTAAGTATACTCACCAACAAACTGCCGATAGTATTCACAAACAACTAGAAGAAATAACGGCATATATTAATAATCAATTCCTTGACTTGCAATTTATAGAACAAACCATTATTCAAATAAAAGCAAAATCAAGCTAAAAAACCATACTTTACCTCTTTCTCGGCGTTCTCTGCGCCTCTGTGGTTAGTTAATCAAATTCTTTTACATCATGAAAAAAATAGGAATTATTATTATCATTGCTTTCGCCTCAATTTTGACTGCCTGTGACCAAAACGCACAAACCGAATCACCACCAACTTCCAATACTCCTACTGAGCAACCAAAACCAATTTCAGATATCCCTGTTGAACAACCACAACCCATCTCAGATCCGCCTGACTGCGAAGAAGGCTGTCAAAAACTTGACACAGATACTAGCTTTAGTCAATCACCAATTCAACCACAACTCATCGCTAATTTGCCCAAATGGAATAACATTTGTGAACAAACTAATCAAAATACTTATTGTACTATCTTGAAACCATATCAATTTGCTAATGGCATAGTTTACATCAAAGTTTCTGGCACAGAATCATTTACTACTGATATTCATTTCATATCCAGTATTGATCAAGAGAAAGCCAAGAGTATTGCCCAAGCTGCTGTCAACAGTAAATTCCCTTTTGAAAAAACCGAAGAAACCAAAGATCAAATAATTTTGTCTAGTCAACTCTTTGAACAAGGAGACGATACTTATTATTTAGAAGAAACTCAGTTAACATTAAATTCTCAAAACCAGGTTACTCAAATTACTTCCAGTTCAACAACTCCTTAAATCAAAATGAAATCAACCTCCCAAACAGGTGCAGCATTTCTTGCTGGAGGAAGTGTAGCAGGTGTAGGTATCTCCTCAACAGTTGGCGGCATAGGAATTGTCGGCAGTTTTGGTGGTATAGGAATTGGTGCGGCTCCCGTAGTTGGTATTGGCGCTGTTGCTGGTGCAGCTGTTTATGGTGCTTTTCAAGCAATAACCGAGGGGGATGCACTTGCTTGCGGTGTAATGGGAATTGGTGCAATTGGTGGTGCTGGAGTTGCTAGCCTCGTCGGTGGAATGGGATTAGTCGCACCAAAAATCGGGTTAGCATTTGGTATTGGTACAGTTCCGATGGCGGGAATTGGTGCTGTGGTGGGACTCGCCGCTTATGGTATTGCCAAGCTGTTAGATGAATCTGAAGTTAAGGAAATGCCCTTGCAGCTTTTTGAACGGATGGAAGAAAAAGTCTTACAGATGGACTATTATTCTACCGTAGCCATAGAGTTAGGTTTATTTTTATCTGGTGAGGATATTAATCAAAAATTTGCCGCTTTGGAAGTTGAGGATGAATTACAAGCACTCAAGGCAAAGGTAAAAAAGCAAGTTCTTCCTCCTAAATCTCATCCTTCTAAAACTGAACCCAAAATAGTATCTCAACCAAACCAATTGCAGAAAAGGTGGAAGTGTGTACGAATTCTCAAAGGCCATGTAGCCGCAGTGAATGCTTTAGCTATTAATCCTGATGGTCAAACTTGCATTAGTGGAAGTAATGATAGAACAGTTTGTTTGTGGAATTTAAATACTGGCAAATGGCTTTATACTTTTTCTGGTCATGCTGATGCTGTTTTATCTGTTGCCATTAGTCCTAACGGTCAGCAAATTATTAGCGGTAGTGTAGACCGGAAAATCAGTCGTTGGCAATTAGATACAAAACAATATCATCGGACATTCTCTTATTTAGATTCTCCTTATAGTCATAATGGCTTTGTTAACTCACTCGCTTATAGTTCCGATAGCAAAATAATCGCCAGTGCTAGTACGGATGAAACTATTAGAATTTGGGGAGGTTATACAGGCACTCTCAAACGTACCTTAAATGGACATACTAATACAGTTTTGTCTGTGGCTATTAGTCCCGACTGTCAAATTCTTGTTAGTGGCAGTAAAGACCAGACTATGAAAATTTGGGATGTAAAAACTGGTCAACAGCGCTGTATTCTTACTCAACATTTGGCAGCAGTGAATACAGTTATTATTAGTCCTGACGGTCAAACTCTGATTAGTGGCAGCACAGACAGCACAATTAAGCTGTGGAATCTTTACACTGGCGAATTACACTGTACTTTGGCTGGACACACAACGGCTGTTCTCTCTCTTGCCATTCACCCCGACGGAAAAATCCTTGCTAGCGGCAGCCAACATAATATAATTCTTTGGAATTTACAAACTGGCGAAATACTCCACACTCTTGACGGGTCTAGTCCCGTGGCTTTTAGTTCTAGTGGCAAAATCCTTTTGAGTGGTGCGAAAGATGGTGTAATTAAGATTTGGCAGCACATCCAAAACTGTGGTGACTTGACTACCATCTTATCTGGAGAATGGTGGGAAGTATTGGGTATAGATCAAGACGCTCATCACGAACAGGTAAAGTCTGCTTACCGTAAATTAGCAAGATTGTATCATCCTGATGTTAACGGTTCTGCCAGTGACAAAGCTGCAATGCAAGCAATTAATCGCGCTTATCAAGAATTTCAGTCTAAAAAATGGCAATTTGCTAAATATCTAGCTTAATAGCTGTTATGAGCAATTAGTTTTTAATTTGAGCAAAATTACTCAATATTACTTGCATATAGTCATGATTACTCAACTCTCATGATTAAAGCTTGATGATTGTTGCAATAATTACTTTATGTTTCTATTGATAACTGCTTGTGAACTTCTCAAGTCAGGCGGAAAATCGGCATCTATCTTAGGTTATGTGTAATATGTATTTTCCGGACTTATTCCTTAAATTTTACATTTAATTGGAAAGTGGGGTAATATATATACCACCCTAGGCTGATTGACATCTAAAATTTTTCAGCATTTGTATTGCATATTCTGAAAAAACATTATAAATTATTAACTTATAGGGGAATAATTTAACTTGCAATCTATCGGGCTAACCTCAGCTTAAGTAGATATACTGGAAATATTTTCAACACCAAACTTTGAATAATACTAGAGATATATTCCTGTTTGGGTAGGTAAAGTTCTTGATGTACAGACTCAGGAACAAATAATCTAGAAATATATTTTGCGTAATTGTTCTGAGACATCACGAAGTGGCTTGAGGTGAAAAAGCAGCTAACTGTAATTCACCCAAATGATAATAATTGAAAGCAAATAAATTTGCAGAGAAATCATCGACTTAATCGATTGTTTATAGATTATTTATTAAAATAAATCTGCTATTAAAAACATAGCTTTTGTTATGCTAAAAATAGCAGTAATAATCAATGAAGGCGCATCCACTACAAATTCACCCCCTCAATGGAGCTACTCTGGCGATGCCAATAAATGAATTAGTAACAGATGAGAATATAGAAGAACAAGCATGGCGAGCGCTAGAGAAGTCAATTCTCTACTATCAAGGTCGCCCCATTGGGACTGTAGCCGCCTATGACGCATCTGTAGAAGCACTCAACTACGATCAGTGTTTTATCCGAGATTTTGTTTCTTCAGCATTAATTTTTCTGATTAAAGGTAGAACAGATATTGTTCGTAATTTCCTAGAAGAAACATTAAAGTTGCAGCCTAAAGAAAGGGAATTAGATGCTTATAAGCCTGGTCGAGGGTTAATTCCAGCTAGCTTTAAAGTTGTATTAGAAAATGGGCAAGAATATTTAGAAGCGGATTTTGGAGAACACGCGATCGCCCGCGTCACACCAGTAGATTCTTGTCTATGGTGGATTATTTTATTGCGTGCATATATAGTCGCTACCAAAGATTATTCCATAGCCTATCAACCTGATTTCCAAAATGGTATCAGGCTAATTATGGAAATCTGCTTGGCGAATCGCTTTGATATGTATCCCACGCTGCTGGTTCCTGATGGTGCTTGTATGATTGACCGTCGGATGGGTATTTATGGGCATCCTTTGGAACTGCAAGTGTTATTTTATGCGGCTTTGCGGGCGGCGCGGGAGATGCTGATTTGCCAAGGTAATCAAGATATTGTGGCCGCCATTGATAACCGCTTACCGCTTTTGTGCGCTCATATTCGCCAGCATTATTGGATAGATATTAATCGTCTAAATGCAATTTATCGCTTCAAAAGTGAAGAGTATGGCAAAGCCGCAGTCAATTTATTTAATATCTATGTAGATTCTCTTCCCTACTATGAATTAGATAAATGGCTACCAAGAAAAGGTGGTTATTTAGCTGGGAATGTCGGGCCATCGCAGTTAGATACACGTTTCTTTGCACTGGGTAACTTGATGGCAATCATTTCCGATTTAGCCACCGAAGAACAGTCACAAGCAATCATGACTCTGATTGAGGAACGATGGGACGATTTGGTGGGAGATATGCCGATGAAAATCTGTTTCCCAGCCTTAGAAAATGAGGATTACAGAATTGTTACAGGATGTGACCCGAAAAATATCCCTTGGTCATATCATAATGCAGGCAGTTGGCCTGTTTTAATGTGGATGTTTGCAGCAGCATCTGTAAAAACTAACAAAACAGCCTTGGCTAGAAGGGCCATTGAAATTGCTCAAGCACGCCTGAGTGAAGATGAATGGCCAGAGTATTATGATGGCAAGAAAGGGCGTTTAATTGGCAAACAAGCCAGGAAATATCAAACCTGGACAATTGCTGGTTTCTTGTTAGCTAAAGAACTAATGGATAATCCCAATTATTTACCATTAGTTAGTTTTGATGAATTACCTCCAGAAGTTGTTTCTAGAGCGTGTGAGTTTGAAATTGGGAGCGTAGATCCGTATATGTCGCTTTAGCAGAGATAGCTGTATTCATAATCACCATTATGGCAGCAATTAAGCTAGTGCTCCTTGAGTTGTAATGTGTAAATTGTCCAAAACAAACATTAAATTTACAGCCCCTTTGTAGTTATTAGGGGCTTTTTTGATTTTCTAAATTGCTCTTTGTGATCACTTTCTAAATAGAGCATATGAGACAATGAGGTAAATGAGAAACTTGGGTTATCCTGAGAATATGGACGGTGGAATATCGCCCCAAATCGAACGTGGCAAAAAGTTAAATGGGTATATATCCATCACCAAAAAAGCATTGAAGTAGCAGAGTTTAACTCTGGTTTTTTCTTGCAAAAATCCCATCAAAATGGAGTGTTTCTCGCAATGGAAAGAGAGAAATTATTAATAGTTGATGATATAGAGAAACAGGCATGGGAAATTTTAGAAAAGTCGATTATTTATTATCAAGGTCGTCCTGTAGGTACGGTATCTACCTGTGATGATTCGCAAGGAGATTTGCATCATGACCATTGTTTTATCAGAGATTTTGCATCGTCAGCCTTACTTTTTTTAATTAAAGGTAAATATGATATTGTTCGTAATTTTCTAGAAGAAACTTTAAAGTTACAGCCTAAAAAAAGCCAATTAGATGCTTATACACCCGGTCAAGGTTTGATACCAGCCAGCTTCAAAGTTGTCTCAGATAATGGGCAAGAATATTTAGAAGCAGATTTTGGTGAACACGCGATCGCTCGAGTCACACCTGTTGATTCTTGTCTGTGGTGGGTTATTATACTATACGCTTATGTCAAAGCTACCAAAGATATCAGTTTCGCGTTGCAGCCTGAATTCCAGCAAGGAATCATGTTAATTATGGAACTTTGCTTGGCGACGCGATTTGATATGTATCCAACGCTGTTAGTTCCAGATGGCGCTTGT
Source organism: Nostocales cyanobacterium LEGE 11386 (assembly GCA_015207155.1). GTDB lineage: Bacteria > Cyanobacteriota > Cyanobacteriia > Cyanobacteriales > Nostocaceae > LEGE-11386. The sequence continues at coordinate 60,302 of JADEXK010000020.1, read as the reverse complement.
ATGATTTATCGGCGTATGGGTATTTATGGTTATCCGTTGGAAATTCAAGCTTTATTTTATGCTGCATTGCGGGCAGCGCGGAAGTTACTAATTTGTGCAGGTGATGAAGAAATTGTTATTGGGATTGATAACCGCTTACCTTTATTAAGAGATCATATTCGCCATCACTACTGGATTGATATGAAGCGATTGAATGAAATTTATCGCTTTAAAGGTGAAGAATATGGACAGTCAGCAGTCAATCAATTTAATATTTATCCTGACTCAATTCCTTATGCTAATTTAGCGATTTGGTTGCCAAAAAATGGTGGTTATCTCGCAGGTAACGTTGGCCCATCGCAACTAGATACTCGTTTCTTTGCGCTGGGGAATATGATGGCTATTATCTCTTCGCTAGCGAGTGAACAGCAGTCCCAAGCGATTATGAATCTCATTGAGGAACAGTGGGATGATTTAGTGGGAGAAATGCCGATGAAAATCTGTTTCCCAGCAGTAGAAAAGGAGGAGTACAGAATTTTTACAGGATGTGACCCCAGAAATATCCCTTGGTCTTATCATAATGGTGGTAGTTGGCCTGTATTACTGTGGTCGTTAATTGCGGCTGCTAAAAAAACAGGTAGAACTTGTATCGGGAAACGCGCTATTGAAATTGCTCAAACACGCGTTAGTGAAGATCATTGGCCGGAATATTACGATGGTACGCGGGGGCTATTAATTGGTAAAGAAGCCAGAAGATATCAAACTTGGACAATTACTGGTTTCTTATTAGCAAAAGAATTGATGAGAAATTCTGCTCATTTAGCTCTGATCAGTTTTGCACAATTTGATTTAGAGAATGCTTCCCAGTCTTGTGAATTATAATTTGCAAGTCATCAAAGAATGACTGTATGGGTGTGAATTTTGCAAAGATATTCAACTTTGTTTGCAGACATCCCGAAGTTATGACATGAGTGTCTTAATAGCGAGGTAGTGCAAGTGTGAAAATTTATACGAGACCACAGACGCGATCTCTTGCATGTTGCTAAATTAACAAAGAATATTAGAATCAAGCCAAGCTACTTGCAATAGATCATGGTGTCTACTACTACCAACTTCCCAGATGTGCAAAATCATTGGGCCCGCCTATTCATTGAAGCCTTAGCAACACGGCGCATTTTGAATGGCTATCCGAATGGCACTTTTCGTCCAGATAACTCAGTCACTCGTGCTGAGTTTGCTGCCATCATTGGGGCAGTTTTTACGGGAACTCCCAAGCGACAGTATGTCCCTTTTGTTGATGTCCCAGCTAATCACTGGGCGATAAATGCCATTAAAAAAGTCTACGAAGCAGGATTTCTGATCGGATACCCCGATGGGCGTTTCCGTCCCAATGACAGGATTTTTCGCGGTGATGTCTTTGTGGCCATAGTCAATGGTTTAGAAATTGCCACTCAGGTAAAACCTGACTTACTAAGTGCATTACCACAAATTTATCAAGATGCAGATAAAATCGCTGGCTATGCTAGAAACCAAGTCGCTATTGCTACTAGTACAGGTTTAGTAGCTAGTCACCCAAATGTAAAATTACTCAACCCGACTGTAGCCGCAACTCGTGCTGAGGTAGCAGTAATTGTCTATCAAGCTTTAGTGTATCTGGGTCGGGCTGACAAGATTGCCTCTAACTACATCATACTTCCGCCAAATACTCCTCCTACACCTACACAGCCTGGTAGTGTCAAAGTAAATCATCAGCGAGAGTTCCGGGGAGCGTGGGTAACCACAGTCTGGAATAGTGATTGGCCTTCCAAAGCCGGACTCCCGGCGGCGCAACAGCAAGCTGAATTTTTGGAAATTCTCAACCGCTTACAAGCACTGAATTTCAATGCCCTAATTTTACAGGTGCGGCCAGAAGGAGATGCTTTGTATGCTTCCCAGTTAGAGCCTTGGAGTGCATGGCTGACAGGAACTCAAGGTAAAGCACCAGAACCATTTTATGATCCGTTGGAGTTTGCGATCGCTGAATGTCACAAGCGTAATATCGAACTTCATGCTTGGTTCAACCCTTACCGCGCTAAAACTAGCATTAAAGCTGCGCCCAATATCCGCCCCCACCTAGCTGTGACAAATCCCGAAGTAGTTTACCAATGGGGCAATCAACTATGGATGGACCCAGGAATTAAAATTGTTCAAGACAGAGCTTACAACGTAATTATGGATGTTGTCCGGCGTTATGACGTCGATGCCATTCACCTAGATGATTATTTTTATCCTTATCCTATCCAGGGTCAATCTTTCCCCGATGATAAAACCTACGCAGCTTATAGGGCATCTGGTGGTGGACTGGTCTTAGCTGACTGGCGGCGAGAAAATGTCAATCAAATGGTGCTACGTTTATTTCAGGGAATTAAAGCCATCAAGCCCCATGTGAAATTTGGTATTAGTCCTTTTGGCATTTATCGCCCTGGGCAACCACCAGGAATCACTGGCTTGGATGCCTATAATGTGCTTTATGCTGACGCTAAAAAATGGTTAGAGCAAGGCTGGATTGATTATATAGCTCCCCAACTCTATTGGCGCACCGACCAACCTGGACAAAGTTACCCTGTATTGCTCAAATGGTGGACAGAAATTAATCCCCAGCAGCGACATATTTATGTAGGTAACAATATTAGTCAACTCGATGGCAAGGCATGGAAAGATGAGGAAATTGACAAACAAGTCAAGATTACTCGCAACCTAGCCGGAAACTTGTCACTGGGGAATATCTTCTTCAGCATGAGTTCTATCAATCAAAATCGTCAGGGCATTTCTGACAGATTCCAAAATTCGCTTTATGCCAGTCCCGCCATAGTACCCACTATGTCATGGCAGAATGCAGCTGCACCACCACCACCCAAAGAATTGCAAGTCAATAATCGCAGACTGAGTTGGCAACCAGGTGATCATCAGCCTGTTCGTTCCTGGACGTTATATCGGCAGACTGGGGATACTTGGATGCTTCAGCGTGTTTTGTCTGCTGGTACAACCTTTGCCACTGTGCAACAAGCGGGAACCTATGCTGTATGCGCCGTTGATAGGTTGGCCAATGAGAGTGCGGGTATGGTAATTACAGTCAGTTAAATAAAAGCGCCGTGCATCATAGAATGTCCGCGACGCTTTCAACTGGACTAGATAATTTTTGAATATATTTTTGAGAACGAGATCATCTCACTACTATCTTGTTTATTTCTTGGAAATCCCTATCCCGATCTCGATTCATTCGTGGAACATTCAAATAGATGTAACCCCAACTGCTGGGAAAGTTCTTCACACACCTTAACTCCCCGCACACTATTACCACGCACGTCTAGCAGTGGCGAAAATACGCCAATGCCCATTTTATGAGGGACAACAGCCATAATCCCACCACAAACACCACTTTTAGCAGGAATGCCAACTGTGTAAGCCCACTCACCTGCAAAGTTATACATGCCGCAGGTGTACATGACGCTAAGAATATCTTTAATATAACGGCTATCTACCGCCTGTTCACCTGTGATGGGGTTAGTACCTTTGTTAGCCAGAGTAGCCGCCATCACAGCTAAGTCTTGACAATTCACCATCACAGCACACTGCTGAAAGTAAAGATCCAACGCTTCTTCGATATTTTTGTCAATCATGCCAAAGTTGAGCATCAGATGTGCCATAGCGCGGTTACGATGTCCCGTGCTACGTTCAGATGTAAACACTGATATATCAACAAATGCATCATGTCCGGTGTATCTTTGAAACATCTCTAAAACTCGGTTAAGACGCTCTGTGGGGCCAGATCCTTTAATTAAGCTAGTAGTGGCGATCGCTCCCGCGTTTACCATTGGGTTATAAGGTCGCTTTGATTGCTCATCCAGCATAATTGCGTTGAATGCATCCCCTGTCGGTTCTACGCCAACTCTAGTTAAAATGTAATCTCTTCCATGATCTTCTAAGGCGAGTCCGTAAGTAAACACTTTAGAAATAGACTGGATAGTAAATAGTTGTTGGTAATCCCCAACTTCGTGAGTGTGTCCATCTACAGTCACAAGGCAAATACTAAATAATTCCGGATTTACCTTCGTCAGTTCTGGAATATAGTTTGCTAATGTGCCCTCATTTAGTGTCTTGTATTTGGAATACAAGTCATTGAGAACAGTTAAAAATGGCGATGAGACTACTTCTAAATCTCCTAGATGGGTTTGGTTTGCCATAAGGCTGATAGTTTACTTTGAAAAAACCATACTTTATTAAATATGACAAGCGAGATTGTACGTTATTTTTGTTACATCTCAACTTATCTACTCATGCCTGAGAAGCAATTTTTAATTGCCTCATCATCAATTTTACTTTCCTAGTAAAAAATCTTTAGCTACATTATTATTCCAGTTTTTTAAGTATATATCCTAATACAAATTGTTACTTAAAACACTTTAAGCTTTTCGTATATTACGCGGATTTACGCTTAAAGTATGTAATAAAAGTAAGATTGTCCAAGATGGATAATGCTAGCTCATTGAAAAAATATATGATTTGTAAGTCTTGCTACCACTTGTTTATATTAAAATTTGAAAATTTTATAAATTAAATAAAATGAATTATTTATAGTGATTTTTCTCTCCAATATATTAAATTGTTATAGATAAAATTTAAAATTTTTATATGTTATTTTAAATACAGTTTTAGATCAGGAGAGTTACAGCTAATTAAAAATCAGCAAAATATTAAATTTTCATATGAAAAATTTTGTTAAACGAAAAAAACGTTACATAGTCGAAATCCGCATTTACAAAAGGTTTTACCCTAAAAATTGGGATCAGAATTTGATGAAGTTATGATTATCTACGCTAAAACCCTGATCCCCAAGCTAAGAAGTTCATGTTAGTCTGTTGCAGTTATAAACAAAAAGTGAAAGCGGAACAAGTTCGAGTTATTAGGAATACGTCACGTTCTGTGACACAAAATCCCACGAACTAAGAAACTGCTGTTCTACAGTCGCTTTAAAATCGGACGCATGAATCAAAGATATTTGTGGACTATTGTCGCCCTGTTTCTGACTGCTTTGGGGATGCCCTTAGTCGGTCACACTCAAACTACTAAGGCAAAGGAAACCACTCCAGTTTCCCAAGAATCATCAGTTAGTGATGTCGTCAAAGTGGGAGAGTTTCAATCTTCGGCAGGGAAACGTACCTCGGATGCTGTGATTACAAACATTCATCCTCACAATATTGGAGGTCGGAAGGCGGCAACCCTGTTTATCAAAAATATTCCAGTTCTCACCTTTTTAAGTTCTCAGCCAGTTGCAAGTGTTGATACGAAAGTTGGAGAAGTTGGAGATAATGAGGGCGTACAATCGTATGCCCTTATTGCTGGTGACTCAGCCAAATTGACCAGTGTGGGGAATTTAACAAATGCGAGAAATCAAAAAAGCTCGCCTCAAGATGACCCGGTGCATAGAGCTGGTTTAATAGCAGCTAATATTAACCAGCTAGTCCGAAACGGTATGGACGCCGAACAGATTACTGTAAGTTGGAAGGGCGAGAACAAATCTACAGTTACCAATCCAGTAGAGAACAAAAACGCCTCTGTCCAACAAACGCCAAGTATTAGCAAAGCTCCTTCTAAGGAGGCTCGCTATACGATCAAAGTCAATGACCAAGAATTGGTGGAAATTAATCAAAGTACCCGGCTAGCAGGTACCACCAAAAATCTTGCAGAAGATGCATTGCAAGCAACCAATCGTTTGCGGAGACTCATCGGTAATGCATCTCCCATCAATGAAATTGCTAACCTACCAATACGCGCACCAATTTCCTTGCCTAAGCCAGCACAACAGATTGCCACCAATGTGCGACTTAGTTTCCAAGGCATAGCTTCCTTTTACGGTCGTGATTTCGCTGGTAGACCAACTGCGACTGGTGAGAGGTTTAATCCAGAAGCCATGACCGCCGCCCATCGTAGCTTACCCTTTGGGACGCGAGTCCGAGTCACCAACACCCGCAATGGTCGTTCTGTCGTGGTGCGAATTAATGACCGTGGCCCATTCATTCGGGGTCGAGTGATCGATTTATCTACTGGTGCAGCTCGGTCTATAGGAATGATCAGTAGTGGTGTAGCACCTGTGAAGATTGAAGTCCTGGGTCGGTAATCATTAGGTACTTCAAGTCTTTCTAAAATCAGGGATAAGGGGACAAGGGGACAAGGCGAGACTACTAATATTAAGTTCATCCCCCCATCTCCCCAATTCTTAATTCCCCTAGTTCAAGTGTTTCTTCCCCCTATTTCAGATATAAACTAACGGGGGAGAGGCTTAAAAAGAACTAGGGGAATTTTGTGCGCCTGCTGACAACAGTCGCAGCTTTACGCTGCTATTTAACTAAACGCTGCTCAGAAAAGAAGCTTACGGTTCCAGAGGAACTGGGAATAGATGAAATGGCTAGCTGGTACCAGACAGCTGTTGGTCTAGTCCCAACAATGGGAGGATTGCATCAAGGTCATTTAAGCTTGATTGAAAGAGCGCGGCAAGAAAATTCCACGGTGATTGTGAGTATTTTCGTCAATCCCCTGCAATTTGCCCCAAATGAAGATTATGAACGTTATCCACGTACTTTAGAGCAAGACCAACAACTTTGCACACAGGCAGGGGTAGATGCAATTTTTGCACCGACTCCGGAAGAAATGGGTGTTCCCCAGAAAAGTATACAAGAATCTAAAGTGACACAAGTAACACCGCCATCTGCTATGATAACAGGCTTGTGTGGTCGTTCTCGGCTAGGTCACTTTCAGGGTGTGGCTACAATTGTGACCAAGCTTTTGAACTTGGTACAACCTGACCGAGCCTACTTTGGACAAAAAGATGGTCAGCAACTGGCTATTATTAGACGGTTGGTGGCCGACTTAAATTTGCCAGTAGATATTGTTGCTTGTCCTACAGTGCGGGAAGCGTCAGGACTTGCCTTTAGTTCTCGCAATCAGTATTTGACTGCACAGGAAAAAGAGCAAGCAACGGCTTTATATCGAGGCTTAGAGCAAGCAGAGGCTGCGTTCAAGGCAGGTGTTCGTGACAAAAGCAAGCTGATAGCAGTGGTACAGCAAGAATTGGCAAAGGTTAGTACTCTATTCGTGGAATATATTGAATTGGTTGAACCGACTACGTTGATGTCTTTAGAAACAGTTGAGGAGGAAGGAATGCTGGCGATCGCAGCTCGTCTTGGTTCTACACGTTTGATTGATAATACCATCCTGCGCGATCGCCAACCCATCATCGCTATTGATGGGCCAGCCGGTGCTGGCAAATCTACGGTAGCTCGTCAAGTAGCAGCTAAACTGGGTTTAGTGTATCTAGATACAGGCGCTATGTATCGCGCTGTTACTTGGCTAGTGCTACAACAGGGTATTGCCATTGATGATGAATGTGCGATCGCCCAATTAGCCAACCAGTGTAACATTGAACTTACTCCCAGTCGTGATTTGCAATCTCCCGTCAGGGTTTGGATTAATGATACTGATGTTACCCAGGCAATTCGCACCATTGAGGTAACATCTCAAGTATCGGCAATAGCTGCACAAAATGCTGTGCGTCAAGCACTGGTGAAAAAACAGCAAAGCTGGGGTAAGAGAGGTGGTTTAGTGGCTGAAGGTCGGGACATTGGGACTCATGTATTCCCCGATGCCGAAGTGAAAATCTTCTTAACCGCCTCTGTGAATGAACGCGCCCGTCGCCGACAGCAAGACTTTAAAAAACAGGGTCAACCCGAAGTTACTTTAGAACAGTTGGAACAGGACATTGCTGAACGTGACTGGAAAGATAGCACCCGTAAAGTTTCCCCTCTGCAAAAAGCAGCAGATGCAGTGGAGATGCAAACCGATGGTCTAAGTGTGGCTGAAGTCGCAGCACAAATTGTTAACTATTACCAACAGCGTTTATCTCAGTTGTAATTAAGTGAGTTCGACAAATATCAAAAATCCCTCTGCAAACCTCTCCCCTTGCAGGCTACGGTGTACACATAAGTATTATAAAGTTGCCTAACAGCGTTTCGATCGCCCCTAACCCCCCTTGAAAAGGGGAAAACTTCTTCAAGTCCCCCTTAAAAAGGGGGATTTAGGGGGATCAGATGATTTGTGTGTACACGGTAGCCCCTTGCAGGGGAGAGGCTTTGAAACCTTGATTTTTTTAAAACCAGGGATATTTTTGCCCCTCTCCGTGTCGGAGAAGGGTTGGGGTGAGGTTCATCGAATTCACGTTAATTAGTGCGATTTGATGTGATTTTCTAGTTACATATAATGGTGAGTTGGTGCTAACTCACCATTATAAAAATCATGCTAACTATTTGATTAATACTACTAATGATATAGGTATTAAAGCTATTGAATTAGTTAGAAAGTGGGAAGCACTCATCCTAGGATTTAACCTTATGGCATTTGAACTTCCCCCTTTGCCTTATAACTATGATGCCTTAGAGCCGTATATTGATGCTGAAACTATGCGGCTACATCATGATAAGCACCACCAAGCTTATGTAAGTAAAGTAAATGAAGCCTTGGAGAAACATCCAGAACTACAGTCAAAGAATATTGAAGATTTGATTGTGGGGCTAAATAGTTTGCCACAAGATATCATGACGACTGTGCGTAACCACGGCGGTGGACATGTTAACCACACAATGTTTTGGCAAATTATGACACATCATGGTGGTGGTGAACCAACAGGTGCGATCGCTGAGATAATTAATGATAACTTTGGTGATTTAGAAACCTTTAAACAGCGCTTTAATGACGCTGGAACGAAACAATTTGGTAGTGGTTGGGTTTGGCTAGTTCGCACTCCTGATAACAAATTTGAAATTACTAGTACACCTAACCAAGATAGTCCGATGACATCTGGTAGCTTCCCAATTATGGGTAATGATGTTTGGGAACATGCCTATTATCTCAAATACCAAAACCGTCGTGCCGAATATCTCAAACAGTGGTGGAACGTCGTCAACTGGAACGAGATTAACAAACGATTGCAGATGTCAATGCACTGAATAGATGGGCGGAAATAAAAATAGAAACATAGTCAATCAAGCAGTGCAGTATGGAAATTTTTGGCTATATCTGCTAATTGCTACTTGGATTCTTGCTATGAGGCATTAGCCATAAGCTATTAGCAGTGTTTATTTATCATCACAAATTCCCAGGGATTTGGTTGATTACAAGGGTATTTTGTCTTAATCCTCACTTTGGTAGTAAAATAACGATGTTAAGTTTTATATCCGAAATTAAAGGGTATAAAACTGATACGCACAAAACCTGTAATTTCCTAAGCTGCTGCAACAGCTTTAAACTAGAAAACAGTAAAGAGAGGATTTCACAAAATGGCATTTGTACAGCCCCCCCTACCTTTCGACTTTAATGCTCTAGAGCCTTATGGCATGAAAGGCGAAACCTTCGAGTATCACTATGGCAAGCATCACAAGGCTTATGTAGATAACCTAAACAAGCTCACTGACGGTACGGAACTTGCTGAAAAGTCTCTGGAAGATGTCATCCAAGTTTCCTTTAAAGACTCCTCTAAGGCAGGAATCTTCAATAATGCTGCCCAAGTTTGGAATCACACCTTTTTCTGGAATTCCTTGAAGCCAGCAGGCGGTGGCACACCCACCGGAGAACTCGCCGCCAAGATTGATCAAGATTTTGGTAGCTTCGACAAATTCAAAGAAGAATTTTCTAGTGCGGCTGCAACTCAATTTGGCAGTGGTTGGGCTTGGCTAATTGATGATGGTGGTACCCTGAAGGTGATGAAGACACCGAATGCCGAGAACCCCCTAGCTCATGGTAAAAAGGCACTCCTAACTTTAGACGTTTGGGAACACGCCTACTACATTGACCATAGAAATGCCCGTCCGGCGTTCATCAAGAACTTCTTAGACCAGTTGGTAAACTGGGAATTTGCTGCTGAAAATTACGCCAAAGCCTAACTAGCTGTCATTTTTTTACTAAATGAGATAGTGGCTTTGCTAGCTTTGTAAAGCAAAAACAATCAGTTAATTTACAAATATTACCAGCAGTCACGATATAAATCGTGGCTGTTTTTAATTAATTCAACATATTGCGCCCTTCCCAACTGTCTCATGTATCTTAAAAAGAGAGGCTACTATTCTTACTCAGCACTCCCCTTCGGCTTCGCTCAGGGCAAGCGCACTCAGCACTTAGAAAAGCACAGCACTCAGCACTTGAAAAATATGAACAGTATAGAACTAGCAAAATACTTAGAATCAACAAATAGCATTGCCAAACCTTGGCTATTGGTGCAGCTGCGTCTCAAGAAATTACAAGAACGCCAAGCTAGTATTTCCGAAGATGCCTACGCCAATGAATTAGCAGACATACACGAAGACTTGATGAACTTGGGTGAATGGTGGCGGGGGATTGAAAACCAAGTATTTTGATCATCAACTAACAACTGACACTGTTGAGATGATAGCCTAAGTTGGTAAGGGATTGATAACGGTGCAGTCAGGAATGGATTATCGGGATGCAGGGGTTGATGTTGAGGCTGGTCGAGCCTTTGTAGATCAAATTCGCAATTTGGTTCACAGCACCTTTAGACCTGAAGTAATTGGTGGACTAGGTGGTTTTGGTGGTTGCTTCCAACTACCAGGGGGTTTTCAGGAACCAGTGTTGGTTTCTGGCACAGATGGTGTGGGGACAAAGTTGAAAATCGCCCAAATTCTCAACCGCCATGACACTGTTGGCATTGATTTAGTTGCCATGTGCGTTAATGATGTGCTGACATCAGGCGCAGAACCGCTATTCTTTTTGGATTATGTAGCCACGGGTAAGTTAGAACCAGAGCAATTGACTCAAGTGGTAGCGGGTATAGCTTCTGGTTGTAGGCTGGCAGGTTGTGCCTTATTAGGAGGAGAAACAGCAGAAATGCCTGGTTTCTACCAAGTGGGTGAGTATGACTTAGCTGGGTTTTGTGTGGGAATTGTGGAAAAAAGCCAGATGCTGGATAGTTCCCAGGTACAAATTGGGGATGTAGCGATCTCACTTGCTAGCGCTGGTGTCCACAGTAATGGCTTAAGTTTAGTGCGGAAAATTGTGGCTGATGGTGGCTTTTCTTGGGATGAAAGCCCAGAATTATTAGGTGGTGAAACTATCGGCGCAGCTTTCCTCAAACCTACACAAATTTATGTCAAACCTGTTCTAGCATCTCGTCAAGCCGGGTTAGAAATTCACGGTATGGCTCATATTACAGGCGGCGGTTTACCAGAAAATTTACCCAGATGCTTGGGTCAAGGTCAAGCAATCAAAATTAACCCTAATAGTTGGACTATTCCTCCTCTATTTCAGTGGTTAGCTGAGGCTGGTTCAGTGAGTACCAAAGCAATGTATAATACCTTCAATATGGGGATTGGATTTGTGTTGTTGGTACCACCTAATCAAGCAGAACAAACAATTACCTTTTTTAAATCACAGGATATTCCTGCTTTTGCAATTGGTGAAGTCATTACTGGTTCGGGTACCTTGGAAGGATTACCGTAATTGCGAAAATTATTTATACACGGAACTCAATACTACTTCTAGATTAATAGAGTAGTTAAATCTACTAAAATTCATAACTTTTGGGAAAATTTTTCTAAGTATTTAAATAAATTTTTGAAAAAAATTTTACTTGCTTTATCACAGCAATCGGAAATACTCATGGCCACAAGCATTGAGATTTGCTAAGGTAGTCTTAACATATTGAAAAAAATTGGCTAATGAAGTTGAGAAAATGACTACCAACATTTTTAAAGTGCTGGCATTTTCTTATCTATAAGTGTGGCGTGTTTGTGTATAGAAAATTACATATTTCGTTCAGAGGTGGTTATGGTAGTAAATTTTGCTCGGACATCTGCTTCCGCCGAACTGTTAAGGCAAATATTTCAGAGCATTAATGCACAAAGCTGTCCCAAGTTATTCAATTTTCATATGCACACTGTCCACTCAGATGGAAAGTTGCAACCAAGTACATTGATGGAACAGGCGATCGCTATCGGTTTGCAAGGATTAGCCATAACCGACCACCATAATATTGGTGGGTATGAAGCAGCACAAATTTGGTTAGAAGATTGGCAATGGAAAAATCCTGGTGCAAACACTCCTCGTCTCTGGAGTGGGGTGGAAATTAATGCCAATCTTTTGGATATTGAAGTTCACATTTTAGCTTACGCTTTTGAGCCAGGAAACCTGAGTATAAAACCTTATTTACAAAGAAAAGCTACCACAGGCCAACAATATCAAGCTACTAATGTAATTGCTGCTATACATGACGCTGGGGGTTTGGCAGTTTTAGCTCATCCAGCTCGTTACAGGCGATCGCATTTTGACTTAATTCCTGCTGCTGCTGAACAGGGAATCGATGGCGTTGAATCTTTCTACGCTTACAACAACCCTAAACCCTGGAGACCAAGTGCTTTGGAATCACAACAGATGCAACAGCTAGCTAGTAAATATCATCTTTTAAATACCTGTGGTACTGATACCCATGGTTTAAGCATACTACAACGTTTGTAAATGCCTGGGGGAGAAATTTTGATCCAAGTTCTAGATGATTTTAGAATATCTATGACGGGCTCTGTAACAAAAGTTGCTGAAGGTGAATTATTGGCAGAATTGTTTCAGTGCTAAATTAGCTTCTAAAGAGGACTAAAATAAAGTCCTCACTACATACAAACATTAATCTTCGATTTGCGGTGCGGGTAACTGATTTAAAACTCGCCAAAGCACTGTGTAACTACCATCAGAACGGCGGCGAACTGGCCGGAAGGCTAGGAGAATATCGCTGCTGTGTATCTGTTGTGGCTGGTTTACAGAAATAGGTTGACCACTGACGACATTTTCTGGTAGTTGAAATTGCAGCGATCGCACTATATAAGTATGGTTTAATTCGGCTTTAGCATTCGCTAAAATCACTTGACTTTGGTTCCAGTTCTGGCCTTTGCCAGTCAAGAACCGCCGTTTTTCTATTTGTAAAGCATCTAACTGTTGGGGCGGTCTGTAGTTTAGTAAAAATTCTCGCGTTGGCGATGCTACAGCTTGCAATCTCTCATCCAACTGCTCAAGGGGTACATCACCCACATCCACCATGAAACTGTAATCCACCCCTTGATCCACCAACTGAAAGCTTTTTCCTATCACCTGAAGTGCTAAACTAGGATTAAATCCCTCCTTAGCATCACCCAAAAATGGGAAAGGATAGCGATCGCTCACACTGGGTTGCAAACGATTTCTCAGTGTATTCAGTGGACGTTGGTAAACTGAAGACTGTAATACACGAAAAATACCAGTTCGAGGCAATTTCAGAAACTTGGCGTAAGTTTGCGGTTCTTGGGGGTCGATGTCGTAAGCAAAGCGCTCGAGTATCGCCGCATTTTCCCAAGGATCTGTAAAGTGGATTTCTGGGGGAAATGCAGCTCGTGTTGCTGTCAAAATTTGCTTGGCTGTTGCTAAAGTAATAAGTGATGCTTCAGGCGCGGCGATCGCAGGTTGTCGAGGCGGTACATAATTGGCTATGGCTGTTTTCGCAGTCCTACCAATTACTTGTACGGGTAGGGATAATAAATCTGAAGACGGTGCTTGTGTTCCTAAATTGTCATTCGGTAAATGTGGTTCCCATGTAGAGAAAGGTGTCGCTAACTTTTCAAGATGGGGATACTGCATTGGTGCAAGAGAAAGTACAGGATCTGATTGGCGTTCACCTGTGACTAGGGGTAGTTGTCTGATTAAGGCTAATTCACCCCGTCGGGATAACAGCCGATCTAGCATGGGCGCCAATTTTAATAATTCCTGGCTAGAAGCATCCAAAGAGCAGTAAATTTGAGCTTGGGCTTCGGTTAACTGGTCAGGTAAGGGGGAAAGATTTCTCGATAAATCCGCTCTAGAGCTACACAAAGTTTTAGAGTTTTTGTGCTGACGGTGCAGAAAACCTTCTACTATCTTGACTTGAGATGTTAATTGCCCTCCCACAGCTCGCATTCGATTAGCATCAGGCTCAATCAGTGCTTGCTCAATCCGAGCAATTAAATTTATCTGTTGCTGCACTAGTCGTCCAGCCTCAGTATAAAATTTTTCATCTGTTGGCTTTGATGTAAGATTTTGATTTAGGGCAGATGGAGACTGATATTCAGCAGATAGAGCAGTTCCGGGAGCAGAAACCACAGAAAAAGGCAGCAAAAGGCTAAAAAAGATATATCTCATGTCAAAAACACCGATCAGATAGGAGTATGAAAAATCTAAAATAGATATTAAATTGAAGAAAAACAACGACCATCGACAACCGTTAGTCCATTCTACTTTCTGTAAAGCGAAGCGTCGCTAGGTTGTTACCAGTGCTGAAACACGATTACATGCAAGTTTCCCAGGATCAGCCGATTTATTCTGAGGCTCCACTCCAACTGTTGCTATTTGTTGATGGACGACCGAAGTCCCGACAACAGGTGCAGCGCATCCGTGCTTACTTAAAAGAATTGCAGGCTGAGTATAACTTTGAACTTCAAATTATCGATGTCGGGCAACAACCTTACTTAGCGGAACATTTTAAATTAGTAGCCACCCCAGCTTTAATTAAAATCCACCCAGAACCCAGGCAGATTATCGCTGGGAGTAATATCATCGCCCAATTGAAAAACTGGTGGCCTCGCTGGCAAACGGCTGTAGACGCTTACTTAAAATTGCAAGAAGACTTGCAAGAAAAGATAGATGATAATCGGGTATCATCACCCAAATCAACAATTCGTTCCGTGGCTGTGTCTGCTGAACTAATCAAACTCTCAGATGAAATTTTTCGCTTAAAACAAGAAAAAGATAGACTTCAGGAGCAATTACAATTTAAAGATAGGGTAATAGCCATGCTGGCACATGACCTCCGCAATCCCTTAACAGCTGCGGCGATCGCCATAGAAACTTTACAATCTAACTACAATATAGAAACTGGTGAATTTCAGCGACTCAAACCAGGGATGGCAGCGCATTTACTCAAACAAGCCCGCAGTCAAACAAAGATAATTGACCGCATGATCGCTGATCTTTTGCAGGTAGGCCGGGGAAACGATACAGAACTGCCCATCACACCGCAAAAATTGGAAATTGGTAAACTTTGCTTGGACGTGTTGGAAGAATTACGCGATCGCTACATTGCCAAATCCCAACAAATTGAAACGGATATTCCTAAAGATTTACCAAATGTATATGCTGACCCAGAACGTTTACGCCAAGTGCTGACCAATCTGTTGGATAATGCCATAAAATACACACCAGAAGGTGGCAAAATTAGCATTGCCGGATTGCACCGCACTACCCAAAAAGTGCAATTCAGTATTGGTGATACTGGACCTGGTATTCCGATAGAAAACCGCGATCGCATTTTTGAAAACCACTTCCGACTCCAACGCGATGAAGGTATAGATGGTTACGGCATTGGTCTTTGTTTATGCCAACGCATTATTCGAGCGCATTACGGTCAAATTTGGGTAGATTCTGCCCCCAATAACGGTGCGTGGTTCCATTTCACGTTGCCAGTGTATCCATCTTAGGTGGGGAATAGGGCATTGGGCATTGGGGAAAATAAATCACTCAGCACTTTGAGTAGCAATCACTTGAGGATGATACGATTGCGCCCTTGTTCTTTTGCCTGGTAAAGTGCTTGATCTGCCGCCACAATCAAATCAGAAGGGGAGGATTCCCAGGTGGGGATAATAGTCGCTACTCCCATACTCATAGTGACATACTGACTAACGGCAGACCCTTTATGAACAATTTGCAAACTCCTGACTCCAGCTTGCATGGCTGAGGCAACATGAAATGCACCAGAAGCATGGGTATGTGGCATAATTACAGCAAATTCTTCACCACCATAACGTGCTACTAAATCTTGACTTTTTTGTGCTTTATGGCTTAAAACCGTACCTACCTTGCGGATGCAAAGATCCCCGGCTGGGTGACCATAGTGGTCATTATAAAATTTAAAAAAATCAATATCACACAAAATCAGCGATAGAGGAGATTGCTCCTGTGCTAAATTAATCCACTGTGTATTTAAATAATCGTCAAAGCGGCGACGATTAGCTAGCCCAGTTAACCCATCTACGTTGGCGAGATGCTGCAAAGCTAAGTTTGCCGCCTCTAACTGTTTATATACTTGTGCTTGTTGCAGTAATCTTCGTAATCGCTGGCGTAATACCGCCCAATGAATTGGCTTAGTGACGTAATCTGTGGCCCCTGCATCAAAAGCCCGATCTACTGACTCTTCATCATTCAAGCTTGTAATCATCAATATGGGAGTGCGCTCCCATATCTTGGAAATCACAGTATTACCCAAAGCAGATTCAGTATCAAGACTAGCAAGTGCTGACATCAAATTATTTCTGGCAATTTGCAGCAACTGCTTACAGCAAGTGAAGCCATCCATTACAGGCATCATGGCATCTAGTAAGACTATATCTGGTTTGACGGTTTCATAAGCATCTAAACACTGCTTACCATCACTGACCTCGACAACTCGATAGCCTTCGTGTTCCATAGCTTCACGCAACAGTACTCGGATGGTTTTGTCATCATCAGCCACCAGAATGACTGGAGGTTGTTTGGGAATGGAAAATGGGCTTATGCCTGACATGAGTTGCGTTCCACTGAAATTGAGAGTATCGGGTATGGGCAAATCGAGGAAAACCTGCTGGACCTCATCTCTAAATAGTCTGTGAGCGAGAATTTTTTACAGTAGAGAGAATCCTACTGCAAAAACTATTTGGTAAAAAATAAATAAGTACAACCTTTTTTTATGACTACAAGGGTTGCTTAGTTGTTACCGGATTGAAACAAACAGGTAAAGTATCTTTTAATATTTTGAGCATTTGTTTTGTATTTATATATTTGGCGACTAGAACTTGCATACCAAGTTTATTTAGCCTCACAAGTAAGTTTTTGTGGATATAAGATGGTTTCAGGCAATTGAGCCAAGCAAAATTTAGCTCCTTAAGTTGCATAGACAATTTATTCAGGATGCAAAGGTAATTGTTACCCTTTGTCCAGCTAAAGTTTTTTAGCGATTGTTACTTTTATATTTCCCTGGTAATAAAGTGTTATTTCAAAGTTGGGTAAAACTTTAAATGTAAGCCTTAGTTATTGGCTTCTGCTGTTACTTTAGACACCAACTGAGCCGAAGTAGAGACATTATGAAAGTGCCGTAAACGGATAGCTATCTTCAATCCTGTGATCATCTGAATCCCATCCCTTTATGTTCGTCAGCCAGCTTTGCCAGCTTTGAATTTGGCATAATTACATAAAATACATATGGTCAATATCAAGCTAAGAACAAACTTTATTATTCAGTCGCTTGACTGAGCTTGAGATTAAGTGAAAATTCTGATTTATAATATATATACTTATATATATCTTACAAAAGATAGGTGACTTTTTCGTAATAATACCAGTATACTACTTAGATATAGTGTATAAATCTTAAGAGTAGATGACTTTGCTCACATAAACACTGACATTAGCCAGTGGTAAGTAAAGAAAATATTGAAAAACGCGCTTGTACCAATGGTGTGGAAAAATGATAATTAATTAATTAAGATTTCCTAAATGCCAGACTCACTAATGTATCAACAGGATGATTTTGTCGTCCTAGAAACTAACCAACCAGAAAAATTTCTCACAGCAGACGAATTATTGGCAAAGCTGAAGATGGTGCTGCAAAAAATAAGTGAGGATGATTTGCCAGCAGACTTACAAAACTTTGATTCTGTGGAAGCTCAAGCCCAATATTTAATCGACACGAGTTGTGAGTTGGACATTGGACCTGGACAATATTTACAGTGGTACGCAGTGCGATTAGAAAAGTAGCTTGGCGTTGCTGAATCGAAAGTATAAAATAGTACAACAAAGTTTTTTCTTTGTAACTTTACACGCCAGTTGCTACAAGTCGGCGGAGCCTTATCCCTATGACACGCTACGCGGTCAGCGCAGCTATGCCCGTCAGAGAGGGGCGGCACATTTACCGAGTGAGAAAGTCCTTCCTTCCTCTTTTTCTCACTAAGCACTCAGCACTCAGCACTCAGCATTCAGCACTCAAAAAAAGCACTCAAAAAAAGCACTCAGCACTGAATTTAGTCAACTCTTACGGCGTTTTAATTCAGCCTGAATTGCTTCGACAACGGTTTCAATGACCTTGACTCTGGCATAGTATTTATCATTAGCAGCAACGACCGTCCAGGAAGCAGTAGGGGTAGTGGTGCGCTGAATTGCTTGATTTATTGCCACTTCATATTCAGTCCATTTTTCCCGATTACGCCAGTCTTCATCGGTAAGCTTGTACTGCTTAAAAGGGTCATTTTGACGTTCAGTAAAGCGTTTGAGTTGTTCATCTGGGCTAATATGCAGCCAAAACTTCACTAAAACATAGCCTGCACTGGTTAACTGAGCCTCAAACTCATTAATTTCTCGGTAGGCTCGACGCCACTCGATCTCAGAAGCAAATCCCTCTACCCGCTCGACTAGTACCCTACCATACCAAGAACGGTCAAAAATGCCGATGACACCAGCAGTGGGCAATCGTCGCCAAAATCGCCAGAGGTAATGATGAACTTTTTCTTCATCTGTGGGTGCAGCAAAGGGATGAACAAAGTAACTCCGGGGATCGAGGATATCGGTGAGGCGCTTAATCGCCCCTCCTTTACCTGCTGCATCCCAACCCTCAAACATTACCAGTACGGGAATTTGATGCTTGTGGATGCTTAACTGTAACTTACGTAGTTGTACTTGTTCTTTGGCTAATTGCTCTTCGTAGTCAGTTTCTGTAAGAGTCAAGCTCAAATCGACTTGCGCTAATAAGTCTGACTCCGTGGTTTCTAAATGAGTTTGAGCAGGCAAGATAGGGGAAGGAACCTGAATTTTGAGTCGATCTAAGGCAGCAGTCAAGGTAGCAGCTAGCTGACTTAAGACTTTCACTTGTGCCCAACGCTGGGAGTTAGCCTCAATTAAAGTCCAGGGAGCAACACCAGTACTGGTTTGAACCAGCATCTCTTCAGCAAAGGCTGCGTAGCGATTGTAGTGTTTTTCTTGCTTCCAGTCTTCTTTTCGCACCCGCCAAGCTGTTAATGGATCTTTGGCATACTCTTTTAAGCGACTTTTTAATTCTTTACGGCTCAGATGTAACCAAAATTTAGCGATCGCAGCTCCATCATCAACCATCTGACGCTCAAAGGCATTAATTTGCCCCATTAAATTGGGGACTGTGGGAATTTGATCGGTTCCTACTCGCTCAAATAAACGTTCTTCCAACACATGAGTATACCAACTGTGATAAAAAAAGCTGATTGCTCCTTGGGCAGGAAGTTTTTCCCAAAACCTCCACAGAAATGGGTATTTGCGCTCCTCTTCAGTCGGAGGCCAGATGGGATGTACCTGAAATCCCCTGGGGTCCATATAGGAGACTATTTGCTTAACCAATCCACCCTTACCCGAAGCAGCCCAACCCTCCAAGACTACAATCACAGGCAATTTTTTTTCCCAACAGGCATTTTGTAGTTCCCGGAGTTGATACATCAACCGGGTAATTTCTGATTTGTAGGTTGCTTTATCTAAAGAAAGAGTTAAATCTAGTGTATCCAGCATAGAAAGTTTATATCTCAGTATTGCTGAATTAGGGAATGATACAACATCTCTGGTGATGGTGGAAATGACCAAAAGAGGCAGAGAGAAAAGTAAAATCTCTTTTTTCTCGGCGCTCTCTGTGCCTCTGTGGTTAAATAATTTTTTTAAACCACAGAAGCGCAGAGGAGCCATTGCATTGCGCGGATTCCTCACGTTGTAGCAAATGGCGTAACACAGAGAGAAGAGGGTACCCTAACCTGAGATAATACATAAATCTATGAAAACTATGCTTTTATCCCCATCACTGAGTAGGGCTGGTTTGCAGTTGCAGAAAAAAGTAAATCTGCAATACTAAATTGGTGCTTATTTATGCAAACATTACTAAACGACCGCTATCAAGTTATTAGGACACTGGGGGCTGGTGGATTTGGTGAGACTTTCCTCGCGGAAGATACCCAAATGCCCTCCCACCGTCGCTGCGTAATTAAACAGCTAAGACCAATTCAAAATAATCCCCAAATTTACCAACTGGTACAAGAACGGTTTCAACGAGAAGCAGCCATTTTAGAAGATTTGGGCGGCTTCACTGACCAGATACCTACTTTGTATGCCTACTTTCAGTTATCTGGGCAATTTTATTTAGTTCAGGAGTGGGTTGAAGGCGATACACTCACGGCGAGAATCCAACAGCAGGGGTTATTTCATGAAAGTGTGGTGCAGGAAATTTTGGTGAATTTATTGCCAGTTCTGGATTATGTCCACGCTCAAGGAATCATTCACCGTGATATCAAGCCAGATAACATTATTTTGCGTCATCGTGATGGTAAACCCGTGCTGATTGATTTCGGTGCGGTGCGGGAAACAATGGGAACAGTGATGAATTCCCACGGTAATCCTACTAGCTCGATTGTCATTGGTACGCCTGGATATATGCCAAGTGAGCAAGCAGCCGGGAGACCAGTTTATTCTAGTGATTTGTACAGTTTAGGTCTGACAGCAATTTATTTGCTCACAGGCAAACAACCACAAGAATTAGAATTAGATCCGCAGACGGGGGAAATTGTTTGGCACCGATACGCTTTGAATGTTAGTTCTAGACTAGCAGCAGTGATTGATCGAGCGATCGCCTACCATCCACGAGAACGTTTTGCTACTGCTAAAGAAATGCTCTCAGCCTGGCAATTGGGTACAGCAAACTTTCCTCCACCACCAATGAGCAATGTGCCGCCTACTGTCACACCTCAAAATATCATTGCTGCCAGCCCAGTAGTTTCTTACCAATCTGATAATGAAAGTAATAGACAAAGAGGAATTTTAATTGCGGGTGGTGTGATTGGTGCTTCTTTAATCATCGGTTCTGTTCTCAATCAATTACCTCAACAAGTAACCGAAGAACCAGCCGTACAGCCAACAAATTCAATTAGCCAACCTGCCACAAACAATAACGAATCTCCGGAGGCGACAACACCTATACAATCACAAATTCCTCGTAATGTAGTACCTACACCTACACCAGTTTCTAATGATTTATTTGGGGCAATTTCCTACTCTTCTTTA
Organism: Nostocales cyanobacterium LEGE 11386; assembly: GCA_015207155.1. GTDB lineage: Bacteria > Cyanobacteriota > Cyanobacteriia > Cyanobacteriales > Nostocaceae > LEGE-11386. Next base: position 39,134 of record JADEXK010000020.1, on the reverse strand, counting down.
ACAGGAGTTTATGGCTTGGCAACTCGTTTATCACAAGCAGAGGCGGAAATGGCAGCGCTTAATGATTGCCAACGAAAATCTGGCGCTAATGATTGCTCAGTACCTCTGTGGTTTAAAAATTCTTGGGGGGCTTTGGCGGTTGGTTCTAATGGTGCTTACGGTACTGGGTGGGGAGCTAATGTTGATCACCCACAGGCTGGGAAAGAACTTGCCGAACAGTATGCTTTACAAACCTGTGAACAATATGGGGGTGTAAATTGTCAAGTTATTATCAGCACAGAAGCCAGACCAGAGTAATTCTCAGTACTACGCCTTTAAGTTAGGTATATAAGCGAATCATCATTGGAAGTCCTTTAATTGGTTAAACAACGACTCGACACACTATTAGTAGAATTAAATTTATGTGCTTCTCGGGCCTTGGCACAGCGACTGATTCAGGCGGGAGAAGTAACTGTAAATCAGCAAATAGTTGATAAACCTGGTACAGAAGTCGATATTGCTGCTCAAATTAAGATTAAAGAGCGATCGCGTTTTGTTTCTCGTGGCGGAGAGAAACTGGCAAAAGCTTTGGAATTATTTGCTATTCCCATCGCCGAACGAATTTGTCTAGATGGCGGCATTTCTACAGGCGGCTTTACCGATTGTCTCCTGCAAGCTGGGGCAAAACAGGTTTATGGCATTGATGTGGGCTATGGTCAAGTTGATTGGGGTTTACGAAATGATCCTCGGGTGATTTTGCAAGAACGTACCAATTTACGCCATCTCACACCCGAAGAGTTGTACAGTGAGGATGACGAAATCCCCGATTTGGCGGTGGTGGATGTATCGTTTATTTCTTTAACCAAGATTTTGCCTGCTATCTGGCAACTAACTCAAGCTCCTAGGGATGCAGTATTGTTGGTGAAACCGCAATTTGAAGTGGGAAAATCCCGCGTAGGCAAAAAAGGCGTTGTCCGCGATCCTCACGACCAAGCTGATGCTATTTTCCAAGTGTTGCAAGTGGCTAACAATTTAGGATGGAAATACAAAGGCTTAACTTGGTCGCCAATTACTGGCCCTGCGGGGAATATTGAATATCTTCTCTGGTTAGGAATGGAAAGTGAAACACCACCGCCTGATTTAAATGCAATTAAGCAAATGACACAATCAGCCACAGCTGATTTGCGAGAAAGTTAAACATCGTAAATGAGACACTCTATCGCCTCTGGATGCGTATCACAATAGTTTTCCAGAGATGTCTTGCGTTGTTTGACCTGCTGCTGATGAGCTTTTTCTGCTTGTAATTCTTCCACAATATCCCAAGCAACTGCACAGCCGGCCGAGTTATCGCCGTCGATTTCACAGGTTTCACGAGCTTCAACAATAGCTTCTAGAATGGCTTGCTCAAGAGTTTTTGTTCCGGAGTTAACAGCAGCTTGAACTACTTCTAGGGTTTTTGTCATGATACTTTCACCTTTGTGTGAGTGCTGAGTGCGCTTCTTGCCCTGAGCGAACTTGAAGGGGAGTGCTGAGTAAAAGTTAATGAATCAGCACAGTAGACTTTCATTAGTCCTGGTGTAAGCAGTTGATGATGACTACTTATTTCCAGTTTAGATAGGCTTGCCAAAAGAGTCTGGTAGTGAACACCGTCAAGAAGAGGCAGGGAGGGGAGCAGGGGAGCAGTAATTTAATTTTTGGACTTACCTAAATAATAAGTTTTTTTCTCCTCCGCCCCTCCGCCCCTCTGCTTTCTTGTCAAATGAAGAATAAAATATAAAATTTTAATTTTTAGTCTTCATCTTGGTTTCAGTTATTTTCTCAATTTTGCCTCTTAAATTAGCAATTTGAACCCATTGTCAGCAGAATTTGATAGAAATTGATTAACTCTAATGAATGGTAATAGTTAGGCAAATATTTTTTATTTATTATCAATACTTGATCCCTATTTCTTGTTGCAGACGATACAGAATTGTATTCTGGTCAACCTGAGAAAGAATTTCTTGAATTACAGTACTAGCTCCCAATTGTCCCCAAGTACAACCTTTTTCTAAATACACTTGGGCGGCTTTACCTACAACGTATGCGCCATAACCTGCAATCCCAGCTTGAGCGATCGCACTGCCAGCATAAGCAGTAATATTAGTAGGGTGATCACCACTGGTGAGAGCAGCAGTACTCTTACCTAAACCCAAAACTAAACTGCTACCTAATTCTCCTAGCAGCAAGCCACCAGAACTGAAGAAAATCGTTTTTAAAATTTTACTAGCTTCATAGCTAGTCATGGGTAACCCATATAATCGGGCTAGAGAACGAATTAAAGCTAAGTCGGCAATTGTACCGCAGATCACATCCAAAACAGCGATGGGATTTAACCCTACTGCCAAGGCTTTGTATTTCGTAAATTGCCAAATAATATTTTCAGCTTCCTTCTCGCGTAAATCAATGGTTTTTTGGGCGATCGCCTCCTCAGCATCTCGTGCTTGAATCAGTGCATTTAAGGCTAGAAGTGATCGCCCTTCCCGATTGAGAATATTTAAAATTGTCTGCTTGAGTTCATCTACTTGGGGTTGTGGTGTTTCCCATTCATAGCTGATCCGACCATCAGGCCACTCAACGCGTACTTCCATTGGTGCTGGTTCCGCCGCCACCATCACAATTTCATCAGGTAGTAGCGGTTTGGCTTGGTGATGTCCTGCACCTAGTTGTTGCAGATTGTCATAAATTGCTGCCCTATCTGTATCTGGGTAGAGGTCTATCTTGTTAAATACCAAAATTAAAGGTTTTTGTGCTTGCCGCAATTCTAGTAACGCTCGATACTCAGTGCGCGTGATATCACCTGAAACAACAAATAAAATTAAATCAGCCTGACGCGTCACTTCTCGCGCCATTTGTGCCCGTGATTCGCCAGCAATTTCATCTAATCCTGGAGTATCAATTAACTCTACCAGTACCTTACCTCCTGGTTGCCACCGCACGGAACGCGGCCATTGGGTAACACCGTTTAAGGGGCCAGTTTGCAGAATCTTATCTCCCAGCAAGGCATTTAATACGGCTGACTTCCCACGACTCACCAAACCAAAGGCGGCAATTCTAATGACATTCGAGTCTAGTTTGTTGAGAGTGGAGTTCAAAGCTTCTAATTCCGGTTTTACCAAACCTGCTAATTCTGGGTTTGATGCAAGCTGCCCTGACTTGCGAAGATATCCATACCAAGACAATGCTTGTCTGAGACTAGCACGGGCACGGTTCAAATGAGTTTCTTGCAGATTACGCACAAAGTTAGATTGATTCAAGGTTGAACAAACAACAGCCTACATATCCATTTTGATCTAAATTTCCCAGATGTTGGTTTCTTTTATCTAATATCCAATGTGCAGAGGCTATTAATACAATGTCAATTTAGAACATAGGATTGTGTTCATAATCCCAACACTCTTGCTCATGCCAATCTCTGCCAGTGCGGTGACATTCGTAAGCATTGTCTATCCAAGGAATCGATGTAGGGTGGTACGATTCTTCTATGGAGGTAAATACGTCAAAATTTAATAAGCGGAATCCCAAAGATGAAAAGGTCGCATAAATACTAATTCCTAAGGTTATTAAAAACCCAGTCAATAAAACAATATTGATAGAATTTAAAAACACTCTATCTACTTTATGTAATTGAGCGTTTTTAATTTTTGGTTTTTCTTTGAAGAAAAGCACATTTTTCAGCCTTTCAATGATATTAACATCAAAAATAAAGCCTGATATTGCTACCAACTATATAATATATATACTTTGATGTCAAAACAAAAAATAATTCTCTAGTTAATTAACCCTTTTACTTTTTAGCAATTAGAGAAATTCATTTTTTACTTCATAATATATCTTATGAAAATTTATTACATTTCCTGATCAAGAAAATACTAAAAATTATCTATTTAGTAAGCAATTACACAGTATGGTTTGGTGATGACGTGAATGCCAAAAATACAATATTATATTTTAGTCTATTAATCATGGGAAAATGTGCCCCAAAGCCTTTACGGGACAATGCTATCAAGCTTTAGAGGATTTTGGGAGAGATAAATAAGTGAGAAAAATTCTGTTACTAAGTATAACAATAATTAGTTTGGGAATGTCGTTTAGTTTACGTTCCTCTGCACCAACAATATCTTCGTTTGTGACAAACGCTACACCATTACCACAAAAAACTATTCGCTATGAGCAGCGTACCTTACCCCAAAGCATAGTTCATGTCCTATGGATTCCAGCTAATAGCCGCTTTTTGATCACGCCGGCGTTGTCAAAAAAGGTCAACACAGTCGAAGAATTTGCTCAGAATCATCGAGCGATCGCCATTTTAAATGCGGGATTTTTGACCCAGCAAATCAAAAATCTACATCCTATGTTGTGCTTTCTGGACAAATAGCAGCCGATCCTCAAGCAAACGATCGCCTAGTGAACAATCCCACCTTAAAGCCTTACCTCAGTCAAATTTTCAATCGTACAGAATTCCGTCGCTACCTATGTGGGCAAACGCTCCGCTACGATATTACTCTACACAAAAAGTCATCACCAGCAGGTTGTCAGTTAGTCGATGCCATAGGTGCTGGACCGGGCTTATTACCAGCACTTACCTCAGTACAAGAAGGTTTTGTGGATCATTCCCAAGGACGAGATGCGCTTGGTAGCAAACAACCCAACGCCAGAACAGCCCTAGGCATTACCGATGATGGCGACATTATTTTGGTAATGGTAGCTCAAAAACCCTCGGCTTCTGCTTCTGGCATGTCCTTACCAGCACTGGCAGATTTCATGAAAACCCTTGGCGCTCAAAAAGCCATGAACCTCGATGGAGGGAGTTCGTCTTCAATGTATTACAATGGTCAAACCTTTTATGGGAAGGTTAATTCGGAGGGGAATTTTGTCAAGCGGCCCGTAAAGTCAGTTTTACTGGTTCAGGAAAACTAGAGTTATGGCAAAGTGCTGAGTATAAACCTAGTTGATTCAATACTGTCCTCACCTATGTGACTACGGCCATACCAATTCTAAATAGGATTAATTGGGTAAAACCCGAACCTTAAAAGGGCGAATCTCCATAATAGCTATTGTGTTAATTATTCAATTAATTTTAATTACAGATAGCTCACACCAGTCCCCAATTTGACCCTGGGGAAAAAGCAAAACCTGAAATCAAGTGCAAAAGCCAACATCCGGGATGAGCATCAATTCTGTAAAAATACGTGATACAGATTTTTCACGACTAAGCAACAATTAAGCTTCTAGATTAGGTTGTGATTATGCAATTTCTCCAGCTACGTGGTTCTATACGTAAACTTAGCTCCTATGTGTTAGCAATGATTCTGGGCGTTGCGCTAACTGTTAGCACGCTGCGGGTGTTGCCCTCTCAAGCGGAACCTGCACCCCAGTCTGCGAATGTACCAGAGGTGATAGCTCAGAAGCCATCACCGGCAAATACTGCTATAGGTAGTACTAGCTTTGTCACAGCAGCAGTGAATCGTGTCGGAAAAGCAGTAGTACGTATTGATACTGAACGCACCATTACTCGTCGTATGGACCCATTTCTGGAAGATCCATTTTTCCGGCGGTTTTTTGGTGACGGTTTCCCCCAACAGTTACCGCCTGAACAATTGCGTGGTTTAGGTTCTGGTTTCATTCTCGACAAGAGTGGTTTGGTTCTCACCAATGCCCATGTAGTCGATAAAGCTGATAAAGTGACAGTCCGCCTCAAAGATGGCCGCACCTACGAAGGAAAAGTTCAAGGCATTGATGAAGTAACAGACTTGGCGGTTGTCAAGATTAACGCTGGTAACGATTTACCTGTTGCGCCCTTGGGTTCTTCTGGTAATGTCCAGGTAGGAGACTGGGCGATCGCAGTGGGTAATCCCTTAGGATTTGATAATACAGTAACTTTGGGAATTGTCAGTACCCTCAAACGTTCTAGCGCCCAAGTCGGGATTGCTGACAAACGCTTAGATTTCATTCAAACCGACGCGGCTATTAACCCTGGGAACTCTGGGGGGCCACTATTGAATGAACGTGGTGAAGTAATTGGGATTAACACAGCCATTCGTCCCGACGCCATGGGTATTGGCTTTGCTATTCCTATTGATAAAGCTAAAGCGATCGCAGCTCAACTGCAACGTGATGGCAAAGTTGTACACCCTTATTTAGGTGTGCAAATGGTAACTTTAACACCTCAGCTAGCAAAGCAGAATAATACTGACCCCAATTCTCCCATTCAAATCCCAGAAATTAATGGAGTTTTGGTAATGCGAGTTGTTCCCAATTCTCCGGCGGCGGCTGCTGGTGTTCGGCGTGGTGATGTCATTGTCCAAATTGATGGACAAGCAATTACTAGTGCAGATCAGTTACAGAACCTGGTAGAAAATAGTCGCCTTGGTCAGGTGCTGCAAATGAAAGTGCAACGAGGTAATCAGATACAGCTGCTTTCAGTCCGCACAGCTGAGTTACAAAATGCTTCTTTGTAAACGTAATGTATGCTACTTGGTGTCTTTGTGGTTTTACCACAAAGGCACTAAGACACAAAGAAGGAAGGTATTTTAAACTTTTGACTTAATTGCTGGCTGTGATGCTTGTAGTGGTTGCGAGATACACCAGTCTGGACGTAAGTTAGCAGCTTGACGCAAATAAATATGATGAATTGGGGTAGAAACTGGGAGGTAGGCGTGGATGAGGAACCGGACGCAACGTTGTAAGCTACCTTCCACGTGCATTTGCTGAACATCCAACATGGCCACATTATCCCAACAAGGACGTTCTCTAGCGATCGCTGCCGGAAAAATAGCATCTAAATCGCGTGTCACCGAAAAAGTAACACTAATTATATCCTCTGGTTGCAGTTGATTCCGTTGTTCCAGTTCATCTAGCAGTTCCGTCACCGCTTCTCGAATCGCTGCAATAGTATTTTCCGAAACGGTTGTTGCTCCGCGAATAGCCCGCATTTGCCACTCCACGCCAAAATCCTCCTTAATAAGCATTAGTCATTGGTGAGTCAGTGCGGTCTTGGGGGTTTCCCCCATGAGCAACTGACGAACCCGAAAGGTCATTAACGATAGATAATCGACCTCTGACTATCTAAACATCTACGGTCGATATAACCACAATGGCAGACCACTGGTAGACATTTCAAATTCGAGCCAATCAATTCCCGCTCCTAACCCTGATGAAACCTGACGACTTCCGGGGAGAACGCGACTCAATAAAGGTTTTCGTTCTTCTAGGGTATAGCAAGGTGTTTTATCAGGATCAAGACCAACCAATTCTGCTGTCCAGCAACGTGCATCTTCTTCGGTTCCCAGGCGGTCTACAACACCCAATTCTCGGGCTTGCTGTCCGGTAAAAATCCGACCATCAGCGAAACTTTTGACAGTTTCTACTTCTAAAGAACGCGCTTCGGCTATTGTTTGGACAAACTGCTGATAACTGATATCAATCAACTCTTGCAGGATGCTTTTTTCTGGTTCAGTCAGTTCCCGGTCAAATGCCAAAATGTCTTTGTAAGGGCCAGACTTAATCACTTTGAAAGAAACACCGATTTTTTCTAGCAAACGCTCTAAGTTATTTCCGCGCAAAATTACGCCAATGCTCCCGGTGATTGTACCAGGGTTAGCAATGATGTGCTCGGCTCCCATACCAATGTAGACACCGCCAGAAGCCGAAATATTGCCAAAGCTGGCGACGATTTTGATTTTTTTGCGTAAGCTCTTCAGGGCGCTGTAAATTTCTTGAGAATCTCCAACTGTACCCCCAGGACTATCGATGCGTAGGAGTAAAGCGGGAAACTTTTTCTCTTCTACGGTTTTTAGGGCTTCTAATACCCGTTTGCGAGTAGCACTAGCGATCGCACCAGTAATTTCAATCCGGGCAATTTGTTTACGAAACTTAGACTTAAAAGGCCAGACCATGAGCAGTTCAAAAACCTCTGTAATAAATTCAATATAAAATGTCCAGCGTTCAAACGTCCTACTTTGCTGTGTTTATCAAAATTAGCAGGCGTTGTACTCTCAAAAATCTTAATTAATTTTTTAGGTTTTGGATGGATATTTATTTGTTATACTCATGACAATATAGTCTTTACAAAGCTAAAAATATGCAAAATTTGTAGCTTAATGGCAAAGGCATTTCCTCCATAGACCTTAAATTACAAATTCACATGCCCATTCAACCATGCTTTCTTAGCACAGCCTGTAAGCCTTTGCCACTTAATGGCTATTTAGTTAATTTTGATTAAAACAATTTAAATTTTATATAAATTCAGCAATTCTCATCCCGATCTAGATTCAGGATAGTCAGAGTTTTGGCTCGTCATCAGTTTGAGAACATTTAGAAATCTGTTCTAGCCGCTTAAGAGTCTATGCGTAAAATTTGACAACGGTAATAAGCATAAGTATCAAACAGCGCCCCGACGAAACTACAAGTCAAACTAATGATTACGAGTCCACGCAGGGGAGTACCGCTCCCAAAGATGGCGAGAAAGTGCATTATCCGGGTAGCGCTGGCCTCTGTCGCCTCTTGTAAAGACGGGACATGACCGATGAGGGGTAAAAGGAATAATGTGCCACCGACTAAAAACATCGGAGCGGCAAAACTAAAAAACATTGTGAGCAGTAGGGAACGGAGAAAGTTGGTAAAAACAGTCATTTATGACAGGCTCCGTGAATAAAGTGAGCAATAGCTAAAAAGCTTTATGTCATCTTCTACAATACGTGCGATCGCTCCGCAGCAGACGATATGTCAAAAATCTTAAGTTTTAATTAAAATAAACCACTATCTGTCACACCAGATGCTTCGAGCATGAAGAAGTCAAAAAATGTCTAAAACCATTGCAAAATCAGGCTTTAAGTCAATGTACTTTTGTAACGCTGCTACACAGCACGTTTAATCGCAGCTTGACTTTCTGAGATTAGCTTTAATTTAAGTTAATCTTTCACCAAAAATGAGGAGTAGGGAAGCAGGTGATAGGTGACAGGTGACAGGTGACAGGCATCTTGCCCGCTCCCCATTCCCTCACAACATCCGCTATTCTTATATGCAGTTACCGAGTTAGCTACAAAACATTGAGTGAGACTACATCTAAATCCAGTTTAGGAGCGTGGAGTCAGCGACTGCTGGCGGCGATTTTCCTGGGTGGACAAGTAATAGTTCACCTGCTGAGGGGGAAAATAAATTGGCGCAATACCTTAGAGCAAATGGCAGCCGTTGGGCCGGATTCCTTGTTTATTGCCTTATTGACGGCTGTGTTTGTTGGTGCAGTGTTTACCATTCAGGTGGCGCGGGAGTTTATCAACTTTGGCGCGGGAAATCTGGTCGGCGGAGTGCTGGCGGTAGCATTGACACGTGAACTATCGCCTGTACTGACCGCAGTGGTTTTGGCGGGAAGGGTTGGTTCTGCCTTTGCAGCAGAAATAGGTACCATGCGGGTCACTGAACAAATCGATGCTTTATTTATCTTAAAAACCGACCCCATTGATTACCTGGTTATCCCCCGTCTGCTTGCTTGCTGCTTAATGCTGCCCATTTTAACCCTTCTGTCTTTGTTAACGGGGATTTTGGGAGGATTGTTCATTGCCACGAATATATATGGTATTGCCGATACAGTATTCCTAGACTCAGCCCGTAACCTGCTTGGCATCTGGGATATTTGTAGCGCCCTCATCAAGGCCGGTTGCTTTGGCTTATTAATTGCCGTCATTGGTTGCAGTTGGGGTTTAACGACATCGGGAGGAGCTAAAGGCGTAGGACAATCAACCACAACTGCTGTTGTTACTTCCTTGCTGATTATATTTACTAGCAATTTCTTTCTTTCATGGTTAATGTTTCAGGGAACTGGTAGTGCATTGCTGCAAGGGTTTTAAGAGTGCTGAGTGCTGAGTGCTGAGTGCTGAGTGCGCTTGCCCTGAGCGAAGTCGAAGGGGAGTGCTTCCTTCCTGAGTGGGGAGTGGGGGAGCAACTAATAACCAATGACTAACCCCTAACTCTTAAAATAAGAGAGATGTTCTACTAACAAGGCAGGATTTGAAACTGTGACTAGTTCATTTGCACCGAATTCTACATCAACTGTGGAACTCAAGCCTAGCTACAATATCCCTATAGTGTTGGTGATTGCTGCTATTCCACTACTTGTTGTGCAACCTTGGGTAGGAGCGGTAATTGCTTTTTTGGGTTTATTTCTTTTGTTTCAAACTGTAACGTTACGTTTGCGATTTACTGCCACAGACTTAGATATTTACAGAGGCGAAAAATTACTGCGGCGCTTTCCCTACCAAGAATGGCAAAACTGGCGGATCTTTTGGAATGGAATTCCTATCCTGTTTTATTTTAAAGAAATCAACAGCATTCACTTTTTACCGATTTTGTTTGACCCTAATACCCTAAAATCTTGCCTAGAACAACATTGTCCACGTATATGAGTGCTGAGTGGTTTTGAATCTAGACTATATTTCTGAAAGCTATTTATTCGCATCATAGGAATTGCATTATTGTTTATGAACCCCGAGGAATCTCAAACCCCAGAACAGATTGATGAATGGTTGGAGCAAATACAAGAACAAAAGCCTACGGTGGAAAATTCATCTGTAGAGTCAGTCGTGGAACCAGCAGCGCAAACTCCATCAATTGACACGCAATCAGATGATGCAAATCTTGCGCCACTTATCTCTAATTCAGAAGTGGCAGATTCAGAAGAGTCAACTACTGAATTGGTAGTGCAGTTAGAAGCAGAAACTCCCGTTTTGGGGTCAGAAGTAGAATTAGAATCACAAGATAATTCAGCATCTGCTCAAGCAGAGCAACGATTAGCTGAGTTACAACGTACTGAAACAACTCTTAAGGAAGAAATAGCCAACCTGCAAGCGTCTTACAAAACCCTTCAGGCACAACTAAGCGAAACTCAAAGCTCACTGGGACGACTTGTGCAAGAGTCACTAGCGCAGCTAGAACAGCGCAAACAAGCACTGCAAATTTCTGTTGAACAGCTAGAACGCCGTCAGGAACGCATTCGTAATGAAATGCGAACAACTTTTGCGGGAGCATCCCAAGATTTAGCAATTCGGGTGCAGGGTTTTAAAGATTATCTGACGGGTAGTTTACAGGATTTGGCAGCAGCAGCAGAGCAATTGCAATTGATGCCGGCTGTAGTCGAACGAGAAGCACCTGTAGTTATTAAAGAGGTGCAGCCTGATGCACCCCAGCCAGGAACACCGCAATTTGCCCAGCAGCAGTTTCAAGATACTACAAAGAAAATTCGCCGCTTGATTGACCAATACCGCAGTAAACCAGATTATTACGGTCCCCCATGGCAACTGCGCCGCACCTTTGAGCCAGTCCACGCTGAACGCATATCAGATTGGTTCTTTAGCCAAGGAGGTCGTGGTGCTTTGCGGACAATGGGTAGCCGCTTGCAGAATATTCTGATTGCTTCAGCAGCGATTTCTATACTACACAGACTATATGGCGATCGCATCCGCACTCTGGTTTTAGCTAATACACCAGAACGTTTGGGTGAATGGCGGCGCGGTTTGCAAGATTGCTTGGGAATTGGTCGCCCAGATTTTGGCCCTGACAGGGGTGTAGCATTATTTGAAACAGCAGAAGCTTTGGCACAGAAAGCCGACCGATTGGTGAAAGCTAAACAATTGCCCTTAATTATCATTGATGATTCTGAAGAGCAAATCAGTTTGGCAATGTTGCAATTTCCTTTGTGGTTGGCCTTTGCTCCTGACCCCAAAACAGTGAAAAATTATAATGATGACTTCTAACTAGTCATGAGTTACTTAGTCAAAAGTCAAGAGTTATATCTCTGGACTTTTGACTCCTGGGAGTTTTCAATGATTAATTTTTAATTGTTTAAGTAGCTACGCATAAATATTTAGTCATTTTTCCACACGCATGAAATCGCTGTATTCCAATACTGTCACCTATCACCTATCACCTATCACCCATATACCTGTTTCCTCTCTCAACCAATAATTTATTTTGCACGATTACTTATGGCTATTTGGCTAACTTTATGCAGTGTCACTTTGGTTGTAGCTTACCTGTTGGGTTCCTTTCCCACCGGCTACATCGCTGTGAAGCAGCTGAAGGGTATTGATATTCGGGAAGTTGGCTCAGGTTCAACGGGAGCAACTAATGTATTAAGAACTTTAGGTAAAGGGCCGGGAGCTTTTGTTTTAGTTGTAGATTGCTTGAAGGGTGTCTTAGCGATCGCTCTAGTTTATTATTTATTCACCTTTGCCTCTAATCAAAATTTTATCCCTCCCACGGTAGATGTCAAACTGTGGCAACCGTGGATGGTAACATTAGCTGGGTTAGCTGCCATCCTCGGCCATAGTAAATCCATTTTTTTAGGCTTTACTGGCGGTAAATCCGTCGCTACTAGTTTAGGGATTTTGTTGGCTATGAGTTGGCAGGTGGGTTTGGCCACAGCAGGTGTGTTTGCCATTGTTGTAGCTATATCCAGGATTGTATCTTTGAGTTCTATTGCAGGTGCGATCGCTGTTTCTATTTTGATGGTAGTTTTGCGTCAACCGTTGCCCTATGTTTTGTTTGGTATCGCTGGGGGATTATATGTGATATTACGTCACCGCAGTAATATTGAGCGTTTGTTGGCGGGAACTGAACCAAAAATTGGGCAGAAGGTAACGACGGAACCAGAACAAACGACATAATTTATTTAAGTAATTGCTCTCAGATCTTTTATTAGGACTAAAGTCCTGACTACAAACTTTGAATTATTTACAGAAGAATTTGAAAAACACAAATCATAAACTGAAGATGCGATCGCTGATATTCTATAGGACTTACGCAACGACTCTCTGAAACTCTCATTCCTCCGTGTTCTCAGCGTCTCTGTGGTTCGATAAATTAAGCCTTTTGGTGATTTTTGTGTAAGTCCTGTTCTAGCAAAATGCACTCTGTTGATATCGCTCGCGCCATTGCACTAATAACGTTATATATAAGTTATGCTGCAAATTTCTCGTACAATTATCATCCCTGATAACGAAATCGAAATGAGTGCGATTCGCTCTCAAGGAGCAGGCGGTCAAAATGTCAACAAGGTTGCTACCGCCATCCACTTACGTTTTGACATTGAGGCTTCATCATTACCGACTTTCTATAAAGAGTATCTGTTGAAGTTAAATGACCGACGCATTACCCAGGAGGGAGTCATTGTCATCAAAGCTCAAGAACACCGTAGCCAGGAAAAAAATCGGGAAGAGGCTTTGCAACGACTTCAAGAACTAATTAAAAGCGTAGTCGTACTGAAGAGAAAACGCCAACCCACCAAACCAACTCGCAGTTCTCAAAAAAAACGCCTTGATCATAAAACTAAGCGAGGACAGATTAAGTCAATGAGAAGGCAAGTAATTGATTAAAGAAGGACGTGCTGTTGGAGTCAGAAGTCAGAAGGCAAATTGGTGGGGGATTTAAACCCGTTTGGCAAGAAGAATTCTTCTTCCTTCTTCCCTCTTCCTTCGTTAAATAGGACACTTTTATGACGATAAAAATCCAGACCGAAAAAGACAATTTACATGCAAGCAATAATATAGACATTCGTCAAGAAGCAGAAACCGAAAAAGTTCTATGTTCTCATTGTGGGCGCACAGCTACAAACGGTATTAAATGCAAAGGAATTTGTGTGGCTGATAATGACTATTAAGTAAGAATTTTAATAGGATTAAAATTTAAAAATCTTTAATGTAAATTTCTTGATTTTGGGTAATACTAAATTTGGGGTATATTTTGAGTTTGCCGTTTTTTCTGCTTCCATGGAGAATATATCGGGAGCATCCACTTTTGGCAGAAACACCGGGCGATTGGAAAAGAGCCTCCGGCACGCTTCGCGGTAAGCGCAGCTATGCCCTTTAGGGCTTTACGCGGCTATACAAACTAAACCCGCCTACGCGGGTTTCAGATAGTCCGCGTAGGCGGCCTACCCTTCGGGAAGGCCAAGGGCGAACGTTTGTGTAGCCCCAGACTTCTAGTCTGCGGGCGATCCGCCAAAACGGGATGCTCTCAATATATCTTTAAGCAATCTCCATTCCCGGTCAATTAATCCTTTAATCTGAGGTAGATTTTTCTTGCAATTGCTTTTGAGCAATGGTTTGATTTGCTTTAGCTAATGTGTTATTAGGGTCAAGTTTTAAGGTTTCCTCAAAAGCCGCGATCGCCTCTTCAATTCTACCTAATTTTAGCAAGGCTACTCCTTTACCTGCTAATATGTTAGCATTATCAGGATTCAAATTACTAGCACGATTGTAAGCGGTAATTGCTTCATCATATCGTTTTAAATCTAATAGTACTACGCCTCGGTTGTACCATCCTTGGGATAATTCGGGATTTAAATTAATTGCCCGATCAACAGAAATTAATGCCTCTTGATTTCTGGAAAGATGCCACAATACGACGCTACGGTTAGCCCAAATATTTGCTAATAGTGAATTATCGACTATTTGATTGCTATTTTCTAAGGCTTTATTATAGGCTGCAAGTGCTGCTTGATAGCGTTCTAATGTTCTGAGAATTCTACCTTTATTAAACCAAGCTTGAGCATATTGAGGATTAATTTCTGTGGCGCGATCGCTACTAGCAATTGCGTCTGTATATCTGCCCATATACCATTGAGTAGCAGCACGATTATTCCAGGCTTCGGCGTAGTTGGGATTCAGGGCGATCGCTCTTTCTAACGATGTCAATCCTTCTTCATAATTACCCAATCCTGCTAAGGCGATTCCTCGTTGTTCCCAAGCTAAAGCCGGACTCATATCACCCCATCTATTATCACCTTGTAGTGCTGCTTCACTAGCTTTTTGTGCTTCTTCGTGTTTGCCTAATTTGTTGAAGGTTACACTTTGATTTGCCAATGCTAAAGAGTATTGAGGACTGAGTTTTACAGCAAATTCATAAGACACACTCGCTTGTGCTGGTTTTCCTAATAAAGTTAAGGATTTACCATGTTCTAACCAGATATCGGCATCTTGAGGATTCGTTGCAATTGCCTGATCAAATGAGGTAATTGCTGCGGTGGTTTGTCCTTGTTGCCTTTGAGCTAAACCTTTATTAAACCAGGCGATCGCAGGTGATGTATTGCCCCAATTTTTATTAGTTGTAATTGCTAAGTCACAAGCGTTAATTGCGGCGGCGAATCTGCCTAAATTAGCTAAAGCTTGACAATTTCCCACTAAGGCTAATGAATTTTCTGGATTAATGACTAAGGCGCGATTAAATGAGGCGATCGCTTCGGTAAATTGTCCTAATTTGTTTTGTGCTAAACCCTTACTATACCATGCCACTACTGCTGTTTTATTGCCCCAATTTTGATCTGAGCGTAGGGCTAAATCACAAGCAGCGATCGCTTGTTCATATTTACCCAAATTTAATAATGCTTGACAGCGTTGGGCTAAAGCTAAAGAAAATTTTGGCTGGAGACGTAAAACGCGATCTGCTGATACTAACGCTTCGCTATATTTGGCTTGTTGCAACAATATTTCTGTGCGTTCTGTCCAGATTTCTGGGTTATCTGGCTTCAAGGCAATTGCTTGATTGCAAGCAGCGATCGCTTCGGCATATTTCTGTTCTTCTCCTAGCAGCTTACACAAACTCGCCCAGTAATCAAAATCTTGGATTTCTAAATTTTCTTGCGCCAATAAAGTTTTTGGTACTAAAAAATTCACTATTAAAAAAGCAAAAATTAGTGCCCAGCTAATACTGCTTTGCTTAAATTTATTGACTAAAATACCTGTTCTTAACCATGTATGTGATTTAATAGTAAGTTTTTTATTATTTAATAGCTGCCGTTTCTTGGTTTTGGCAAAGAAGTATTTCATATTAATTATTATTTTTGAAAATTTGTCAAGATTTATAACGGTTAATTTGTCGTGTAACCAACAATAATAAAATATACCAAAATTCCCTGTAATTTTTGTCACCTGCTCACATTTGTAAATATCAAATATTACAGCCTATTAATGCTGTGGCAGTAATATACGCTTCACTTATTTATCTCAAATTTTTATGCAGCCAACCATTTCTCTGATCATCACTGTTTACAATCGAGAACGTTACCTCAGCGCTGCTATTGAGAGCATATTAGCTCAAACGCGGGGTGATTTTGAGCTACTGATTTGGGATGATGGTTCCACAGATAATTCACCAGAAATCGCCCGCGAGTATGCAAAACGCGATCGCCGTGTACGGGTAATCATAGCAGAACATCTGGGACGGGGATTGGCTTTAAAAGCAGCGATCGCGCAAACTCATGCACCTTACCTTGGTTGGGTAGATAGTGATGATTTGCTACATCCCCAAGCACTGGTAGAAACCGCAGGCGTTTTAGATGCAAAACCAAATATCGGTTGGGTTTACACCGATTATCTGGATATTGATCAACACAACACAGTTCTCAGCTACGGCTATCGTTGTCTTGTTCCCTACAACCGCGAAGAACTGTTAAACAAGTTCATGACATTTCACTTTCGGTTGATGCGGCGGGAAATTTTTGACTTGGTAGGTGGAATTGATGAATCGCTGGAAACAGCAGAAGATTATGATCTATGTTTGCGACTTTCCGAAGTCGCCCAAGTGCAACATATTTTTCAGCCACTTTACTACTACCGCACCCATCCAGAGAGTTTATCCTGGCAACAACGACAAGAGCAAATCAAGCGATCGCATCAAGCGATTGTCAAAGCCAAACAACGGAGGAAGCACTTAACCCAGACAATTAAACATCAAGCAACCCGCGCAGGCGGGTTTTCCGTGACTGAAACTGGTGCAAGCTTCATTCTTTTCGCTTTACTTTGTCTATCTCCCAACTTAGCAAAAGCCCAAAACATTATTCCCGCACCAGATAACACCGGCACTCTTGTTAACACCCAAAGCAATAATATTGATATTAGTGGCGGTAGTTTAAGTAGCGATCGCGCTAACTTATTTCACAGTTTCTCAAAATTTGGACTTGATGTTAATCAAACTGCCAATTTTCTTTCTCAACCATCGATTCAAAATATTTTAGGGCGTGTCACAGGTGGCGAAGCTTCCTTAATTAACGGCTTAATTACAGTCACAGGCGGCAATTCCAACTTATATTTAATTAATCCGGCGGGAATTATCTTTGGTGCTAATGCTAGTTTGAACGTCCCCGCTTCCTTTACGGCGACAACTGCTAACCGCATCGGCTTGGGTGAAAATTGGTTTAATGCTAGTGGCTGGAATAAATATAATGAGTTGCTGGGTACACCTCATAGTTTTGCCTTTGATTCTACTATTGCCAGTGCGATTCTCAATGAAGGCAATCTAGCCGTCACATCAGGTAATTTAACTTTATTAGGTGGTACTGTAGCTAGTACCGGAGAACTTTTTGCGCCTGGTGGTAACATCACAGTTGCGGCGGTACCGGGTACAAGCTTGTTACGCTTCAGCATTCCTGGAAATCCTCTTAGTTTAGAAGTGCAACCCCTAAATAATAATCAATCAGAGAATTCTCTGGCTAAATTGTTAACAGGTGGAGGAGGTGCTAACGCCTCAACATTGCAAGTCCACAGCAACGGTGAGGTAGAACTGATTGGTTCTGGCTTACGAGTTGAAAATGGTGATGTGGTGGTGAAAAAAGCCACTGCTGACACCGCTACATTCAGCGCTAATCGTAACTTGACATTACCAGAAAGCCAACTTTTAACTACTAATCACCTGAATTTATTCGCCCAAAATACTGTAACAGTTCGTGAAAGTACCGCCAATGCTTTCACTGCGATCGCTGGTGGTAATCTTTACATTCAAGGTAATCAAGGAATTAATGTTTTAGCAATTGATCATCTAGATAAAACACCTTTTGTCAGTGGTGGTAATTTAACTTTAGTTAGTGATGGCAAAATTTCCCTGGATGCACACTTTGCTAGTGGCGGTAGGTTTTCTATTCTCAACTCTCAAGGTCAAAGTAACAGTTTTACTAGTCTTTACGACCCGATAATTAGCGCTAATCAAGATGTCGAATTTGATAGTTATACAGGTCCATCACTGAAAGTAGAATCAACAGGAAGTATTACTGTTAATGGTGATATTACGATTAATAGTCCAGATTTTTCACTTGCTTCCTTTTGCGGTTATGGTAATCCTTGCTCAAGTGATGCTCAAATTTTAGCTGATGAACTAGCTTTAATATTCAGAGCAGGTGTCAGCCAATTAGAAGAAACTAATTTTGGTAATTTACCGCCAACTTTAACTCTTAGTGGTAACTCATCTTCACCAGGAAATATCACCGTAACAGGTAATATCAGAATTGCCGAATATGGTGGGCCAGTGATTATGAGCG
Organism: Nostocales cyanobacterium LEGE 11386; assembly: GCA_015207155.1. Lineage (GTDB taxonomy): Bacteria > Cyanobacteriota > Cyanobacteriia > Cyanobacteriales > Nostocaceae > LEGE-11386. The sequence continues at coordinate 20,815 of JADEXK010000020.1, read as the reverse complement.
CGACAGGTGATATTACACTTGCAGATATCGACACTGTTGCAACTATAGGTTCTACAAGTGGTCGAGTTGAGTTAATCTCTGGAGGTAATATCACAACAAATGTAATTTCTACTGCATCTACTCAATCTGGTGATGCCATAGGTGGAGAAGTCAGATTAGAGGCTGGTGGTAATATTACAACAGATATAATTAGTGCTTTTGCCAGAAGTAATTTTCAAGGAGATGCTACAGCTGCTTTAGTAGATATTCAAGCTGGAGGTAATGTCGAAATCAATGCTATTGATTCCTTTGCAGAAAGTAGCTCTGGTGATGCGATCGCTGGAGAAATAAAATTAGATGCTGGTGGCAATATTACCACAGGTTTAATTAATTCTTTTGCGCGAATTACTTCATCAGGGGAAGCCATAGGTGGTTTAATCGATATTCAAGCTGGCGGAAATCTTGCCACAAATAATATTAATTCTTTTGTCGAGAATAACTTTGGTAATGCCACAGGTGGAGAAATAAAATTAGACTCTGGAGGAAATATTACTACAGGTTTAATTAATTCCTTTAGTCAAACTAGTACTTCAGGGCAATCTATTGGTGGGTTGATAGACATCAAAGCCGGAGGAACAATTGCAACTAATACTATTGATTCTTTTGCCTCTAATGACTTCGGTGATGCTACCTCTGGTGATATCAAATTAGCAACTGAGGGAAATATTACTACAGATGATATTAATTCTTCAACAAGTGCATCAGGCACTGCTAGAAGTGGCGAGGTAAATTTACAAGTAAACAATATCGGCAATATTTTGACAGGTGCTATTAATACATCAGCTATTTCTTTTAGTAGTGCTAATTCGGCTTATGGTGGCCCAGTTACTTTACAAACATCACAAACAGGTAGCAATATTACCTTTGAAAGTATCAACACTCAAGCTATTGATTTCACGGGTGGCGCTGCTGAAGGTGGTGATGTCAGTGTTTTGGCAAATGGTGTAGTGAGAGGAATAGGGGTAGTTACAAATACTAGTGATACCATCCTGACTGATGGCGAAACACAACCAGGATTTGTGACAATTCAACATGATGGCGGTGCGGATAATGTGCCGTTTAGGGTTGGTGATTCTAGCTTGAATGGCACCCAGGGAAATATCAATACAGGTGCTTCCCAAATTACACCAAATGCAGAATTTTCTGTATTACCAAATGGGGGATTGGCTGCTAGTACGCCTAATAATATTGCAATTATTTCTATCAACACACCACCAACGATTACAGCAAATACACAGTTACCCACAACTCAAGAAAATCAATCTGTAACATTTGAATTTGGTGATTTAAATGTGTCTACAAACGATGTCAATCAAGATAATCTCATTATTAGTTTAGAAGATTTATTTGGTACTCTAACGCTACAAGACGGTACACCAGTCACATCAGCAACAACACTTTCAGCAAACACAGTTTTAGTGTATACACCACCAGCAAATACTAGTGGTGACGGTATTTCAGCTTTTACTATTACAGCTAGCGATCGCGTTTCTTTTTCATCGCAACAAATATCCATCAATGTTACTCCCACACCACCAGAACCACCGCCACCACCAGAGGATTTTCCTGATCCATCAGAAGACTTGCAAACTACCCCCACACCACAACCACCTGTTGTCAATGACCCTTTTCCCGGAAATATAATAGATACTTTTGTCGCGGAAGTTGATGAAAAATTAACGGATCAAGTTCAGCAATACTTAGGTATAACCAAACCAGAAATTAAAACAGTCGGTGAAGCCCGCACAATCTTACAAGATATTGAAAATGCCACTAACATTAAACCCGCACTTGTGTATGTAAGTTTTGTCTCAGAAACCTTGCCTGCTGACACACCACAAAGCAAAATATTAAATACAGAATCACCCAACGATCGCCTGGAATTGATCATTGTAACCGCCAAAGGTCAACCAATTCGCAAAGTTCTCACAGTGACGCGATCGCAAGTTTTTCCAGTCGTCCAAACATTTAGAAGCCGAGTCACAGATCCCATATTGCGTAAGGACTACATAGATGCAGCCAAACAACTATATGAATGGCTAATTACATCTGTTGATAGCGATTTGCAAGACAGGGAAATTCAAAATTTAGTCTTCGTCATGGATAAAGGATTGCGATCGCTACCCATCGCCGCCCTCTACGACGGTGAAAAGTATTTAGTTGAAAAATACAGCGTCGGCTTAATGCCTAGTCTCAGCCTTACAGATACTCAATATGTGGACATTAAAAATGCAGAAGTTTTAGGTATGGGTGCATCCGAATTCACCAACCAACAGCCTTTACCAGCCGTACCTGCGGAACTAGCAACAATTACCCCCCGCCTCTGGCAAGGTAAATCCTTCATCAACGAAGCCTTTACTCTGAAAAATCTCCAAGCACAACGCCAGCAAAAACCCTTTGGTATTATCCACCTAGCCACCCACGGCGAATTTAGACCAGGGGGCCCTGGTAACTCCTACATTCAGTTATGGGATACCCAATTGCAAATGGATCAGCTGCGCCAACTAGGCTGGAATAACCCCCCAGTCCAGCTAGTAGTGCTGAGTGCCTGTCGCACAGCCACAGGAGATACAGAAGCAGAGTTAGGCTTTGCTGGCTTTGCAGTTCAAGCCGGTGTCAAGTCTGCACTAGCGAGTTTGTGGTATGTATCCGATGAAGGCACTCTGGGATTAATTAGCGAATTTTACGAACAATTGAAAAAAGCCCCCATCAAAGCCGAAGCACTCAGACAAGCACAAGTTGCAATGCTCAAAGGACAAGTACGCTTAGAAGGAGGTGAACTGAAAACTTCTAATCTTGATGTAACTCTACCACCAGATATTGTCCAACTAGGCGATAAAAACCTCAGTCACCCTTATTTTTGGTCAGCCTTTACGATGATTGGTAATCCTTGGTGAGGAAGTGGGGAGATCAGGGGATGAGGAAGATGAGGGAGGTGTTTTCAATGCCCAATGCCCCATTCCCCATTCCCTATTGCATAATCATCTGAGCCACTTTGTTCATCACATGACTAAACGGATGTTGTGGATGGCGGAGGCAAAACAAATCACTACTTGCTAGTTGAATTAATTCTTCTGCTAGGGGTAAAATTCCTGCTACAGGTGCGTCATAAGTCTTTTCTACTTGTTGCCGCAATGCATCAAAATCTAATGCAGGTAGTGCTTTATTAATTAACAGCAGCATCTTTGGTACTTCCAATTTGCGGGCTACTTCTACTGTTACGGCAGTACCTTGAAAATCTTGGCGATCGGGGCGTAAAATCAGAACTAAAATATCAGAAATAGCAATAGAAAGTAAAGTTTCTTCGTTTAGTCCTGGATGAGTATCAATAAATAAATAATCCAATTCTAGAACATCAAGTATTTCTTGAAAACCTTGATTAAGTAGATTAAAATCAAATCCTTCCCGCAGGACTTTGGTAATGTCTCTAGCTTTAATACTGGAGGGAATTAAATAAATACGTCCTTTGGTATCTGCGGTTTTACTTAAAATTGCACTGACATCATATGCAGCCTCTTCAATATTACAGCGTCCCCAAAGATAATCGTTGAGCGAGTATTTCATTTTTTGCTCATCAAACCCAAACAGGACGTGAATACCTGGAGATTGAATATCAGTGTCAATAATCCCAACTCGATGTCCATAACCAGCGACGATTCCGGCGAGATTAGCTGTTGAATTAGATTTACCTGTACCACCCCGAAATGAGTGAATAGAAACAATTTTTGACATAATTAATGATATTTACAGTTTGTCCCATATATTTGGAGGAAGTCGGCTTTTCTTTTGGTCGATTAAACGAGGTTGATAGTAAATCGCTTCACTATCATTTAATTCTTGAATAAATCCTTGAGAAATCAAAGACTGTAGATAATGTTGTACAACTTCCTCTGCCAAATTTGTATGGCTTATGACTTCCAATAAAGTAACCCTTTTTTGACGAATTATCCAGTTAACAACTTGCCGTTGTTCATCAGGCAAATCCATCACATCTACTAAACTCTTTTGTTCCGACGATTCTTCAAAATCTTGATTCATCAGCTTTTATCAACTCTTCTTTGCGTCTTTGCGCCTTTGCGTGAGCTTTTCATATCCTAATTCAGCAACACTCCTTCATTTCTTATTTTCCCGAAACTGCTTACCCCGGCGCTGTAATTGCTCTAAGTATTCCCTTTCTTCCTGTTCTTCAATTGTTGCTTGTGTTGTTTCCAAATTGCTGGTATCAGGATGATTTGCTTGCAGGTTCAGTTTGTTGCGCCTATCGCGCACTTGTTGCAAATAATCTACTTCTATTAATGGTTGTATTAATTCAGTAGTTGCCGAGTTGTTAATTACGAGTTCGCTGTTTCTTGGTTGTATAGGTTGATAATTTTTAGCCTCATGATTGAGATTATTTGATTCTAAATTGTCACTTATCAGAGGTGTCGTGATTTTTGGTGCAACTTCTTTGTAATCTCTACTCCGCAAATCCTTGGCTTTTTGCTGCAATTCTAGAAAATAATCACTTTCGGTAATTGCAGCTACCTCTTCTTCTTTCTTTTCTTCGTCAATATCAATATTGATTTTTAAGAAGCCTTTCACAGTTTTGACAATTGTCGCGGCGTATCTATCTATTAACACTACACCGATCGCAGTGGCCAAGAGTCCCAGTGCTGATGGTATTAAGGGTATCCAGCCAGCTTGGAGAAATATTATATAAGTACTGCCGAGTAGAATGGCGATCGCTACTCCACCACCAAAAACCAATAGCCAAGGTTTACGAATTTGCCACGCTAAAACTCCTCCTACCAAAGACCAAGCAAAGATCCACGCACCTTCTTGCCATCTATTCCAGTACCAAAATAAGGGTCGTTGATCTAACACTGCACTCAATATCTGACTAGCATTCTGTGCATGAACTACTACCCCCGGCATTTTTTGGCTGTCTTCAGCACCTGCACTATAAGGCGTGTAGAACGTATCTTTCACAATTGGTGCTGTATAACCAATCATCACAATCTTATCTTTAATCAAGTTTGCATCAACTTGACCTGCAAGAACATCGCTGAGTGATACCTGTTTGACTGCGTTTCTGGCAGAACGATAGTTAAGCAATATTTGGTAATTTCCAGGGTCAATATTGTGATAACCACCTGATTTTGGTGTTAAACGTTTGAGAACTGTAGCACCAAATTGCAATTCACCAGATGCTGTCAGTTCTGGTGCAATTCCCATCTCTTCTAAGTAACGTACCGCCATTTGAAAACCCAAAGACGGCAATTGATTTTCTGAGTCAACGTAATTGCAGATATGTTGGCTAGCGGCTGGTAGTTGCGAGGCTTGGGGAATCGCAATAATCATCCCTTGGCGCACAGTTCCCCCAGCATCCACAGGAAAATCAGCCACTCCCACCCGTTCTTCGGGGATACCTGGTGCGGCGGGGATTCCCGGCGAGTCGGCTTGACTAATGGCACAAGCAGCAATCATCTTGTCATTTTCAGTTAATAATTTGACTAACTCTGCACGACCAACAGCTGAACCTTGTCTAATATCTCTTAAAATATCTATGCCAATAACTCGCGGCGCTTGTGCTTCCAGTTTCTTTAAAAGCTCTGCCAAGGTACTATCTGTAATTGGGTACTCTTGGCGTGTCTGGAGGTCTGCATCATTGATTCCCACCACCAAAAAGCGCTCATCTGGCCCTTCATCAAGACGCGATCGCATGAGTTGATCAAAAGCGGCTAACTCCAGTCCTTCCCAGCTGCCTAACTCTCGCAAACCCACTATTAACCCAGTAATCACTAGGCTGGTAACAACTACAGTACTCCCAATTGTCAATACTGCTTTGGGTAAATTACGTAATCTTGAACCTAAATTTACCATCAGCTTGTTGCCTCCTTTTTACCAGCTAGAACGACAGCAGTTGCCAAGAGTCCCAGTGCGGTTGGTACTACGGGTATCCACCCAGCTTGGAGAAATATTATATAGGTACTCCCGCAGAGAATAGCGATCGCTACTCCCACACCGATAACCCACAACCAACGTTGGCGCAGCCACACTCCTAAAAGTCCTCCCACCAATGACCAGGCAAATATCCACAAACCTTCTTGCCATTCGTTCCAGTACCAAAGTAGCGATCGTTGATCTAAAACCGCGCTCAATATCTGACTGGCATTCTGTGCATGAACTACTACACCCGGCATTTTTTGGCTGTCTTCAGCAACTGCACTATAAGGCGTGTAAAATGTATCTTTGACACTTGGTGCAGTATAGCCAATCATGACAATTTTGTCTTTGATCAAGTTGGCATCAACTTGACCTGCCAGGACATCACTGAGTGATACCTGCTGCACCGCATTCTTGGCAGAACGATAGTTCAGCAGCATTTGGTAATCTCCAGTATCAATATTGTGATACCCACCTGCTCTTGGTGTTAAGCGTTTGAGAACCGTAGCACCAAATTGCAGTTCTCCCGATGCTGTAAGTTCTGGTGCAATTTCCATCGCTTCCAAGTACCTGACAGCCATTTGCAAACTCAAAGATGGCAGTTGATTTTCAGGGTCGGCGTAATTGCAGATATGTTCAATAGCTGTCGGTTGTTTTGATGTCTTAGGTATAGAAATTATCATACCTTGCCGCACAGTTCCTCCAGTATCCACAGGAAAATCAGCCACTCCTACCCGTTCTTCTGGGATACCTGGTGCGGCGGGGATTCCCGGCGAGTCTGCTTGACTGAGACTACAAACAGCAACTATCTTTTCATTCTCGGTTAATAGCTTGACTAAATTGCTACGACCTGCTGCTGGGCCTTGGGGAACATCTCTGAAAATATCTATGCCAATAACTAGCGGTTCCTGTTGTTCTAGTTTCGTTAAAACCTGTGCCAGTGTACTATCTGTAATAGGGTACTCTTGACGTGTTTGGAGGTCTGTATCATTGATCCCCACAATCAAAAAGCGATCATCCGGCCCTTCATCAGGACGCGATCGCATGAGATAATCAAAAGCAGCTAACTCCAGAGCCTCCAAGCTTCCTAGCTCCCGTAATCCCACCATTAACCCAGTAATTACTAGGCTAGTAACAACTACAGTACCTCCAATCAATACTGCTTTGGGTAAATTACGTAGTCTTGAACCTAGACCGATCATCGGCATGTCAGATCCTTATCCATCAGCTAAAGTTTTAATTATTGGTAATGCTTCACCCAATCAATTCAAGCTTTGTCAATGTTTCTGATGCCAGGGACATCACAACTTACACTTAGGTTTCATTGTTTGGCAATGCAGCCAACTTTTATGTTTTACTTGTTAAATATTTATGAATTTTTGAAAATCTCCAATGCCGATATTGGCAGTTTAGAGGAACTGTAATGAGTATATAGTACAGAATGTCAGTAATTTTACAACATTTATCATTTTTTTGCACTGGTTGGTTATTTGTAGAAATTGCATTGGAGTTGTAGAAATTATGCTGAATCAGCTAATAGTTTAATTAAATTTTTGATGAATTGATGCGAGTTATATGGGAGGATAGGAACTTTCAACAAAACGAGAAAGTCATCACTGAGAAAATACTACTGAGAGGGCATAAAATTATTCTGGACTAAATCTGAATTAAATCTCTGCAATTGATTGCAGAAAGAACCTGAATTTTAGATGAAAAATTAATGAAGTCAGAGGCAAGAAGGAAGAAGGAAGAAGTCTTCTTTCTTCTTGCCAAACGGGTTTAAATCCCCCACCAAATCATAGATTTGGTGGTCTGCAAATTGTGATCACAAAATAAATATCGTAAAAAATTATGCTGAAAAAATCATTGTTTCTACTCGTTCTAGGCTTAACCTTATCTTCAAATTTGCTGCTTACCACCTCAGCCGCCACAGCAGTACCCGTACTAAGAACCGCACAACAACGAAGATTTACACCGCGCCGCCGTTCCCTATTAAGATTCAAAGTACCTGGTATTAGGGGTTCACGTAATTTAGAAGCCGGTGCAGCACGTGGAGAATGTACACCCCAAGAAATTAGCGCAGTCTTGCCAGGTAAACCAAAGGCCATGAAAACCAGGGAAATTCCCATAGAATTAACATTAAGCGATCGCCCGACGTTTTTTGTCAATGTGCCGCAAACAACAGCTGCACAAGCACTGTTTTTGTTGCGAAATGAAGCCGGAGACGAAATACTTTTAGAAAAAACTTTAAATTTAACTGCCAATAACGGCATTCTGAGCTATACCCTACCTACAGATTTCCCAGGGTTAAAAGTAGGACAAAAATACAGATGGCGGTTGTCCTTACTTTGTGATCCTACAGGAGGCGATCGCAGTGGTGATCCGGTTGCTAGTGGTTGGATAGAACGAGTCGAACCTAGTGCAGTTGTCGCGCAACAATTGCAGTTAGCAACAGATAAACAGCGTGTCCTGATTTATGCAGACAACGGTTATTGGCACGATACCCTTAAAACTCTAGCTGATTTACGGGCAGCAAATCCCAGCGATATGACCTTAGTTCGTGATTGGTTAGACTTGTTTCAATCAGTTGGTTTAAGTGAACTGGCTAATCGACCTGTAATTCCATTCAAAGCTGGTACAGCATCTAACATTTGAAACTGCTCAGTAGCAAGAAAGCAAAAGGAACGGGGAGCAAGGAAAGTAGTAACATAGCAGAGGACAAGCTGAAAAATATCTTGATGTCCAGTTAGATTTTGTGAAGCAGTGCTGTGGGAGAATTAAAGGGTTATTCCAATTTTCGTCTTATCCCTCATCATTTTAACCCTCATAGTCACTATCATCATTCCAACTATTCTTGCTTTTTTTACTTGTCTTACTTGTCTTACTCTTCTTACTCTTCTTACTTTTCTTCGCAGTTATCTTTAAAGCAGAATCAGAAGAGCGTTTTCCTTTGTTGACAAGTTTTGTTGATCCTTTGGTCAGATGCGGAGAAAGGTTATCTGATATGAGATCGACATCAACCAAAAAATCTCCAACAAGTGAGGTAATGATCGATGTAAGTAGATCCTCGTCAATGCTATCAAATACTGTCGGTGCCACTGCTTGAATTGATAGAAGATGCTGCTTGAGTACGGCACTAAATACATCTTCTACTTCTTCTCCAGGCAAATAGCCTGGTACAGGGTCACGCCGTGTCACGATCGCCTGAGTACTAATATCATCCCAGATATCTTGGGTATTCTCTGCATCATAGTCCATAAAAGTGTTATCAGGACTGTAAATTTGAGCCTCCTCTGTTAATTGGGTTGTCACGTCAGAGTATTTATTTATGGCTTTGTTGTCAAACAGACCCGCGATCGCTTCTTCCATTTGTTCACTGGAAAATCTATTACCGGATAACATCCCAGTTTCAATGCTTTCTAGCTTGTTCATGCGACCGGACTCGCCTTTGCCCTTGGACGTGCTTTCAGCGGCCACCACTGAAAGAGCAAGGCTGTTACGGAAGTAAAGCAACGCACCAGCGTACTGTTGGATAGTAGTCAGTGTCGCGTTAGTATCAGCGTTGGTCTTGGCGTTAGTTAGTTGTGTATCTGCTGCCTTAAAATGTGCAATGCGCTCCTCAGTCATCCGGTCAACGCGTTCAGATTTTGCGCCAGGTAAGCTACGGAACGCACCCTCAACTGTATCAAGTGCCGTTTTCGCATCAGCTAGTGTCTTTCCTTTTAGGGCTTTCTCAATTGTGCGTGTCGAAACCACATAGGCAGTTGTGTGATCACCTTCCAAGCTACCGGCGGTTCCATGCTTGGGACGACCACTGGAATAAGCATTTTCTATTTTTCCACTACCATCGACTTCAATTTGCACAGCGAACGGTACACCTGTGATTTGTTCTTGGGCTGCATTGGGAACTGTTCCTGTCCATTCATTACCCGCCACTGTATTTAAATCCGCGTTTGACGGTGCTAAACGATTTATGATGTTTGGGAAAGCTCCACGAATAGACGCTCGGTGTTGAGTGAGCAGTGCATTTTTCAATTTTGTTTTGTCATCGCTAGACATAAGACCTGGAAGGTTTTGCGGCGTCGCTTGATTATTACCAACTTCCTCTAATACTTTGCCTGAAAAGACTACACCACAAGCAATCAAAATGTCTCCTTTTTCAGTATCATTAGGCTTATTCGCATCATTCCATTTTTCTTCCCAGTACTGGAGTGTTTGCAAAGCTTTAGGTTCTCCACCACTAACAGCACGACCAAGGTGCATCACCGAAAGCCCAATGGAGTTGCGGTACTTCAAGTAAGCCGCAATGTAGTTCTGTAATTTTGAATGTACTTGTGTGGCATCTTTGTTGGTCACAGCAGTAGCAGCATCACCTTTGGCGTTATTAAGTTCCGTCAGGGCTGTATCGGAAAATTTTCCGCGCTCACCCGGATTAGAACCCATAGCATTGATCCGAGATGTCTGTGCTCCTGGCATACTCTGGGCTTCAGTTACGAGTGTATCTACTTCTTTAACAGCAGTTTCCAGGGTTTTGCCCCTCAACCGATTAAGTACTGTCAGACGCATCACTGACCACGCTGTGGTATGGTCGCCCTCAGATTGTCCGCCTCCACTAGTAGGAAAGGACATATGCTTGGGTCGCCCAGCAATGTCAATATTGGTAATTTTTACAGTATTAATATCATTACCTGCGGTAGCCTCAACAGCGACGGCGAGTTTGCGCTGAATGACTTGTCGTCTATCTTGGGTTGCTTGGACTGCAAGATGATTCTGCTGCACGACATGGGTTAACTCATGAGCTAACAATTCCTGTCCACCACGACTTCCAGGATCATACGTACCCTGTCGAAAGAAGATATCCTGTCCTGTGGTAAACGCCTTTGCCTGAATTGACTGATTCAATTGGTCTGATTGAGCATCACTGTGAATCTTCACTTTGCTAAAATCTGCCCCAAACGCCTGTTCCATCGGTTCCCGAATCGTGTCTGCGATTGGCTGTCCGCTACCTTGTGCTTGTTGGATTGATGCTTCTAAATCAGGTGTTGCAGCCATCATACCTTCACCAGACTGATGCTGCGCGGCTTTCATCTGTAATTGGTCTTCCTGTGGTTGTTCCTGGCGTTGCACAGGCGGATTTTCAGTCCCATGAATTTTACTCACAACCTCGGTTGCTACTCTATCCGCCTCTTGCTCATACTGATCTCCAGGCTCACCAATGGTCAACTTCATCTGCACTCTTGGTGGCGGTGATGGCGCATAACCTGAGGGGAATATAGGCATCTGGGCGAAATTGGCAACAGGCTGTTCTGTTTCTGGCTGAGTCTCTAAATCAGGCTTTTGGTCTTTTTCCTCAGCCGGCGGCTGCACTTTAAAAGGGCGCGGTGCAAACTGATTCTGCACTGGAACAGAATCGGAATTTGAGGCTATTTTTCGGTGGATATATTCGTGGCTCATTACCAACTCCAGTATCTTATTCTTGCTGCCTAATCTTGCCAATTTCCCCCACCCAGCGCCGACGGTCAGAATGTTCTAAATTTAAAATCTCCTCTAAACTCCAGTGAAAATGAAATGCAATACAGGCTACCTCCTCACTCAATACTTCTGAGGGGTAGCCTATGATTCCCCCGCTAAGGCAAGCTCCACTTGAAAGTTAGTATTACATTGGGGACATTGCACCGGAATATAAGCATCACCATGCTGATTAATCCGGTTATAAAACTCTCTTAAATAAGCCAGATCCTTAGTGAAAAGATTCTCCAATAATTCAGGATTTATCTCCGATAAATTACCCAATTTGGTAATCACTCGTGATAACATCACAATCACACCATAAGCTGAACTATCCTGAGCATCACGGTTTTTTTGCAGATAAATTTCATCTTTAGCAGTCGCTAGACGCATCACACCCTGACGATGTACATTACCCGCATCGTCTATCAATCCTCTGGGTAAAATAAAGTCAAATTCTGTATGAATTTCATTAGTCATTGGTTATTACCCTTGTCCCCATTCCCTACTCCCCGTTCCCTTGTTCTTCTAATTCATTAATTTGCCGATAAAACTGCTGTAAATAACTTAAATCGCAAGCAAAAAAATTTTCTACCACAGTAGGTGTCACTTCTTCCAACGCGCCCAAACTAGTAATTACGCGAGATAAAATAATTACCGTCGCGTAGGCTGGATTCGATTTCACACGAGGGTCACGTAATGGGATAATTTCATCCATTGCTCTCGATAAACGCATCACACCTTTACGATGCAAATTGCCATCTGCATCAAGATATCCTTTAGGTAAAGTAAATTCAAACTCAGTTTGTAACATCCGGTGTTAAGCTAATTTGCCTCCAAATTGCATAAGGTAAATAAATACACTTAGCTGACTGGAACCCGTTTTAATTCCTCCACTACTACTTCAATTTCCTCAATTTCATGGTCACTCCCAGCAGCTTGGACATCAGAAATTGTATAACTATTAGGCCAGGCATTTTTAAACTCTAGTCTAAACTTTTCTTCGGCGGCTTGATTATAAATTACTAAAGAACCATCTCGCCGTTGTTCGCCCCAATTTCCTTCCTGAACATTAGCAAGCCAGTTCCACATAGTCATAGAAATAGTTAAACCACGGCGTAAAACTAAGTTAGAATAAGTAACACTACCAGGAATTTTAGTCCGGACAATCCTCCCACTAGCATTTCCCGCTTTACCCCAAGTCTGGGGTGTGACTTCAGAGATTTCTATCACCTGTTGGGTAGTCTTAAAACCTTGACATTCCATAAAGTAACCGTCAACTGGTTCTTGGCTACCAGCAAGCTTTAATTCTAAATAAAATCGGCTATTAGTCAGGATTTCTGGAAAATCCGTCATGATTAATTACCTCTAATTTGTTCGTAGTGAGGGCTTCAGCCCTCGAAAAAGAGAGGACTAAAGTCCTAACTACGAACTTTTATTTACTTCTTGCGTTCAAAATAAGTGAAGCCAACCGTGACTGTTTCTGTTAGTAATTCACCAGAACCGGCTGAAAAGTCACTTGTTGCGTAACTAGTGGGAAAGACATCTGTGAATTCGTACTGCACTTTTTCTTCTTCACCATCATAAATAGAGATTTTTCCTAATTTACGATTTTTACGTCCCTCAGCTTTACCTCCTGAAAGAGCTTCAGCATGACATTTGTTATACCACTCCAGCAATTGTTTAGATTCAGCAGTGGCTACACATTCGATGGTAATTTCAGAACATTCTACACCGCCAATTGTAGCTTGTGTTTGAGTTTTACCATCTTTGGTAACACCAATAGGTGCATCCCCGCCTGCAACTGTCATTTTCATTTGCATCCCACTAATTTTTTGAATCAAAATCTCAGTGAGTCCATCTGCTTCCCAATAAAACTTGGCGTTAGAAATAAACTCTGGCATAAATTAAATCTCCCAAAATAGTTTCAGAATGGTTTGTATGAATTAGCTAGATGTCATGGTTAAATTCATGTTTTTCTGTTCATATTTTCGCATGTCAATGTATAAGTTTCTTCGATATAGTCGTTACCATTTACATCTAAATCACCAATTTTATATTCAGAAGGCCAAGCTTCTTTTAACTCCCAACGCATTACCTCTTTCCCATCAGTATCATAGGCAGTAATAGAACCTGTTTTTTTGCTTTCTGCCCATTTACCTTCACCTTTTTCAGTTTTGGGCATACACTTTTTAAACCACTCATACATTTTCTTGCTGGTGCTATCACTATCACCACTCATGAGAGTTGTTACTTCAATTGTGAATAGTCCTTCAAAGCCAGCCGAGTTAATTTGTCGGATAGTAGTGCCACCTTTCGTAGACATTAAAGGTTTATCTTGACCCTTGACTTTTGCTTCAAATTTGACACCACCAACTTTGCTAAAAGCCATGTCGGTCATACCATCTATTTCAAAGTAAAAATTACTGGCAGCAATTGGTTTAAGTTCGCTGGGCATATTTGCAACTCCTTCAATTAACAACAAGACGAGTTTGTGTATGTTTTTAGGATGTAATTTACACCCTAAAAAACTAGATTTATAAATATAAAAAAGCAAAAGGTAAAAGAGCAATCTTCACCTTTCGCATTTTCCCTATTTACTGATTAGGAGACCATTGACTAAAGCGGAAGATGACAAATTCCGCAGGACGAACTGGACAAACACCAACTTCGATATATAGACGACCCAACATCATGGTTTCATGGGTGTTGATGCTAGCATCACACTTCACATAAAAGGCTTCCGCCGCCGAAGCACCGAATAAAGCACCTTCTCGCCAGAGTCGTTCTAAGAAGTTACTCACAGTCCGAGTCACACGCGCCCACAAATCTTGATCGTTAGGCTCAAATACTACCCATTGAGTACCTAATTCTACGGACTTTTCAATGTAGCTCATCAAGCGGCGGACGCTGATATAACGCCATTGCACATTGTCTGGTTCCACCAAAGTGCGAGCGCCCCAAATACGAATACCTCGGTTGGGGAAGGTGCGGATACAATTTATACCCAAAGGGTTTAATAGTTCTTGTTCGCGCAAATTGGTTTCGTAAGCCAAACCAATCACACCTCTGGGTGTGTCGTTAGCAGGTGCTTTATAGACTCCTCTGGTTTCATCGGTGCGACACCAAACACCCAACATATGACCAGCCGGGGGAATCATAATTGGTCTACCACCGTTGCGGGGGTTGGGGACTTTAATCCAAGGATAGTAGAGGGCGGCAAATTGCGATCGCCTGTTAAATGCACTCAACCACTGGGCGATATGCTGGGGTTTGACTTGGGTAGCGGGAACTGGCGCACCACCACCTTTACAAGGGGGCGGGTCTAACACTACCATCCGGTTAGGGGCAGTATTTTCGCACAAACTCACCATCGTTTCCATGATCCCGTGAACTTGGTCGAGATCCAAGATGCCATCTTGATACACCCGCATCAAGTCAGGGAAAGCAATCATGGTCACTTCGTCTATTTCAAAGATACCTTGCATCCCGGTGCGATCGTCCCGTACCCCTTGCACATCTCTGGGGAAGCGTTCGGGAGTAGAAACCACTGGTGGAGGGCTAACTTCATACATCCCATTGGCTGGACGACGGGAAAGTGGTTGTCCAGGTGTTTCCAAGTCAACTGCATCCACAAATGTAGACTCTTGGATAGCTGTCACCGCATAGGTACCAGCCTCTGCTGCGACTTGGGGATTCATCGATAGGTGGTCGTACTCTTCCAGAATTTCTCCATCCCGGCTAATCACGACTTTGAAGAATTCACCTGTGTTTAGGGGTGGTTCGGCTTCGGGGTTTTCTGGTGGACGAGGTTCGCTTTCTAGAATTGAAACATTAATTCTTCCCTCTTCCCCAGTTAGATTATTCTCTCCATCTGCAACAGGTTTGAGGGCCAACTGCAAAGAAGGGCGATTTCCCGTAGTGCGAATTTTTAAGGCAGTTTCTTCTGGGGGAGGAGGTGGTGTTCCTGGACGTTTAGTGCCAATGCTAGCTACCCAACAGCGTCCACCGCCATTGAGAAACCAACCGTTGACGGCAAAGGGTAAATAAGCATCAAAATCTGTGTAACCATCGGAACCTTGTTTCGCAAAGTATTCCAGGTACTCATTCCACGATGTCACCAACATCGGTTTAAATAATGCAGCATCACCGCGTACATCTTCGGTAAAGCCGATAAATCCAGCGATATTTGTACTCACACCCTCAATTGGGCGACTACCTCGATCTACTTCTTCGACGTAGACACCAGGCGCAAAGTAATCTAATCTAGGCATAATGCTTGGTTTTCCTGTATTTGCTGAATAACAGTCCTTAGCCCTCTAAACCTCAACCAATGGCTTAGTTGATTTTGAGCAAAACTTCTTCATTGGTCTTGTTAAAAGTATTGCTTTGCAGGTTTAGGGGAATTGTCAAAGTTACATACAAAGCTGGACGTAATGGCACACCCAGGGCACTCCACAAAGCAGCAGCATCAATAGGATGAACCGCAGAAACGGTCATCGACAATTCGCCATGACCGCGCAGTGCTGGAGCCAGCACCTCCTCTCGTAGCGAGTGGTGATGCAATAGTAGTATCAATGCCTCTGACAGCAGACGTTGTTCACCCAAACTGGTGAAGTCCCAGGCGCTGACCAAGAATGACACATCAAACCACTTGGGTGATGCTAGCATCGGTTTCCCCTGCTTAATTGATTGCCGACAGCCGGATTGCTGTATATAAACATTTTCCCGGATGTTGTAACAGTACAAGTTCAGTCTGGGATTTACATTCTGCCCCACACCAGGGTGGTTGAAATCGATTTGCTCTGTACTGAGCAGGGAAATCCCGCTAGCTAAAATTTTTGCTAAAGTCTGGGTAGCAGCTGGGATCATAAGACACAACAGCAGGGTTCCTTAAATACTCCCTTCATCAGTTGGAAAAGTATATTTATTACCACCAAACTGAATATACGGAGGTTTGGGCGTCCTACCAGAGTTCCTGATGCAGGTAGCAAAGAATATAGCCGTAGTCACATAAGTGAGGACAGTATTGATGCCAGAGAACAATGAAGCAACTGGGTTGATACTCAGCACTCAGCACTCAGCACTTTGCCATAACTACTGTGCTACCTACTTCTATGGGAAGGCGGAAGGTATACATTACAGCACGAAATAAACCTTTGAATGAGGCTTTTAAGTTGGATTTGCCACTTTTGGGCTAGCTATTCATAAGCTTAGAGATCCAGCCAGCTAGTGGTTATTAGACTTTGGTCGA
Organism: Nostocales cyanobacterium LEGE 11386; assembly: GCA_015207155.1. GTDB lineage: Bacteria > Cyanobacteriota > Cyanobacteriia > Cyanobacteriales > Nostocaceae > LEGE-11386. The sequence goes on along the minus strand of JADEXK010000020.1, from coordinate 4,089 downwards.
TATTCTAAAATAATTGTTGCAATTGGGGAAATTGTGAACTTGTGCATGTAAGCTAATTTTGTCCTTATTTATACAGCAAGAAGCAGAATCTTCGCAGGTAGACAATACTTAAAATCTTGTAGCATCTGCAACGCTTCTGACTGTGCGAGTATGCCGGAGAGTAGAAGATGAAGGTTGTTACTCAAAATTTGACTGCTCAAGAAACCCTACCTTCGTCCACGAACAATTCACCAACTCAGTTGTCGCCAGCTGATATTAGTGGAATTTGCCAACTCATTGTGCAACAGTTAGCAGATTTAATGCCGACTGTAGCTGTCTGGACGGTATATCAAAACCTAGATACCAGAAAGCGGCAATTAATATCAGAATATATACAAGAGCAAATGCCTGGCAAACATGCCATACCATCTAGAGCGACAAACTGCTTCGCATCTGGGCAATCACATCTTGATGTTTCATCTCTGCAAGCAGAAAACTGGTTAATTGAAGATTTACCTATTCTTAAAATTACTCAATTAAGCATACCAGAAAAATATTATGCTTATGTCTGCTGTGTGGGTGAGCAGAATTCTCTAGCGGCCGAATATGTATTTATTTGCACTTATGAGCCGCTTTCACCTATTCATCAACAAATGCTGCTGAATAATGCTCAGATCCTGAGTGAATATCTAGCTATGTATAAAGAGCGATCGCGCCATCTAGCAGAAATTGCTGCTTTATCTCAAACACTAGGACGCGCAGAACATCAACTACGCAATCCCTTAGCATTAATTAATCTATATGCAGAAACTCTCCGCTTGGCTTTGCCAGATGGCTGTTTGCAAGAACAAGCAATACTAATTCGCCAGACAGTAGATGAACTCAGTGCCAAATTAACCGATTTGCTTTATCGCGGGCAACAGGCCAGATCACAGATTAAGCAGCACAATTTACAAACAATTATTGCAGAAAGTATTAAAGCTTTACAACCTTGGTTGCAGCAAAAACACATTCAAATTCACTATCCCGATAAACCTGTGAATGTCACAGTTGATAGCTGGCAAATGAAACAAGTGTTTGATAATTTATTAACGAATGCTGTGTATTTTAGCCCAGAAGGTGGGACAGTGATTTGTAATTGGCATATATATAATCATGAAGTGTTGGTGGAGATTTGCGATCGCGGTTCCGGAATTTCCGAATCCGACTTGAAGCTAATATTCACGCCATATTATTCTCGACGTTTAGGGGGTACCGGCTTAGGATTAGCGATCGCTCAAAAAATCATTTTTGACCATCAAGGTAACTTGTGGGCAGAAAATATCCCTGAAGGTGGCGCTCAATTCTCCTTTACCCTACCCATAAACAGGCAAAGGTGAAATTACTGAGTAATCTTCTGACTCAGCACTCAGGAAGGAAGCACTTTATATACCAGGGAAACTACCATGAACGCCAAAAAAGAGCCAATTTCCATTTTGCTTGTAGATGATGAACCGCACTTTCGCCAAGGCATCCGCACTTTATTAAACTTTTATAACAATAGCAGTAGTGTCGGCTTAGACGTTGTAGGTGAAGCTGCTTCAGTTGAGCAAGCACTGAAGTTAACCACTGAACAACACCCTGCTTTAATTTTGCTGGATTTAGAATTGCCTCCAGAAGATGGAATTACAGCATTACTGCGTCTGGGAGAATTATCTTATAACGGCAAAGTGCTAATTTTATCAGCACATCAACAAGATGATTGGGTATTTCGAGCTATGCAAGCTGGCGCTTGGGGTTACGTATTTAAAGACCAATTAGCCACCCAATTATGCGAAGCTATTACCACTGTAATTAATAACAAAGTTTATTTACCAGCAGAAGTAGCCACGGCCTTTTTTCGCTTATTTCACTACTACACAGGACATTCCCTGGCGGCGGCTGGTACGAGTATTCACTTAACCGAACGAGAGCGAGAAGTATTAAACTGGTTAGTCCAAGGAGCTTCTAACGAACAAATTGCCGGACATTTATTTATTACCGTCGCCACCGTCAAAGCTCACTTAACAGCCATCTTTGAAAAATTAAGTGTCACCAGCCGCACTCAGGCGATTGTCAAAGCCTTAAAGTTAGGTTTAGTTTGTCCTTAGTAAGTGCTGAGTGCTGAGTGCTGAGTGCTGAGTAGGAGACAAGAGAAATGCCCAATGCCCAATGCCCAATGCCCAATACCCAATACCCAATGACTAATGACTAATGACTAATGACTAATGAGTAATTATTTAGCCATTGCTACTGTAACTGCAACTCTACAAAGAAGCTTGCAAGCTAGTGTACAACTCGATGTGGACGGTGCGAGGGTGACAACTGTTAGACCCGATCGCTTGAATAGTGGTGCGCCGGAAGTTGGAGTGAATTTGTATCTTTACGATATTTTACTGAATCCGGCTTGGCGCAGTGCTGACTTACGTCAACGCCACTCATCGGAGGAAAAATATACTAAGCGATCGCAAACAGGTTTGGATCTCTACTACTTATTGAGTTGTTACGGTAACGATGTGGAATTGGAACCCCAGCGCCTGATGGGTAGTGTTGTCCGCACCTTGAATAGCAAAACAATTGTTACCCAAGAGATGATTCGGGAAACAGTAACAGACTCAACTTTTACCTTTTTGGCAGATTCTAACCTTGCTGATCAAGCTGAAGCGATCGTGATTTCTCCCGTTGATTTGAATGTAGAAGAAATATCCAAAATTTGGACTGTATTTTTCCAGACTTCTTACTCGTTGTCCATAGCTTATAAAGTGAGTGTCGTCTTAATCGACAGTGGCGATATACCCAAGAAACCTTTACCTGTACGCAATCTTCAGCGTCATGTCACACCATATCAACCTGCGATCGCCCAAATCAAGGTATTAGAAGAACTATCTAAAGTCTGGCAAACTCAATTAACAACAACACCCTTAATTTTGGCTACCAGCACCTTACTCATTCAAGGTAACAGATTAAGTGCAGACATTACCCAAGTCAGTATCGGTAATGTCAAGGTAGTTCCACAAACAGTAACCGATAGACAAATTACTTTGGATCTTTCCTCCATACCTATAGAGTCTCTACGGGCAGGTGTCCAGAGTTTACAGGTAATTCATCCTCATCAACATGTAATTTCTAACATTTTGCCCATCGTGTTGCGTCCAACCATCGAGGAAGTTACCGTGTCTAATTTGCAAGGGAGGGGTAATGATACGCGAACTGCTGATGTCACTGTCCTAGTCAATTTCACTATTGATAAAGCCCAACAGGTAACTTTGATCCTGACTGAACTTTCACTTGTACAATTTTCAGGATACTCCTGCGATCGCACCAAGAATCGCCGGGCTAATTCTCATGCAATTACCTTTGCCGTTACAGATTGTTTACCAGGGACTTATTTAGTACGTCTGGTAGTAGATGGGGCTGAAAGTTTACTCACAGTTGACCAAGATCCGAATAGCCCAACATTTGAGCAGTATATTGCACCTGTTGTGGTGTTTTGATGATTAGCAAGAAAAAGGGAAAACAACTAACGGGACTTAAACATTTCGGCGTTGCTGAATCAAAGGATGATTCTTGTAGGGTGGGCATCTTGCCCGTCCGGAAATACAAGGGACGGGCAAGATGCCCATCCCACAAAACCAGCAAAATCATCCCGCAAATATGCAACGCCAAATATTTTTGAAGCAAAAAAAACCTTAAAAATAACGTGAGTTTGACAAGTTGAATTCACGCTAAAAATACCAGAAACCCAGATATATCAAGAAACTAGGCAAACCGATGTCAAAGTCATCTGTATATACAGAAGCAGTACAGCCCTTATTTGTAAAGCCCTGTGGGCATGGCTGCGCCCAAAGCGCAGCCTCTCGTATAAAAGAGAGGACTGAAGTCCTCACTACAAACCTTTAATTATTTACGCCGTCCTACTTATTTTCCTTATCCGGAACTCAGGTTAATTATGAAAGATGAGTTATTAACTCACAATTTACATTTAACTACTAATTCTCCTGAATGGTATGAAGCTAACCAGCGTTATTTAATGAACGCCATAACTGTAATTCGCCATGCTTTAAAACCTGACGATCGCAACAATACAAATTC
>JADEXK010000019.1 GCA_015207155.1 Nostocales cyanobacterium LEGE 11386 | reverse complement strand
TAGTAACTATTTCATTTAACATATTTCCCTCCTCATTTTCTGTCTGGAGGGATTTTCCTGTTTTTATACCCCTATGTCATCTTTCTTGGTATGTAACTAGCAACTTGAGTTATTAGGGATTGAAACAGCGCTTTTTATTGCATCATCAATAATTACAAGGGTTTCAATTACTCATAATCCCTATTAAAGTGTGATAGTTTCATTTCACTAAATAATGTGGGTGAGATTTTCGGACTTGTTTATACACTGTATCTAAGTGTGGAACGGGACTTTTTTCACAAGGATTATCTTTACCACCCCATGAAATAATTTCAATTTATCTCCGAAGTAGGGTTTAATAAAGAAGCATTCAACATAAGAATAGGTAGTGTTTGAATGAAATTCTTAAACCAAGAACGACGTTGTAAGGATTACAGATAGTGCAAGTTCTCAAAAGAGCCATCAAGCCAGAAACCTATATATCGTTCCTCCACATCTACCAAACTACTTGGGGGATTGCTGGTGATATCTGTTTAATCCGTGAATCTGTAGCTAATTCAAGTGCATCGAAGTTCGTAGGTCACAAACTCCAATTATCTCTCCCAAAAGGGATTGAGCGCGATCGCGTGGCGGGTATGCCAGTGATAAAGGTTGCGGGTAATGTGGGTGACGGACATCCTAAAGAACACCCATCTGAATGGGAGGCTTATGAAGGTGTAGATAAAGAAATAGCGATCGCGGCGTTGAAACCTTGGGGTTTTAATTTGACGGATTAAACAGCGCGAAGGAAGGTTTTAGGAAGAGGTTAGTTACAGCTATAAATGAGTGATTGTCTAGGTTAGGCGATCGCGCTGACCACGCTGGGATGAAAATGTGGTCAACCAATCCCTTTTGCCATAAATCTTTTAGCGTCTCATCAGAGGCAAAGTAACGGTAAACTTTGTACCTACTCCAACTTCACTATTGACTCTAATCTCACCTCCATGAGCCTCAACACACTTTTTCACAATAGCCAATCCCAAGCCAGTACCAGGAATTGTGCCAACATTTTCTGCACGATAGAAAGGCTGAAACAGTTGTTGTAAATCTTGCTGGGGAATGCCAATTCCCCAATCTTGAATGTGGAAGGTTACTGCGTGTTCGTGAGCAATTAGTTCAAACTGAATTTTGCCCCCTGGTAGAGAATACTTAATGGCATTACCGAGCAAATTCCCTAAAATATGGCGTAGTAAGCTTTCATCCCATACAGCCTCACCCAATTCCCCAACACTGGTAAAGACTAAAGTTAAATTTTTCTCTTTTGTACTCAATTGAGCTTCATCAATTAGTTGCTGACAGAATGCTTTTAAATCCAAAGAAATAAATTGACATTGAAGTTTTCCCGAATCGGCTTTACCTATAAATGAAACCTCATCCAAGAGATGCGCCATGTTTTTAATCGCTGAACGAATCATCTGCAAATGATTATGTTTTGTTTCTTGAGTCAATTTATCATCGTGGTTTTGCAGTAATCCAGCCGCTAAGAGAATAGTATTTAGAGGATTACGAATATCATGCGAAAGCATTGAGACAAATTCGGATTTAAACTGGTTGAGTTCATTGGCTTTCACCAGTTCCGCAGTTCGTTCTTCAACTCGACTTTGTAAGGTCTGATTCACTGTACGTAATGTTTCCAAAACCTGCTTACGCTCGATCGCATAACATACAGAACGAACCAACACATCGACATTTACCTGTCGCTTGACTAAATAATCCTGCGCTCCTTGACGCACTGCCTCAATTGCTAATTTTTCATCGTTGGTATTTGTGAGTACCACAATCGGGATACTAGGAGCATGACTCATCAGTGGAGGTAGGGATGACAAGCCTTGGCTATCAGGTAAGGTGAGATCCAATAAAATCACATCGTAGCTGTTCCTACTTAATTCGTTGAGTGCTTCCCCTAACCGCTTCACATGAACTAGACTAAATTCTTGAGAGTCGGCTTGCCGCAAAAATTCCTGCAACAGCCTAGCTTCTGCCAAATTATCTTCAATTAATAAAATTTTTACTGAATAGCTCACAGCCATAATCTTTCGGTTTCACCCCCTGTTGCCCCTCTATCTTAAGAGTGGTGAGTTAGGAATTGTTATTTCCATCTCCCTGATTTCCCTATTACTCCATCCCCCATCACTCCGAAGGTAGGGTGACAGTGGACAGCCAAAAATCTTCAATTCCTTTGACAATTTGGAAAAGCTGACTGAGGTTGCGGGATTTGGTTATGTAGCAGTTCACATGCAAGTCATAACTGTGGAAAATGTCATCCTCATTTCTTGAGGTTGTTAAAACTACTACAGGAATCCGTTTCAGTGTAGGGTCAGCTTTAATTTCTGCCAACACCTCTCGACCATCTTTTTTAGGCAAGTTTAAATCTAGCAAAATTAGGTCAGGGCGAGGTGCATCAGCATACTCACCCTCCTGGCGTAAAAAAGCCATCGCGTCCATGCCATCCCTAACTGTTACCACTTGATGCGGTATTAAGCTATTTTTCAATGCTTCTTGGATGAGACGAACGTCAGCTTTATTGTCCTCAACCAAAAAGATTGTTTTGTGTTTTTCTTCCGTTTCTACGCTCACGGTCACGTCCTCCGACTGGAATCGTAAAATAGAAGGTTGCACCTTCACCAAGTTGTGATTCTACCCAAATTCGCCCCCGGTGGCACTCAATAATTTTTTTACAGATAGCTAAACCCATACCTGTACCGGGATATTCATCTCGCGTGTGCAAGCGTTGAAAGATGACAAAAATGCGATCGCTAAATTGTGGATCAATGCCTATACCGTTATCTCGTACCCAAAATAACCACTCATCTTCTAGTCTTTCTGCACCTACGTGAATTTGTGGTGGTTGATCACTACGGAATTTGATGGCGTTGGCAATCAGGTTCTGAAATAGCTGCATCAGTTGGGTGCTACCAGCCATAACAGTGGGTAAGGAGTCATGGGTAATCGTAGCGCCAGTTTCTGTAATCCGTTGGCGTAAATTGCCCAAAGCACGTTCTAAGGCTGTTTCGACTTCGGTTAGTTGAAATGCGATCGCCTGAGTATCTACTTTGGAGTATACCAACACGTCATCGATCAAGGTCTGCATTAAGCTGACTCCATCGACGGCGTAGGTAATAAACTCTTTAGCATCTGCATCTAGTTCATCTTCGTAGCGCATCTCTAATAGTTGCACATAATTCGCTACTTGATTAAGCGGTTCTTGCAAGTCATGGGAGGCGACGTAGGCAAACTTTTTCAGTTCGGCGTTGGAACGTTCTAAATCATGAGCTAATTGTGCTAGTTCATCGGCTTGACGCAGGACAATATTCACAATTGCTTTCCGCAATTCCAGTGCGGCTTTTACTTCCACATATCGCCACGGTAAAGACGTCAGCCGGACGGTTTCTTTCCACAGTTCAAATGATTTCCGTGGACACAGACGGACATTCCCGTCTGAGTGGCTAACTTCAAATGCTTTATTAGGATCACCACCCCAATTCACAGTTTGAATGACTTCCGGTCGGAACCACAAAACAAAATTTCGTTGGGAAATGGGAATAGCTAATAAACCACTGGCAACATTTTTGAATCTTTCGGCATCTGGATAAATTTGCGGCAAAGAATCTGTATAAAAAACTTCATCGTCAACATTATTCTTCAGCCATTGCACTAAAAAATTCAAATCTTCTGGTTTGGGAGTTTCACCAATTACTGTACATTGTTCACCAAAACATACAGCTGCACCTTGAGCGCTGGTTAAATCCAGAAGATTCGGCTGATTTTTAACTAGTCCATCAATGAAGTTTTCCTCTTGAGACATATATTCCACTAACTTTGTCTGAATATATGTCAAATTCATGCGATAGTCGTAATCTTCGGTTTCTTCTCTGGCTGAAATTTCCGAAAATATCACTCGTCCCAAGAATTCGCATGCTTTCCGCAATTCATAGGAAACATATTTAGGTGACTGATGATGACAAGCAATTAGTCCCCAAAGTTTTTGGTCTTTAATCAAAGAAATAGTCAACGAAGAACCTACACCCATATTGTGTAAGTACTCCATATGGCAAGTAGCAGCACTTCTGAGAATTGAGTTAGTTAAATCAATAGGGCGATCGCTAACTGGATTCAGAGCAGGTATAATTTGCACCGATTGGGCATGAGAATCGGGGATGATTCTGATGGAATTGGCAACAAATAATTTTCTTGCTGGTTTAGGAATATCTGACTCAGGGTAATGTAGCCCTAAGTAAGGTTCCATATTTTCTAGCTTTTCTTCAGCAATGACCGAACCATGTCCGTCATCATCAAATTTATATAACATCACCCGATCAAACCCGGTGACTTTTCGCACTTCTTGCACAATTATTTGGCAAAAGTCATGTAAATTTGCTGTTTTTTCTAATTGGTTAATAGAAGCTTTAGCTAGATGATAAAAACTTAAGAATGGGATATTTTCACTAGAAATGGCAGGTTCTAGTTCTAAAATTAAAAATCCTTCTGTATTCCGGTGAAAAACTGCGTCAAATACTACGTAATCATCACCTTTTTTTCTCACCCATATTTTAGTGGGATTGACAAATTCCAGATTGCCTTGTGATACCCCTGCTTTAATTCTCTCGATTTGAAATGAATCGAGTAAGTCTTCGAGTTTTTTCTGTAAAATATCTTCGGGATTGATGCCGAAAATCTTCCAAGTATTATTGCTAACTTGTAATATTTTTAAATCAGGCTCTTCTAAGACTAAAAGCACCCCATGAGGTTGAATATGTTTAAAAAGATGAATAGGAGCTTCTTTTAAGCTAGCTACGTTAATCCCTGGCAGTTCTAATTCAATATTCATTAAGATCCTCCTCTGTTGACTGGGAGCATCACAAGTAGAGTATATGGGTTTTTATTACCTATCGGGTTTATAACACTACTCGGATGTATTTAGTTATATTTATTCTATGTACACTACCTAGTGAATGATCAAAGCCTTATTGGCAGAAACTAGAGAATGAGCGACTCATTCACCATACTCAAATTTAATGTCTAATATGCTATCCCTACCCGAATAAGAATTTGTTTAGACAAGTTAACTTTCTATCTTGACATTCCTACTTTGCGTTTTACAGTTTAACAGTCAGTTAACCGATATCCGCATAAGAAATGTGAAAAAATAGGTGATTAACTAATACACTCTATATGTAGCTATGTTAAGTAAGAGAAAGACAATAGATTTAAGAAACAAGAAGCATCCTTGTTCCTCGCTGTAGTTAAATCCAAGAGTTAAACCACATCCACATTTTATAAGCATTAGAGGATACAGGTAAACCTAAATAAATAGGCATCCAGAAAACAAAAGCACCCAGAATCAGAAATGTAATAGTGACACCCATAGCCCGAATTTCGCGGTAATAACTGCGTAAACACTGGTCTACAAACCAGGCGATCGCTAAAAATGTGAACACTACAGCAGACATATAATGATAAATAAAAACGCACCGTGTTACCTTCACCCAAGGCAGCAAGTTAGCGGCATAATTTAAAACTAAATATAGGGCAATCCAAATATCAACAGAAAGCCTTGCAGGTAAAGATGTTTTTGTTTGTTTTATCCAAGGAATCATCACTTGTAACATCAACATCCCTGCTAAAAATAAAATGGCAGCGATACCAAACCACCACAAAAAGGGATTCCCCATTGCATGGACATCATAAATCACTTTCCCACTGCCAGAAGGCAATTGAGGCCCCAATACAGGCAAGGGATCAGTAAGACTGTGACTTGTTTGATAATAATATGCCATCGGTCGAGTCATTAACGGCCATTTGTACCACGCAGCACAGTAAGGATGCACATTAGGACTATTGCCACCCAATTGCAGGTGGAACTGCAAAATTTTCTGATGAACTGCAATAAATCCATACCTTTGGTCTAGCTGTAAGTGAGGAATCCAAATTAAGCTATAAACTAAAGCAGGAATAATTCCCAGATAAAACAGCATCTGAAAAACATTTAGCTGAGTCAAATTTTGTAGTGGTGTTTGCTCTGTAATTTCTGGGGATTTTTGCTTGATATCACTCCAATTACGATGCCATTCATCAATAAAATTCTTTATTTGTCTTCTTCCCAATAAAGGAGATATCAAAGTAATTTGAGTGCGAGGAAAAGATTGCATTCCATAAATTATAAAAGTTGCTATCCAAATCAGATAAGCACCTAATAAAAACCATAAGCCATTCCATTTTGTGGCAGCTGATGCACCAAAATTAATGCCAGCCAGAATTAACCACCAAGAACGTTGTTGTTTTTGATGATCCAACGCCAATAATAAAAACCATTGCCCTAATAAACCAAAGATGACAATATAAATATTATTCAAGGCATAGCGAGATTCAACCAGAAATAAACCATCACAAGCTGTAAATAAACCTGCGAGGAAAGCAAAGCTACGACGGTGACTCAATTGATAAGCAATTGCGGCGACAACTAAAGGAATAAATGAGCCAGTGAGGGCATTTAACCAACGATAACTCCAAGGCGATCGCAATGAACCTGTTAGCCCATTTACTGTATCCTGTCCAAAGGGAAGATGACTACCAATCCACATCCCTATGCCAATAATATATTGACTCAGTGGCGGATGTGCGTTAAAAAATGGCGTATTGGTGAGATAGTTATTACCAAATTTGGCAAAGTAAACTTCATCAAATACTAGGGTATTAAATCGCTCTAGCCCCCAAAACCGTAAAGCGACTGATAGGAGAAATACACCTGCCAGACCAATTTGGAACCATTTTTTAGTCATTTGTCAATAGTCAGTAGCTTTCCTTCCTTCTATTATTTCAGATGCATATAGTAGGGTGGGAACAGGAGCATTTCGAGTCCATAATACATTGTTTGTCTACCTTACCCCTATTCTGATCACAAAAGCGATCGCTCTATAGATAACGATGCCCTGGTCATTGATGTGCTGCTGTAACTCAGATACCTAGCAAAATCTTGCGTAAGCCTGCCAGAAGCATTGGCAAGGGCATCTTATCATCTTGAATTGCTTTCTTAAAACTCGTCCTAATTTTAAGTCGGTTGAGATATGCACCGAGCGCCGGACGAGTATTATCCTCCCACAAAAGACCAAATCCCGACTCGTCTAACCGATTCAAAACGGCTGTCCATAGTGTGTCAGCCAAGGAATAGTTAGTGCCACAGAGCCAATCCGTTTGGCTTAATTGAACCTCTAATTGATCCAATAATGGTTCAATTTTTTGATTTATGCCTTCAATCTCTTTTACATTTCTAATTGTGGAATTCAATTGCTTGATAGCCTTCAACTTAGCTGCGTATTGCTCTTTCAGTTCAGGATTTGCTTGGATGAGTTGAGGAAGCATTCTCTCTTTGATTTGAACTGATCGGCGCAATACAAATCCTTCTATGCCTCGAAAGTTACCGTACATTACCTCTAGCATAGGAAATTGATCCAGCAAATCAATCCAGCGATCCATCCTCTCTAATAACGCAGGTTCAGCAGGTGTTAATTTATAGTTGGGAAACTGTTCATCTAGGTATCGAACAATTACGGCTGAATTAGTAATGACTTTACCATCATGTATTAAAGTAGGTACAACGCCTTTGGAATTCAACCGAAAATAGCTTGGCTGTAAATTCTCAAATGTCAGTAAATTAATTGGATAATGTTTCCAGTCAAGATTTTTCTCAGCTAAAACCAGCTTGACTTTTTGAGAGCAGAGTGAACCCGAAGCGTAATATAGTTGAAGCATTTTAGTGTTTCTCCTATGAGGCGCGTGACATGATTACAATGCCTGCAAAAATCAGGCTCGATGCAAATAAATGGTTAACTGTGAGACGTTCGCTAAATAAGCCATAAGCCAGAATTGCAGTAGTTGCAATCCGAATTCCTGAAACAACTGGGACAGCAACTGATACAGGTATCTGCTGTAAGGCTTGGGTAAAGAAAATCAGGTCAAGAATGTAGCAAGTGATCGCACCGATAAACCAGGGCGAGATCACAATGGCAATTAAACTGGGATTCGATAGGGCGAGATTTGCCTGTTTGAGTAACAGGTTCCCAGCACAAGTTCCACTAGCAGATAGCCCTAATAACGCCCAGGGATAGTAAACAGAATGAGCCATACTCATGTTCCTTCACGGCAAGAATTAGAGGTACTTACAGGGTGGTTGTGACAACAGTTGTTATAAGTTAACATAACAACTGTTATGATAGGATGTCAATAGAGTTTTTATATGTTGCTAAAATCTTAGTAAGAGTAATGAATTACAGTGATCGTCGTCTTGAAGTGACTGAGGCTGCATGGCGCGTAATTATCCGTGAAGGACTAGACCGCACCAGTATGCGGGCGATCGCCCAAGAGCTTGGCTCCTCTACGGGAGTTGTCACCCACTATTTTCGAGATAAGGACGAACTCATGTTATTTGCACTAGAGCGAGTGTTTGAAAAGCTGTTTAAGGACATGGAAGCTTCTGCAAAAGGGCGACAGGGGCTAGATCGATTAGAGCAGATGATTCTTGCCGCACTACCAACTTCAGCGCTGGGGGTATCTGGCTGGCAAGTTTGGATTGCTTTTTTGGGATACGCGATTGGGCGCGAAAATTTAGTTCAGGAACATCGAAAACGTTATTACTCCTTGTGCCACATAATTTGTCAAGAGTTAGCTGATTTACAAGCAGCAAAGCTGATTCGAGAGGATATGGATTTGACGCTAGAAGCCAATGCACTAATTGCACTTTTCGATGGTATTGGAACAGGAGTGGTGATTAACCCGGAACAATTTCCTGTTGAGCAACAACAGTACCTCGTGCGACGATATCTCAACACTTTAGCTGCAACATTTTGAGGCGAACTGACAAGTCAGCGCTGGCGCTATCGCTCGAATCACTGGTTTATCTAAGGAGGTTGTGCAACAGTTGCAGTGTCAACAAACTGAGCCAGAAAATTAACTAAAAGCATTCAAGTTTACAGTATATTCCTGCATAGGTAACAACCGCCAATTAGAGCTACCATCCAGCTCTAGTACGTATTCATGGTACTGCAACAAACTAGGGCGATGTCCCACGCTGACCAATGTAGTTCCCTTTGCCTTAAGTTGCTGATAAAGGTTCTTTTCATTAGCCAAATCTAGCGCACTTGTGGCTTCATCCAGGATGACATAATTAGGCATACTCAGCAGCAGTCGCGCAAAAGCCAGACGCTGTTGTTCACCTAAAGAAAGAACATTTGCCCAGTCTAACTCGATATCAAAACCGCCAACTCGTTCTGGTAACTCTGCCAAATTCACCTCTTCTAAGACATGGCGCATCTTGGTTTCGCTGATATCATTGTCGGGGTTGGGGTAGAGTAACTGACTGTGCAGAGAACCCAACACCATATAAGGACGTTGGGGTAAAAACATCATTTCTGATAGAGAAGGACGGATAATTTGACCAGTACCCGCATTCCATAATCCCGCGATCGCTCTTAATAAAGAACTCTTACCGCTACCACTGTTACCGACAATTACCAAACCTTCTCCTGGCTGTAAGGTGAATGGTAAATCCCTCACTAAAGTGCGTTCATAGTTGGGAGTTTTTAAGGTGACATGACGCAACGCTAACTGAGAATCTTCCCGCACGTCGATAGTCGTCATTCCTGGTTGTTTTTGGTCTGGATTTTCCAGCACCTCAGCTAAGTCACCCATCCGTTCGATCCCAGCAGCAAAAGCAGTTAAATTTTCAAACTGACCCACTACCACAGATAAAGCACGAAAAATTTCTCTGAAGGCGATCGCGGCTTGAGTAAATGTCCCAAATTCGGTATCGCCGGCAAAATAGATGGGTGCAATCACCAAGTAAGGCAGTGCTGAAACAAAATAGTTATAACTTGTTGTAAAAAAACCTAAGTTACGTTGCCAGTTGATCAACAAATCAAAGTTGCGAATTGCCCGCATAAAACGCTGTTTTAGCTGTACTATTTCTTCTGCTTCACCTTGATAAAACGCAATCGATTCGGCATTATCTCGCACATGCACTAAACCATAACGAAAGTCAGCCTCTCGTTTAAGTTGATTGAAGTTAATGCCAATTAATCGTTGACCAATCCAAGCTGTTACCACTGTCCCTAAAATGGCGTAGACTACCAGTGCCACCGATAGAGATACCGAGATAGATAATAGAACCCCAGTAAAAGAAATTAAAGTAATAATTGATGTCAAAATCAGCAATGAAAAAGACAAACTGGTACGAGTAAATGACCTGATATCTTCAGCAATTCGCTGGTCTGGGTTGTCAATATTCTCATTAAAATTAATCTGGTAATAAGCACGATTTTGGAAATATTTATCTAAAAAATAATTCGTCAGCCACTCCCGCCATTGCAATCCCAATTTATCTTGGATATAGCTAAACATGACAACAATCGGAGTCCCAACGACCAACAACCCGGCATAAATTGTGATAAATCGCCAAAAAGTTGACGCGTCTTGAGTTTCGGGAAACCGTGCCAGTGAAGTATCAATATTACGGAAAATAAAACTAATACCGACATTAATGCCATTAACTACTAACGCTAGGACTAGCAATAAAACTAACAGTCCCCTAGCTTGCCACTTTTTTTCTGAAAACCAGTAGGGTTTGGCTAGCTTCACAAACTTCTGCCACAACTGAGGATCTAATCGTTTCGCCTGAGTTGTTGTTGTACTCATGACTAATTTCTTTGAGAACATCTAACTTTAATATAAAAACATAGCCTGTCACTTGCAGACAGGCTGAATTGTTCTTTGTAAGTTTATACTCAGTACTCCCCTTCGACTTCGCTCAGGGCAAGCACACTCAGCACTTTGCTACACATTATTTTGCTCAACTTTTGCTACTTCCAGCATCGTCTTTAAAACCGAATCTGGATTCAGACTAATAGAATCAATTCCTTGTTCAACTAAAAACTGAGCAAATTCTGGGTAATCGCTGGGTGCTTGTCCACAAATACCAATTTTGCGGTTATGCTTTTTGGCGGATTCTATGGCCATTTTCACCATGCGCTTCACACCTTGACAGCGTTCATCAAACAACCGCGCTACCAATGCCGAATCCCTGTCTATACCTAGTGTTAGCTGAGTCAGATCATTAGAACCAATGGAGAAGCCATCAAATACCTCGGCAAACTCCTCGGCCATAATCACATTATTGGGTAACTCACACATCACATAAACTTGCAAATCATTAACGCCCTGTTTTAGACCATTTTTTGCCATTTCTGCCAACACCAAACGCCCCTCATGAGGAGTGCGACAGAAGGGAATCATCGGGATAACATTGGTTAAACCCATATTGTCGCGGACTCGCTGAATGGCATAACACTCCAGGGCAAAAGCTTCTCTGTAGCCTTCATCATAGTAACGTGCTGCTCCACGCCAACCCAGCATGGGGTTTTCTTCTTTGGGTTCAAACTGTTGACCACCTAACAGATTGGCATATTCATTACTTTTGAAATCTGACATACGCACAATCACTGGTTTCGGATAAAATGCTGCCGCAATTCTACCTATGCCTTGGGCTAATTTATCTACGAAATACTGGGGTTTATCCTCATACAGTGCAGTGATTTGATTAATTTTAGTTTTGACAAATTCATCTTTTAACTTGTCATGGTGAATCAACGCCATAGGATGAATTTGGATTTGGTTGGCAATAATAAATTCTGTCCGCGCTAAACCTACCCCATCATTAGGAATCGCAGATAAACTTAATGCTTCTTGGGGATTACCCACGTTCATTAATATTTGAGTCCGGGTGCGGGGTAAGTTCTCTAAAGGAACTTCTTTAACTTCAAATGGTAATAAGCCATCATAAACCTTGCCTTCTTCACCTTCAGCGCAAGAAATTGTAACTTCTTGACCATTTTTTAAGACTGCCGTAGCATTACCACATCCCACGATCGCAGGTACACCCAATTCCCGCGCAATAATCGCTGCATGGCAGGTGCGTCCACCAGAGTTAGTCACAATTGCACTGGCGCGTTTCATAATCGGTTCCCAGTCGGGGTCTGTTCTTTCTGTAACCAACACGTCCCCAGCTTGAAACTGGTCGATTTTATGAATATCTAAAATCAGGTGCGCTTTACCTTGACTAATTGCTTCCCCGACAGCACGACCTGTTACTAGGGGGATTGGGGAGTTGTGAGTGGGGAGTGGGTGAGATTTTTCCCCTTTCCCTATTCCCCATTCCTGATTCCCCATGACAAAGTGATAACTCCGCAACACGTTACCTTTTTTCTGTGACTGTACGGTTTCCGGACGCGCTTGCACAATAAACAGTTGATTGGTAATTCCGTCTTTGGCCCACTCAATGTCCATTGGGGAGTAACTATCGTGGGTTTGGGAATAATGGTCTTCTATTAAACATGCCCAATGTGCTAGTTGTAAAATTTCCTCATCACTTAAAGCAAATTTCCCTTGATCTGTGGATGATACGGCTACATTTTTGGTGAATTTAGAACCGTCATCATAAATCATTTTTAGTTCTTTGCTGCCCAATTTTTTATCGATAATTGGGCAAAAGCCTGCTTTTAATGTCGGCTTAAAAACATAATATTCATCGGGGTTAACAGTTCCCTGGACAACGTTTTCACCTAAACCGTAGGCGGCTGTAATCAGTGCAGCATCTTTAAAACCAGTTTCCGTATCAATGGAGAACATGACCCCAGAGGTGGCTAAGTCAGAACGTACCATTTTTTGCACACCGACAGCTAGGGCAATGCTAAAGTGGTCGAATCCCTTGGCGTGACGATAAGAAATGGCGCGATCTGTAAATAGGGAAGCAAAGCATTTATGACAAGCTGCTAAAACTCCTTCGACACCGACAACGTTTAGGTAGCTTTCCTGCTGTCCGGCAAAACTAGCATCGGGGAGGTCTTCGGCGGTGGCGCTGGAACGAACTGCGACATCTGTATCTGCATTGTACCGTTCACATAAACTTTCGTAAGCTGTGACGATCGCCTGTCGCAATTCTCCCGGAAATGGTGTATGCATTAGTAGCGATCGCGCTTTTTTTCCGCGTAACTTTAAATTTTTAACATCCTCTACATCTAAATCCGCAAACAGTTCGCGTAACTTTTCTTCTAACCCAGCTGATTGGATAAAATACCGATAAGCATAAGCAGTAGTAGCAAATCCCGTGGGAACGTTAACGCCTTGGGGTGTTAATTGTTGAATCATTTCCCCCAGTGAGGCATTCTTCCCACCAACTAGGGGTATATCAGCAATACCAACTTCATCAAACCAGAGAATGAGCGATCGTTCTTTAGAATCTTGAGCCAATGTGTTTTGAGATACCGTAACCATCTGTATAACCTCTCAAGTGTATGCTCTGGTTGTCAGTGTGTAATCGCTAAAACATTTTCCCTATGTTTAATTTTAGGTTTCAGACTTTGGATTGTGCTATTAGATGCAACACTATAGTTAGGAAAATTTAAGATTCTTTGAGATCATAGTTGTATCTAAATCCCAAAATATCAAGCAAAATGGCACAGCTAGAAAGACTACTAAAAATGGCAGAAGATGAGCTAACTGAATACAGCACTGATGCCCGTAAAATTGAAAAACTGCGCCGTAAAATTGGTTTATCTGTATCCGCAGTAGAACAACGGCAAGTTAAACAGGAATTATTAGCTACTATGCAAAGTAGTATAATTACTAATATTATTGCAGAACAAAGACAAGCAGCAGCTTTACCATTTTGGGGAATTGCTGGATTGGGTTTATTATTTGGAATTTCTTTAAATCAACCTGTCGCCTTATTAGCAGCAGTAGTGGGGACTGTAATCGCTTTTAGAATTCAAAAATGGGGTTGGCAATTACAGGCAAAGCGTCTATTGTTACAAACTTTGGAAGATATAGCAAAGTGCTGAGTAGGGAGTGCTGAGTGCTGAGTGCTGAGTAGGGAGTGAGGGTGATAAGAGAGATTTTCTTAGTCCCCATTGCCCATTCCCTATTTCCTGTGTATTTGCCAACATTGTTGAGCGATCGCCCAATCTTCTTGAGTATGAATGACTAATACCCGGATGGCTGAGTCAGATGTGGCTATATCTTGGTCAACTGGGTGTTGTTGATTTTTTGCTGGGTCAATTTTTAATCCCAAAAAACCAAATGCTTCACAGGCGGCTTGGCGAATTCCCGGCGATTTTTCCCCTATGCCTGCGGTGAATACCAAAGCATCTAATCCTCCTAGTGTAGCCAGCATTGACCCAATACCAGAACGCAGGTGATGTACATACATATCCCAAGCTAGTTGAGCGCGATAATTACCTTGGGCGATCGCTTCAATTACTTGTGGTAAGTCACTGGATACTCCCGAAATTCCGCGTAAGCCTGAAGCTTTATTTAATACATAATCTAGTCTTTCAACTGAGTAATTAGAATAGCGCAATAAATAAATCAAAATTCCTGGGTCAATTGAACCGGAACGACTACCCATCATCAATCCTTCTAAAGGAGTAAAACCCATAGTCGTGTCAATACTACGTCCATTTTTAATTGCTGCCAAAGAGCAACCATTACCCAGATGACAACTAATTAAGCGTAGGGATGCTAAATCTCGATTGAGGATTTGGGCTGCACGCCTAGAGCAATATTGGTGACTGATCCCATGAAAACCGTAGCGGCGAATACCTTGCTCTACCCACTCATAGGGGCCAGGATAGATAGCAGCTGCATCGGGGAGAGTGGCATGAAATCCAGTATCAAATACTGCCACTTGGGTGACATCTCCCAAACTTTGCTCAATGGCTTCTATCCCTTCTAAAGCGGCTGGATTGTGTGCTGGAGCTAGATTGGCAAAATGGGCGATCGCTTTTTTCACATCTTCTGTAATCACTACACTTTGGCGATATTTCTCACCACCATGTACTACACGATGCCCCACCACATCAATTTCTGAAAGTTGATCGATTACTTTGGTAGCACCACGACTGAGAGTATAAAGCATATAAGCGACGTGGGCGCGTCGCGAGTCACCATAAATTGATTCTTGCAGCACAGCACCCGTGGCTGTTTTCACTTCAATCTCTGCTACACCCCGGTCTTGAGTCCAGTTAACTTTTCCTTCCCATAAGGGTTGGAGTGGTTCGTTGGGAAGATTATCTGCAATTTCATACAGACAACTTTTTTGGCTGCTTGATCCAGCATTGAGAACTAATACTTTCATTACTTTTACCTATTTGACGTTTGTGAATGGTTAACTATATGGTTGCTAATTTTCAGCTATTAAATAAACTAATTACTGCTAATTAAAGAAAGGCAAAACGTGAAAATCCAAAAGCTATATTCAATTGCCATCTTGCTATTTGCCTTCATTTATCCGTCGGCTATAGCTGAAGCTAAAGATAGTAATGTAAATAATGTTCTCCAGACAAATTTAATGGAGGAAGATGCTAGTCCAGAACTTTTGTTAGCTCATAGACATCATAGAAGACGCTATCGTAATAGACGCTATAAACGACACCACTATCACCGTAGAATGCGTCATCAACGACGCTATCACGGCAAAAGACGATATCCACGCATTCGTTATAGAGGACAACACTATCGTCATGGACAATGGCAGCTAGTCCAAGATCGTCGTGGTAGATTAATGTATGACTGGCGCAGATATTAAATCAGTGAAAAGTGAATAGCGAATATTTATCAAGGCATAAGGTGGGGGAATTAAACCCAATTATGCCTTTTTACTGATAACTGAATAACTGATTGATGCTGAGAGTAACAGGTTAAGGATCTTCTCCTCAACCTGTCAGGCAAATGCTGAGGATAGTGCCATTAGTGGCTGGCTATCACTTCTCCTTCAAGGCGAGCTAGTCGCTCTGCTAAGAGTTTTTCTAGAGAAACCAAGGCTTTGGTAAAACCATCGATACCTTCTGCTAATTTGTCAGATGCCATGCGATCAGCAGCGTGCATCTTGTCAAAGGTAGCTTTATCAACAGAGATTTTGGCAATTTCCAAGTTGGTTACTTTAGCGGGATCAAGTTTACGTGGTAAGTCCCCAATAGTGGCTTGCAATTCCGCCAACAGCGCTGGAGAAATGGTCAGCAAGTCACAACCAGCAAGTTCGGTGATTTCGCCAATGTTACGGAAGCTGGCGCCCATAACTTCGGTTTTATGACCAAATTTCTTGTAATAGTTGTAGATTGTGGTGACAGATATTACACCTGGGTCTTCAGCAGAGGGGTAGCTATCGCGTCCAGTATCTTTCTTGTACCAGTCAAGAATTCGACCAACGAAAGGAGAAATCAACGTCACACCAGCTTCGGCACAGGCGATCGCTTGGTGTAAACCAAACAACAGGGTAAGGTTACAATGAATACCTTCATTCTCCAAAATTTCCGCAGCGCGAATACCTTCCCAGGTGGCGGCGATTTTAATGAGGACGCGATCGCGCTCTACACCAGCCGCTTTGTACTGGGCAATTAATTCTCTGGCCTTGGTAACGGTAGCTTCTGTATCAAAAGACAAGCGGGCATCTACTTCTGTAGATACGCGACCAGGAATAATTTGTAAAATCTTTAAGCCAAAAGCTACTGCCAAACGGTCAAAAGCCAAAGTTACTATTTCAGCTTGGCTTGCACCAGCACCAGCATCTTTTTTAGCTTGCAGTAAAGTTTGGTCAACGATTTCCTGATATTCCGGCATCTGTGCCGCAGCAGTAATCAAAGAAGGATTGGTGGTAGCATCTTGGGGTTTTACCTTCTCAATCGCTTTGATGTCCCCTGTATCTGCAACCACAACTGTCATTTGGCGCAGTTGTTCTAGTAAACTTTTAGACATAAATTTCTCCGTGAGTTGTGCTTGTTTAGGACTTACTTAATTCCCTTCTTGGTTACTCTGTTCTGTTCCTGAAAATTCTGATTTTGGCAATTTTACGGAAACATTGCCTAAATTTACGGGCGGTCTTAAGCCTCAGCCCTATTCTAGGTGCGTTACGCCAAAATTGGCTGTCCAATAGAATGCACTTTAATTAAACTTGTTGTTCCCGATTTACCAATTGGTACACCAGAGGTAATGACTACCTTGTCACCATGATTCGCCAAACCCATTTCTACTACTGTGTCTACCACATTCATAAACATTTCTTCTGCATTGTAAACCGGGGGAATGAGTAAGGGTTCCACACCCCAAGAAAGGGCTAGCTGGCGGTAGGCGGTTTCATCAGGGGTGAGGGCAATAATCGGCGTAGAAGGGCGATATTTAGAGACTAGTTTTGCCGTACTTCCAGAAGAAGTATTACACAGAATTGCCCGTGCGCCGGTTTCGTAGGCAATTCTACACACTGCTTCTGCCACAGATTCCGTGACGCTGAGACTGCCTGCGGCATGAGACCACGCGTGTCTACTACCCTCTTGCAAGGATTTTTCTGTACACACAGCGATATCGTGCATCATTTGCACAGCCGCAATGGGATATTGCCCCACAGCAGTTTCGCCAGAGAGCATGACTGCATCCGTCCCATCCAAGATCGAGTTAGCCACATCAGTAGCTTCGGCGCGGGTGGGATCAGGAGCGCTAATCATCGACTCTAACATTTGTGTGGCAGTAATCACCGGTTTGCCAGCATGATTACAACGGCGAATAATGTCCTTTTGAATCATGGGAACTTCGTGAATCGGCATTTCCACCCCTAAGTCACCACGGGCAATCATAATCCCGTCAGCGACCTCTAGAATCGAGTCGAACCGTTCCACAGCCTCAGCGCGTTCAATTTTAGCAATTAAACGAATCGAAGCCCCAGCCGCCTCAATCATCCGTTGAGCAGGTTCCAAATCTTGAGGCGATCGCACAAAAGAAACCGCCACCAAATCCACACCCAACTGGATGCCAAAGCGCAAATCCATCAAGTCTTTTTCGGTGATGGAACTCACAGGTAAAGGAGTTTCCGGCAAGTTGACACCCTTATGAGTAGAAAGTAAACCACCAATTTTCACTAACGCCCGGATTTTATCAGCATCGCGGTCTGTGACAATCAACTTAACGCGACCATCATTAATCAAAATCGGTTCCCCTGGCCGCACCATTGCAAACAAAGTCGGCAAAGGTAAAGGCAGTTCATCGATACTTTCACCCTTGTCTTGCAACACAAAAGTGACTTCATCGCCAGCTTCCACTGTTAATCCTGCTGGTGGTAAAGTTCCCAAACGAATTTTGGGGCCACACAAGTCTTGCATAATCGCCAGTGGCTTTTGCTGTTCAGCACTAATTTGTCTGAGATGTTTAGCAGTTTGAGCATGGAACTCATAAGCGCCGTGAGAAAAATTCAGCCGCGCCACATTCATTCCCGCTTCCACCAAAGCTGGCAATTTTTCAGGTGCAGAAGTAGCAGGCCCAACAGTACAGATAATTTTGGTTCGACGCATATAGTTTAGGGGTTTGAAAAATAGTCTGGGGCTTTTATGCAATTCGCAATTCGCAATTCAGCCCCATAACCTGCGAGTTTGGATGCTTTAGGCGATCGCGCTTAATACATTCAAACTCGCCTGTGTTTCATATCACTCCTTTTTATTCACTGTTGCCATCAAGAAAATCCCCCATTCCCTGGTTACTGAGCGCAGTCGAAGTACACTCCCCCAATTCATCAAGCCACAGCGCTAGTCAATTGTTCCTTCTGTGACATCGACAACATTAAGTCAACCACCCGATTAGAGTAGCCCCACTCGTTGTCATACCAAGCAACCACTTTAAAGAAATGAGAATTCAACTCAATTCCAGCACCTGCGTCGAAAATGCTGGAATGGGTATCACCCTGAAAATCTGTGGAAACTACTGCTTCATCTGTATACCCCAATACACCTGCTAATTCACCTCCAGCAGCCTTTTGCATCGCTGCACAGATTTCTTGGTAGCTTGTAGCTTGAGCAGTTTTAAAAGTTAAATCAACCACAGAAACATCGGGAGTAGGAACCCGGAAAGCCATACCAGTTAACTTACCTTTCAATTCTGGTAAAACCAGCGCTACTGCTTTCGCCGCCCCTGTGGAAGAAGGAATAATATTTTGGGCTGCACCCCGACCACCCCGCCAGTCTTTTTTGCTAGGGCCGTCTACTGTTGGCTGGGTAGCAGTCATGGCGTGAACTGTGGTCATCAACCCTTCGGTTAAGCTGAAGTTATCATTGATTACCTTAGCTATGAGAGCTAAACAGTTTGTCGTACAGCTAGCATTAGAGACAATCAAATCTTTACCTGGGTCAAATAGGTGATGATTTACACCCATCAACAGCGTTTTTACTCTATCTGGGTCTTTGGTAGGAGCAGAAATTACTACTCGCTTGGCCCCTGCTTGCAGATGTTTTGCTGCCCCATCATAATCAGTAAAGAGTCCGGTAGACTCGACAACATAATCTGCACCTAATTTGCCCCAAGGCAACTCAGCCGGATTCCGTACCGACATACAAGGGATAAAATGCCCATCAATAACGATACCATCATCCTTCGCTTCTACCTTACTTCTCAACTGACCGTGAGTTGAGTCGTACTTGAATAGATAAGCCAGGTTATCTGGTGGTACTAAGTCATTAATCCCCACAAACTCGATATTGGGGTTGTTAATACCAGCGCGTAGTACCAGTCGTCCGATACGACCAAAACCATTGATGCCAACTTTCAATTTAGTCAAGATTTAACCTCCTGTTGTGGGAGTTGAACAAAAGGCGAAAGGTAAAGGAAAATAACTTTTACCCTTTACCTTCTGATCCTGACAGTCTTAATTAGCTAAGGCATATTTGCTTGGCATCTTTTAAGGTTTGAGTCACCCATTCTTCTCGGTGTGAGTTGTAGAGTGTCGATGAGTGTGGCGGTATCTCATAGAGATAATTCAAATATTTTTGATACTTGTAAAAATTAATATACCAATTAGTCACTATATGTTTTTTTTATAATAAAGTATGCAAGTTTTGATTCGGTGTCAGTCACTAAATAATACTAAACCAGGGTAATGAGTATGGCTAAAACTCAGAAATCAGAAAACGTTCCCAATGCGATGCAAGAAAAGTTCAATAGCATTGTGGCGATCGCAGATGATTTTGCCAAACAACATTTAAACGATGAATATAGCCAGTTGATTCGATTTGCCACAGCAGCCCTGTGTCGCAAGAGACCATCGCCACTAAGTAAAGGTAAGGATAACACTTGGGCTTGTGGAATTACTCATGCGATCGGCATGGTCAATTTTCTCTTTGATCCTTCTCAAGATCCTCATATTAGTGCCAAGGATTTGTACCAGTGGTTTGGTGTCAGTTCCAGCACTGGTCAAGCGAAATCAAAACAAGTACGAGATACTCTGGACATGCATCAGATGGACCCTAATTGGTGTCTGCCCAGTAAATTAGACAACAACCCGATAGCTTGGATGATTTCTGTTGATGGATTTATCTTAGATGCCAGGTCTGCACCCCGACAAATTCAGGAAGTAGCATATGCACAGGGCTTCATTCCTTACATCCCAGAAAATGGTGAATCAGAGGAAATTGATGAACAGCAAGCATCACCCCATGAACAAAAAGCAGTTAATATTTCTCCTAATGCCTTATACGTGTTGGATGTGTTTTTAATTGACGGCCCCATTACAGAGGAATTTATTGCTGAAAATTCAGAAGTATCTCGAACCATTGAAATTAAAGGCAGTAATACTTTAGCAGATCTGCATAAAATCATCTTCAAAGCATTCGACCGAGAAGAAGAACATATGTATGAATTTCAAGTGGGAGGAAGGGGCCCGCAAGATCCTAATGCTAGACGGTATGGCTTAAAACAAGCATCTTCAAGCTTAGATTTGACAGAAGCGCCTACAGGGGATGTTTCTAATACTACAATTGCTTCCCTGGGCTTATCTATTGACGATGCGTTTGGTTACTGGTTTGATTTCGGTGATGATTGGTGGCATCAGATTGATGTTACGAACATCGTAGAGAAGGCTCCATCAGGCAAGTATCCCAGAATTACTAAGCGAGTTGGGGCTAGCCCTCCTCAATACGCAGATTTTGACTAGAGAAAAGTATAGAAGAATTATATCTAGAAAATTAGCAGGTGCTATTTTGAGCGAGTATCAATACTACGAATTTTTGGCCTTGGATCGGCCACTGTCTACATCAGAACAAAGTTATATTCAAAGCCTGTCCAGCCGAGTTCAACTGACATCCAATCAAGCAATTTTTACTTACAGCTATGGTGATTTTCGTGGTGATCCCCAGCAAGTTTTAGAAAAATGCTTTGACATCATGTTGTCTATGGCAAACTGGGGCACTAGACAATTAATGTTTCGCCTGCCAACATCCCTGGTTGACGTGTCATTGTTAGAATCCTATTGCCTTCCCGATAAAATTTCAGTAGCCACTACTGACAATCATGTAATTCTTAATATCAACCTCGATGATGAAGAATACCGAGATTGGATAGAAGGCGAAGGTTGGCTATCTAAGTTGGTATCACTACGCGATGACCTACTACGGGGTGATTTTCGTGCTTTGTATCTTGCTTGGTTAAAAGCTGTCTCTAGTCATGGATGAAGAAGAGGAAGATTTAGTAGAACCACCTGTTCCTGCAAATTTGCCAAATTTATCGATTGCTCTGAAAACATTTGCCGAATTTTTTAAAATTAACGAAGATTTAATTACAGTTGCAGCGCAAGTTAGTGTTCCTCAAAAAGAAGAAGTTGAACCGTTAGCAGAATGGATAGCAGCTTTATCAGAAGAAGAACGTAACGATTTTTTACTGCGAGTTGTTAAGGGTGAAGCCCTTGTTGGGATGCAGCTATTAAAGAGATTACGAGAACTTTTTTCAATCCAGAAAATTGACAATAGTTCTGGTAAACATCAAAGATTACTCTCGGAATTGTTAGCCAGTACTAAACAACAAGAGATATATCGTCAGCAGCAAGAACAACTTGACGCTCAACAAGCAAAAATCCAAAAGCTGGAAGCACTAGCACCTAGAGAAGATAAAGTATGGGAAGATGTTTTTAAGTTGATTGATCTCAAGCAAGCAAAATCTTATGACCAAGCCATTAGTCATCTAATTGATTTACGTGACTTAGCCGAATATCAAGGTAAGTTAAAAGATTTTCAAGCTTGTATTCAGCAAATACACAAAGATTACAGCACTCGTCAGGGTTTGCTTTCACGTTTTCGCAAAGCTGGCTTAATATGAAACTAATTTGGAACAATTAAGTTAAGCAATTATTCTCTTTAGAGAATTTAACTAATTCCCAAGTCTTTTTTACTATGTTTTAACTGTTTCCAAAGTAACTGAATTTGTTTATACGCCTCTTCTGGGGAAAGCTTACCACCAGTTTGTAAACTGCAAATGTAGTTCACGCGTTGCGAAAAATCTTGGAGATTAGCATTAAAAGCCAAATATTCTGGTTTAAACTCTCCACAATATGGACTGCGAGGATAGAGAAAATCACACAATTCCGATAAGAAATCAGTTCGCTGGTTCATATGTCTCTAGATTGTAAGTTTATCAATAACTCACCGCAAAGGACGCAAAGAACACAAAAATAGAAGTCACAAAGAGAAAACTTTATCCAAATTTGCGCCGTCCTTTTTGAGAAGCATTACAATTACAAGTTTTCGGTTCAAAATCCATACAACCAATTGCCTGCTCAGAACAAGCTTGAATTGGGTTGACTGTACATTTGAGACGATAGTCATTAGTGAAATATTCACAATTATGGCAAGGAATTTCATGTAGTCGTTT
Source organism: Nostocales cyanobacterium LEGE 11386 (assembly GCA_015207155.1). Taxonomy (GTDB): domain Bacteria; phylum Cyanobacteriota; class Cyanobacteriia; order Cyanobacteriales; family Nostocaceae; genus LEGE-11386. The sequence goes on along the minus strand of JADEXK010000019.1, from coordinate 61,467 downwards.
TAAATGATTTGTCCCTTTTTTCAAGGTTAACCAAACACTCAAAATAGATAAAATTACAATTGCCCAACTACAAAAGGCACAAAAAATCATAGCTAACATGAGTTATCCTCAAATAAATTCAAAAAAAGGCCTACAGTTGACTACTGTGAACCGCAGGCATGAGAAATTATTTAGCTAGTGTTGAGCGAAAATTAATTAGCTATTCACCTGACGCGAACTGACAAGTCAGCGCTTGCGCGATCGCCAAGAGTGCCAAACGTAACCTAAGAAAGCCAGGATACCTATGAAAAACTGAATATTTGCCAATCCCAGACGTTCCGAGCCGTAAAATTCAACGGGGAAAACTGTGGTGTTATACCCCACAAATGCAGCAGAAATCCAAGCCATTAAAGCTAAACCAAGTAAGCTATAAGACAAAATTTCCTCACCATTTTCGATAGGCAAAATTCGTCTTACCCAATCAAAAGGACTGACAAGAATATGCCATACACCACCAAAAATGAGAATGCAGCCAATCCAAATATGACCACCTATCACATCTTCTAAGTTATCAACACTAGCCATCCCTAAAAGATTCGAGCCACCATCTTTCAGACCAACTAAGTAGCCGAAAATTGTCATGGGGTTTAAATTGGGATTACTAATCAGGCGAACATCACCCACATTAGGGTCATAAATTCCGCCAAAATACATGGCTTTTAGTACCAATAAAAATGCCCCTAAACCCAGAATGATTAGGTGATGACCTAAAATCAAACCCAACTGTTTAGGGTCGTTCCATTCATAGTGAAACTTCGCTACTTGTCCACCAGCATTGTACAAAATTGCTGGAGCGCGAAACACATGAAAAAGCCCTCCTGCTGCTAATACAGCAGATGCAACTAAATGCAACATCCCAATAACAAAATAGGGATAAGTATCTACTACTTCACCACCAACACCTACACCCCAACCTAAAGTTGCTAAGTGAGGTAACAAAGTCATTCCCTGCTCATACATTGGTACGTTAGGAACAAAGCGGATAACTTCAGATATAGTCGTCGTTCCCGCCCAAAACATAATCAAACCAGCATGAGCAACATGAGCGCCCAATAATTGACCCGACAAATCAGTTAACCGCGCATTCCCAACTAACCAAGAAAACTTCGTATCCGCCGCAAAACTCTTTTCAATAGAGACCGTCACAACTCATACCTCCAAACTTTGCGATCCTTTGCGCTAACTTCGCGTACCTTTGCGTTAAAAAACAGAGGCAAGAGAGACCATAAAAAACCTCTCCCACCTCCTCACCTTAAGACTCGCTACTAATAGCGTTTAAAGACTTTTCAACTTGTCTAAAGTCAACACCAATAGCCCGTAGCGCGTGCCACAGATGACCTTGTAAGAAGAAAAATGCCAAGAAGAAATGAGCATTAGCCAGCCATGCTCTCGAAGTATAACCACCATTAACTAACTTCATTGAGTCGGCAAAATAGGGACTAACACCAAGCTTTACTTCTAAAGTCTGTCCGTAAAACTCAACGGGATAAGCTAAGGTATTAACTGCACAAAAGTAAGCAGCCACAAATCCCGCTAAAGCAATACCGCCTAAAGAGTAAGAAAGAATCGCTTCACCGGAGAAAATTAATAGCTTTTTCGCCCAAGCAAAAGGCTCTTGAATGATGTGCCAAATACCGCCACCAATTAGTAAGAAACCTACATAAATATGACCACCAACTAAATCTTCTAAGTTGTCAACGCTGGCAAAGTGGGTTTGATAGCCATAGATGACAAAGGGGTTTAACGTTGGTTCTGTCACCACCCGGACATCATGAATTGTGGTGTCGTAAATTCCTCCCCAAAACATGGCTTTTCCTACTAGCAACAAAGCTGCTACGCCTAAAAATAGTAGGTGGTGTCCTAAAATTAAGCCGAGTTGTTTGGGGTCGTCCCATTCAAAGTGAAATTTACGCGCCTGACCCTTCGCGTCTTTCAAGTTTCTCGGAGCTTTGAAGGTATGGAACAGCGCCCCAGCACCTAAAACGGCAGAGGAAATTAAGTGTAAAGCACCAATGACGAAATAAGGGTAAGTATCTACAACTTCACCACCTGCACCTACACCAAAGCCCAAGGTGGCTAAGTGAGGTAGTAAAATTAGCCCCTGTTCGCCCATTGGTACATCGGGGTGATAGCGAGAGATTTCAAACCATGTAAACGCCCCAGCCCAGAGAGTTGTTAGCGCCGCTTGTGCTACGTGAGCGCCGATAAATAAGCCAGAGAGGTTGGCGAACCGGGCGTTACCAGCCCACCAATCGTATTTGACGTTGGGATTATCGTATGTCTGCATTGCCTAGTAGTTGGTATTTGTTGCTAATAATACTCAATTAATTAGTGTATAGCTCCAGCAGTTAAATGCTGTGTTGACGTAAGTTGGATAGACTCGATTTAACCTTTTTACCCTCGGTAAAGAAGCTTAAAACCTGATTTTGAAATTAAATCAGTACTGCACGCATACAAACATCATCAGCAGAAGTTTTAGGTGTAATTAACGGCAAATAATTAGTTTTGTGCAAGTTTTGCTCTCCACGGAAATTTGACGAGATTGTTGCCAAACTTGTTGAAGCTAATAACCAATTGTTGAGCATCTAAAATCACTTTATTGCAATTTATTCTTAAAAAGAAACTTGTTTACAAAATTTAATATTTTTGGCGTTGCATAATTGCGGGATGATTTATCTCACGCAGAGGCGCAAAGGCGCAGAGAGAATCAAGAGTTTAAGATTTTAATACATCAAATTTCATCCCATGATTCAGCAACGCCATATTTTTAAATGGGTAAGCAAAGTTAACGTGAGTTCGATGAACCTCACCCCAACCCCTCTCCGACACTTAGAGGGGCAAAAATATCCCTGGTTTTGAACTAAAAATCAAGGTTTCAAAGCCTCTACGCCACTTGCTACAACGCGGCAACGCAGTGGCTCCTCCTGGCAGGGGAGAGGTTTGGAGAGGGGTTTTTGATATTTGTCGAACTCACGTAAAGTTAGTACGCAACGTCTCAAATTTTATTTACTTGACTTTTGATTAAAAGTAGTTGATGGTTATTTTATGAATTTGAATTCATAAAATAACCATGCGAAGTAAAATCAAAGATTTGCCTGGAAGACCAAGAGTGTTTGACCATGATGTAGTCTTAACAAAAGCCATGAATGTCTTTTGGAGTCTAGGTTTTTCCAGAACAACCTACGCAGAACTGGAAAATGCTACAGGATTACATCGTCAGAGCTTGATTTATGCCTTTGGTGACAAGAAAGCCCTGTTTAATCAGGCCCTGAATCACTATGCAGCCACACGAGTACAGGCAGTTATTAATCAATTAGAAGCGTCTGGATCACCTTTAGATAATATCCGTGCCGTATTTTCTATGTGGGTTGAAGATGCTAGGTGTCAAGCAAAACCGGGATGTCTGTTTGTTAATACATCAGCAGAAATTGGTCAATTTGAACCAGCGATCGCACAATTAATCGAAAACTCAACCCAACGTCTGATTCAAGCATTTGCTCAGGCGTTCCAAGTAGGACAGGCTAGAGGTGAAATCACAACGCAGGTAGATGCTGCCGCCCTTGCCAGACAAGCGGTTGCAGTTGGGGATGGTGCATTGCTCCGTAGTAAAACATCTACTAATTCTGCGTTTGCAGAAGCAGCATTCCAAGCATTCATTGCCTTAATTAGCAACAAGTAGAACATATCAACTTCGGTGCATTTGGTTTTATAGCCGTAGTCACATAGGTTAAGACAGAAGCAACTGGGTTTATACTCAGCACTCAGTACTCAGCACTTTGCTATAAAAGTTTGGTAGCTCATTCATGATCCGCACAGAAATTAGGGAAATTTTACGCATCGCCATTCCCCTAGCCAGCGCTCAAGTTGCCCAATCTATTACAGGTTTTGTAGACACAGTAATGATGGGTAGATTGGGAGCAGAATTCCTAGCAGGCGGGGGGTTAGCGTCAATCACCTTTTTCACACTTTTGAATATCGCAGCTGGAGTTGTCATGGGAGTTACTCCTTTGGTTGCAGAAGCTTATGGAGCAGGTCGCAAAACACGCATAGAGCAGATTGCACATCAGGGATTATGGTTATCACTAGTATTGGCGATTCCTGTAATGTTTTTGATTGGGCACATGGGTTCTTTAATGCAACTCTTGGGACAAAAGCCGATGACTGTAACTTTGGCCAAAAGCTATCTAGATGTTGTGCTTTGGGGGTTATTCCCAGCTTTAGCGTTCGCTATGCTGAGAAACGTTGTATCTTCTCTGTCGCAAGCTCGTCCGGTGATGGTGATTGTCATTACTGGAACGCTGTTCAACATAGTAGGCAATTATGTCTTGGGATTTGGTAAATTCGGCTTTCCCAAAATGGGATTGGTGGGTTTAGCATTGGCTAGCGTTATCGCCCTCTGGGGGATGTTTATTGCTTTAGTTGTATACATACTCCAAGACAAGCAACTAAAAACCTATCGATTTTTTCAAGATTTAAATCAGCTGAAGTTACTAATTTTCTGGGAGGTGCTGGTGCTTGGTGTACCCATTGGAGTGTCTGCCGCTCTAGAAATTGGGCTGTTTACAATTGTTACCTACCTCATGGGTATTTTAGGAACAGATGTACTAGCAGCACATCAAATTGTATTTCAGACAATGTTTGTGATCTTCATGGTGCCTCTGGGGATGTCCTATGCTACGACTGCCAGAGTGGGGCAGTGGATGGGACAGCAAAACACTGAAGGGGCAAAACAGGCCGGGTATATCAGTATCGGAATTGCGGCAGGATTTATGACGCTAATGGGGGTTATGCTGCTGGCATTTTCTCAACAAATTATTGGGCTATACCTGGATATTCGCAACCCAGAGAACAGCAATGTGGTAGCACTAGCAACATCAATGCTCGGTGTTGCGGCTTTGGCACATCCTGTGGATGGAGTGCAAAAAGTCACTATGGGCGCACTCTATGGACTCCAGGATACGCAGGTTTCCATGTTATTGAGCTTTCCGGCATTCTGGTGTATTGGACTAACAAGTGGTTATCTTTTGGGATTTCACTTTGGCTTAGGTGGTACTGGCTTGTGGGTAGGACAATCCATTGGTGTAGCAACTGCGGCGGGACTATTCATTTGGCGCTTTTGCAACCTGATATCACCGAAGCGCTCCAGTTAATTTCTCCTGCTCTCCCATTTCTTAATATATAGATGTAGATGTACTGGAAGGCTGTGCAGATACAGCAGGCGATCGCCTCTTGTGACATTCCCAAAAATTCAAAATTTGCTCACCTACTTCTTGGGGATGAAAGTAGTGAAAGAAATGATACCCTTGGGAAAATTCCCACATTCTATCTTCTGGCTTTAACCAATGGTGCCAGTCTTGTAATGCTGGCGGGTTGACTATCGGATCAGTTTTGCTACCACACACCATCATCGGCATAGAAACACCACTCTTAGGTAAATAAACTAACTTGAATAGAGAATGCGGCGAGGGCGATTGCTCTAAATCTTTATCTAAGGCACTCATTAACTTTTTAGTAGTGTGAGGCGGTTGTTTGCCAAAGAGACTACGAACACTATTTGCCAAAACTTGCTCACGACTGACAGTGAACATCTGTCGTTGAAAATAATAATGAGCGTGCCAAGTATTAGCAGGTTGAGAGGCTACAGCTAAGAGGGTAAGCGATCGCACCTTCCGAGGATAGCGACGAGCAAAAGTTAAAGCGATCGCACCACTCATTCCATGACCAGCTAAATGTACCGAGTCAGGGTAAGATTCTAAAAACTCATGCAGCAGTCTCACAGCTTGGTCTATGGAACTAGCCTCATCTTTTGTTTGTTGATATTCCCACTGAGCGATTTGCATATACCCAGACAGATATTGAAGTAATGGTTGATCAAAACGCTTCAACACAGGACTGGTATTTAACCAAAGAACATCGAATGAATCAGACATAAATAACCGTAAAAGCTAGCAATTTTGTGTAAAGGCATGGCTTTGTCCATCCGTATCAACTTAAAAGCCAGTTTAGAGATTAATTTTCCAGTCTGGGGAAAAATGCTGGTGATTTCCAGCTAAAGCGTTTTGGCTGAGTTAACACCAATGGACATTGCCATGTCTCTATTGTCTACAAACCAAATTCTGTCTTCAACTGAGCTACCCAAACCTTAACGCGCTCATCTGTTAAATCAGATTGATTATCTTCATCAAGTGCTAGCCCGCAAAACTTACCATTCCTCAAAGCTTTAGAATCGCTAAAGTCATATCCATCCGTTGACCAATAGCCCACAGTTTTACCTCCCTGCTGGGCAATCTTTTCTTCCAAAATCCCAATAGCATCCTGGAAATTATCAGCATAGCCAATCTGGTCACCAGTACCAAAATAGGCAACAGTTTTCCCACTAAAATCAACTTCGTCTAATTCTTGAAACAGACCTTCCCAATCACTTTGAAGTTCACCGATATTCCAAGTAGGGCAACCAATAATCAGACATTCATACTCATCAAAATCAGCAACATCAGCCTGAGAAACATCGTGTAAAGTTACAACATCACCACCAAACTCATCCCGAATTATTTCCGCCGCAGATTCAGTTTTGCCAGTTTGCGTACCGTAAAACAAACCAATTTTTTTCGACATTTTTACACCTGATCAATTATCTAAAGTAAACGTTCGCGTAGCGTGCGCGCAGCGCATACCACAGAGGCGCAGAGAACACGGAGGAATAAGAATTTGAGTTTTGAACTCAGGAAATATCCTATTTCAGCATTACCTGTAATCATCTCTAGTCCCTATTACCCAATCCCTATTCCCCAGTACCCAGTAGCTAATGACCACAACACTAAAAAGGCAAATAAAGCACCGCCACAGCTACCTACTGTCCAACCAGCATTAAACTCGCTCCAAGATTTACGGGTTTTGAGGTTGTCTGGTAACTCACCAGTAGCAGGTTTACCCTTTTGGAATGTGGCGTTGCCATATAGCCATAGACAAACAGACAAAATTAATAGCAAACCAATTGTGGCTATTAGTCCTACCTGGTTAGCTAACTCTGTATTCCGCAGTGGGCCAAGTTTGACAAAGGGGCCTAACAAAAAGTAACCGTGTGCCATGCCAATTTCCAGACCTCGTGAAAAAGGTGATAAACCAGGACGGTAAATAGGCAGATACTTCAAAAAATTCAGCGTGATATCAGAAGCATTAATAGGGGTATCGAAATTTCCCATTTCTGGCATACCCGCATAGTTAACAACTCCCTGCTCAAAATTCAGTCCAGCTGCAATCACCCGCACTCTTAACGCGTGCCAGATATGACCAGCTAAAAACACAACCGCCAAAGCAAAGTGACTCGTTGCTAACCAAGTGCGGACTGTCACAACTCCTGATGCTGTGGTACTGAGTCCTAATGGGCCATAAAACTCAGTGGGATAAACTGTGTCATTGACTGTGACAAAGTAAGCAGCCAAAATACCCATGTATGCCAAAGCACCCAAGCTGTAGCTCAAGTAAGCCTCACCAGACCAAAATAGAACTTTTTTCGCCCAACCAAAAGGCTGAGTGAAGATGTGCCAAAATCCTCCAGCAATGCAGAGTATGCCTACCCAGATATGTCCACCAATGACATCTTCTAGATTATTCACAGCCGCCATCCCCTGACTACCAAAGGAACCAAAGAGATAGCCAAAGATCCGACCAGGGTTGAGCGTTGGTTCAGAGATTACTCGTACAGATGCTATTGCTGGGTCATAAATACCACCCCAAAATATTGCCTTTGCTACCAATAACCAAGCTCCAAAACCCAACAACAACAGATGAATTCCCACTATTGTGGTCATTTTGTCTTCATCTTGCCAGTCGTAGCCAAAGAAACCAGGAAAGGTTCTATTTTCAGGCAATACTTCTGGCCCCAAAAGAGCATGATAAATGCCGCCAGCACCCAATACGGCCGAACTGATTAAATGCAAAACACCAATAACAAAATAGGGATAGGTATCAATAATTTGTCCACCATCGCCAACACCAAATCCCAATGTTGCCAAATGAGGCAGCAGGATTAACCCCTGTTCATACATTGGTCGGGAGATATCGTATTTGGTGATTTCAAACAAAGTCATTGCCCCAGCCCAGAGGACAATCAACCCAGCATGGGCAACATGAGCGCCCAAAAGCTTACCTGAAAGATGAATAAAGCGGGCATTACCAGCCCACCAACCAGATTCTGGCTGAGTTATGGTTGCAGTTGTCATTGTTACATTACCTCCCCACGAGTGGAATGCACAACCTTACCCTGACGAAAATCAAATCCAGCAGCCCGGAGGGCGTGCCAGAGATGCCCTTGCAAAAAGAAAAAGCCGAGCCAGAAATGAGCATTTGCTAGCCAAACACGAGCAGATAGTAAGTCTCCACTCTGGAAGTAGGGGAAGCGGTCAAACCCAATACTTAAGACTGGCCCGTAAAACTCAACGGGGTAAGCTAGGGTGTTGACAGAGACAAAATAAGCTGCGATCGCACTCATGAGGGCTAAAGCACCCAAACTGTAGGAAAGATATGCCTCTCCTGACCAGACAAACAGCCGTTTAGCCCAAGGAAAAGGTTGAGTAGTAATGTGCCAAATACCGCCTGCAATACAGAGAATACTTACCCAAATGTGACCACCAACCAAGTCCTCTAGATTGTTGACTCCAGCAATCCAGTGTTGACCACCACCACCAAAGAGGTAGCCAAAAATGACGGCAAAATTCCAGGTAGGGCTAGAAATAACTCGCACCTCACCCACCGTGGAGTCGTACAAGCCACCAAAAAACATCGCTTTGGCAACTAGTAAGCCAGCGCCTATACCCAGCAACACTAGGTGAATACCCAGAATTGTGGTCATTTTATTCGCATCTTCCCAGCGATAGCCAAAGAAAGAAAATCTCTCTTCTAAGATGGCAGGCCCACGCAGGGCATGAAAGATGCCACCCAGACCTAGAAAGGCAGAGCTGATTAGATGTATCACCCCAATAGCAAAGTAGGGATAAGTATCTATCACCTGTCCCCCATTTCCCACACCCCAACCCTGGGTTGCTAAGTGGGGCAATAAAATCAAACCCTGTTCATACATCGGTTGCGAAGGGTCGAAGTGGGCGAGTTCAAACAAGGTTGTTGCACCTGCCCACAACACAATTAACCCCGCATGAGCCACGTGAGCGCCTAAAAGTCGCCCTGAAAGTTCTGTTAACCGGGCATTCCCTGACCACCAGGGAATCGACTCCGAAGTTGGCACAGCCATGCTTGTCATGACGTTAGTTCCTGAGAAATTTTGGCATTAACTGAGACATCTAAACAAGTTAATGAATATCTATCTCAATAAGCATTGGGAATATAGTATCAGACTTGTTGAAAGTATTTATCACTTAATTTATGCAAATTTTATAAATAACAATATATGCCAAGCTGCCAAATACTTGCCACGATTATGTTTTCAGCTTTTTATATTGAAAAAATAAAAAAAATAATTATAAAAACTGCTAGTTAATCTCAATAAGCTTATGGTAGAGTTAAAACAACTCACACAATGTTGATAAACCTTCCGCGTTTATTATTAGGCTGAATCCTGTTTTGCACATCTGGGATAACAAAACTGGGATTTAGCTATTTTTCTCCGTGTTCTCTGTGCCTCTGTGGTTTTTTGTTGATCGCCTCTCGTATCTCTTGATTGTTAAACTAAAACATAACCCTCACTCTCAAGTATTCAATGTATTTCTGGGGTTTTTAAATTTTGAATTCGGAGCGCAGTAACGTGACCTCTGCAACCAACCCAGCCACACATTCAGTATTTTTTCGGCAGATGCGATCGCTTATACTCCTGATTTTGATGACTTACAACGAGAATTAGAACGTGGCTGAACCACCAGTAGTTAATGCTTCACCTGTGATATTTTTGTCTAGAGGCGGTTTAGATTTATTACAATTATTGAGTGATGAAGGACTAACAAACCCACAACTATGGCTCAAATCCTCATTGAAAATTTAGACCCCTTAATTCTAGAAAAGCTCGAAAATCTAGCCAAACAACACGGTAGGTCTTTGCAAGAAGAATTAAAACACATCCTGCAACAAGCCAGTGAAACAGCGACACACTACCATATTGGCGGCGATATGGAAAAAGCTAGAGAAGCAGTGGCACGCGCTCAGGTAAGATATGCAGGAAAAACTTTCAGCGACAGTACTGAACTCATCCGCGAGGATAGAGAACGGTGAGCCGATATGTTTTAGATGCCAGCGTTGCTATAAAATGGGTTGTTACTGAAGTTCACTCTGATGCAGCTAGAAGTTTACTGAAAAGTAACCATACTTTTTTAGTTCCAGATTTTTTCTTTGCAGAAGTAGCAAATGTCTTGTGGAAACGAGTACGTCGCGGCGAAGATACTGCTGATAATGCAAGGCAGACTTTGGCAGATTTAACTACAATTCCTTTGGAGATGTACTTATCTCAGCCATTGATGCCACTGGCTTTAGATATTGCCCTTCAGAATAATCGCGCAGTGTATGACAGTTTATACTTAGCGCTGGCGATTACACAACAATGCCAGATGGTGACAGCAGACGAAAAATTTTACAATGCGCTGCAAAATACTACTTACGTGAATAATCTTCTCTGGGTGGAGAATATGGGGAGATGAGGGAGAAGTAAAGAACAATTAGCCATGCAGGTTGACTTGTTCTTGTAGCCAGGGGTCTACAGGTTCCCCGTCTTTGCGGCGTAATTCAATTTCTACTACCATGACTTCTTTGGAACCAGGAGGCGCGGGTTTTTGATGGAAAATAATGTCGTAATCTTGGGGATTATGTTTGCGTTCTTTTAACCAGTCCTGCACTTTGGTGATAGCAAAGAATGATTGTCCTTGCTCAAACATGCGAGTAATCTGCATTTGCAGGGTGTACGGATTGATGCGACCCATGTTTTACAACCTTTTTGAAGTAATTGAATGTGAGTTGCTTACTCTATGTTATACCTGCTACTCGATTTAATGGATAGCAGCGATCGCGTGACGAACTCGGAAATCGGCGATCTGTTTGAAGACATCGCCCTCTACAATAGTGTTAAAGCAATAAGTACATTCACAAATCATGTAGGTGTTCGGTAAACCTCATAATTTAGTTGATGAATAATAGTCAAAGTTAATTTATCTCAAGCAAGAGTCCGGAAACCTTCCTGAGTACGGTAAACTACAATATTAAACCTATTAAATGTTCGTTAAAATCGGAATTATCAACCGAGTTTAGGAGCCACCAGGATGCAAGTTGGATACGATTCTAATCAGCGTAAATTGCTATCATCTCTGTGTCACGGGGCAATTTTCTTTAGTACAACATTGTTCTCAATTGGGGTGCCGATTGTAATTAACTTAATTTCCGACGACCCAGTTGTGAAAAGCAACGCCAAAGAATCGATTAATTTTCACTTCAATGTTTGGTTTTGGGCAACTATAATCGGGGTTCCCATCGGGATTCTGTCTTGGCTCACATTTGGCATTGGTGGAATTTTATTCTTCCCCCTTGTGGCTTTGGGCTTTGCACTACACTGGGGACTGACAATTTGGGCGCTGTGGCATTGTCTGACTAATTCTGATCAACCGTTCCGTTATCCGTTCATTTTTCGGCTGTTTTAATCGCACTATCAAAGTTTGGCTAAAATATTGGATTTTTGATCACAAAATGTATCCGAGCTAACTAGCTTGTAGATATTGATCTAGTAGCTAGAATATTTGTTACTCGCCGTCGCCTAGTTAAAAAGAAGTGTTGAAAAAGCTGAAGTAGCTTGTAGATACACGTACTCTGTTTTCCTAAAACAAGTATATAGAAATAATGCGATCGCCTCCGGCGGGCGCAAAGCGCCATCGCGCTTTACGAGAGTTGAGGTTGTGCGATCGTTTTTGCTATGGTGTGGTTAGATACTTTAAGATAAGAACATATAAATTACCGGAGATTGAGTCAATGGCCTATATCTCCCAAAAAAACCTCACTAAAGAAGATTTTCTTTCTCAATATCAAGATAATCCCCGCTATGAATTAGCAGACGGAGAACTAATTGACATGGAACCCACTGGCCTCCACGAAACGGTGAGTGGTAAAATTGCAACCCAAATAGGTATAAACCTTGTTGCAGAAAAACTTCCTTGGTTTATTCCTCGCACTTGTTTAATTTATCCCTTTGCAGATGCAGCGACAATTCGTCGTCCTGATGTTGTGGTTCTAGATGAAACAGTTCTTGCTCGTGAACCCCTCTGGGAACGAGAACCCATAGTTACTTTGGGACGCTCAATTAAATTGGTGGTTGAAGTTGTGAGTACAAATTGGGAAACTGACTATGCTCGCAAAGTTGAAGAGTATGCACTTTTAGGCATTCCTGAATATTGGATTGTCGATTATCGAGGATTGGGTGGTGTAGCTTTTATTGGTAAACCAAAACAACCAACTTTTACTATTTGCCAACTGGTTGAAGATACTTATACTCAACAACAATATCGATTAAATCAATTGATTAATTCACCGCTTTTGCCTCGTCTTCAACTTCGCCTAGATGATATTCTTCCTCGATAATTTGAGTTGCGATCGCCTGCCTAAATTTGATTTATTCCATACAAGCCCAAAAAACTATATTTTTTTCTCTCCCAGAAAACCCCGCATGAAATTAATAATTCTTTTTGATTCTTCTGGTTCTGATTCAAAAGCACTCTTAATGAGATGACTGGCTACAACTTTATCATCATAATTTAATATTTTTGCTACTTCATTGAATTCATTATGCTTACCAGCCCTAGATGCTGAATCTAACATTTCATCGACTGCTGCATTCGATATTTGGAATTCTCTCTGAAATCTTTCGTAAAATGCTTCTTTATTGTTTGGCGTAATAATCCATAATTCAGGCCAATCATTTCCCGGTAGAAATGTCAGGCGTTTTTCTACCCAATCTTTAGCCTTTTCTTTTTCCGTATCATTAAGTTTTTCCAGACTGTTTAAGAATTGCCTAATATGCTCAGATTTTTTCGGTGCTTGATCACCGTCAAGAATTACACAAAGTTCTATAGTTCCATCTTGTTTGTACGTATATTCTTTATATTTTGCACTAAGATATCGCATAACTGCTGTTGCTGAACCAATAGGTAAAACTTTTGTACGTGAGCGTAGCTCATTATCTAAAACTGTTTCTACTATTAATTGAGCTGCCTCATCTTCTACTACAATATCTAACTCAACATTTAGACGACCAGAAAGTTTTCCAGTTGCATAGGCTGGCGAAATTTCTGGTATGATAGTAGTCTGATCACCAATGCGTTCAATAAAAATTCTGCCTTCTGGTGGTAATGATTCAATAATTCGAGAAGAATGAGTTGTACAAATAATTTGGAATTTACGTTTTTCACATATTTTCTTTAATTCTTCAATTAATTTTTCTTGTGCCTTCTCATGAAGACCCAATTCTATCTCGTCAATCAAAATAAGTGAACCATCTGGGCATTCATGGATGATTGAGAATAACTCAAATAAAGAGTGTTCACCTGCTCCCATATTGAAGCCCGAATAGACCTTCAAATCGTTCTTAGCCACAATAGGCAAACGATATCTTGCATATCGACTATAGCTAAAACTTGTATAGTTAGTACCAAGAATTTTTCCTACAGTTACACGAACACTATCTTCCCATCCGTGATCTGTTGCTGGCTGAAACCGACCTTTATAGCTCTTAGATACACTTCTTTCTGCATGTGGAACAATACGCTCAACACCAAGAAATACAACGGTGCGTATAACTCTTGAATCATAGTTATTCCATCGACTTCCAGCCTTCTTCCGGCGTAGCTGCCAACTTGAACCAGCCTTATTCGCATTATGCTTCGTAATTCTCCAGTTGTTGTGAAGAATTTGATAGTGAATTGCTATATCACCAAGTTGTGATTCCTCTTTTGTCTGGATAAAGAAATCTGAAAAAGTATAATAAGGATGTTTTCTTCCAGGTAACTTGAAGCTATTAGACTTGTTGTGAAAGGCACAGGCTGATAAAGCGAGAACTGTAGTTTTACAAGAACCATTCCGTCCAGCAATGGCTGTTATTGGATAATGAAAGTCAATAGTAACTCCCTTAAGACCACGTATTTGACCTCGTAAGACTTTGATTGTGAGCAGGGTTGCACGGGTGGTATCGTTGGGAAACCATTTGAGGTTTTTCTGGTCGAAATTTGAATAGACGTACACCATTTAGCAAGTATCAGTCAGGGATTATGCTTGACTAGTCTATCACAGTAGAATTTTCAAACGGTATAAATTATAGCTATGAATTTTGGTTTTCGCTTTTACAGCAACTTTCATGTATTTAAATTAAACTATACTATTGCTGATAATATGTCTTTCTTTGCGTCTTTGCGCCTTTGCGTGAGACAAAAATATTGGTGTCAATGACTACTGGTAAAATCAGGGAATAGCGGTAGCGCGTGAATGTTGCTAATTGTTTCTCACTATTTCTCAGTTCAGTTTGCAGAGTGGTGATTCTCTCTGGTAATTCTTCGGGTTTAACTTTAAAGCGATCGCTTAAATCCTTGACTACTTTATCGCGAACATTGAGATAATCCAATATCGCCGGGCCAGATACAGAATGCGTTACTATCGATTTAGTCAGTTGTGGAATCAAAATTGATTGTGGCTACACCACTCAACATAAACGAAGCCCTACTACAAGAAGCATTGGCACTTAAAGACCACGCGTCCATTGATTCTCTGGTGGAAACAGCACTACGCGAATATATTCAACGTCGTAAGCGGCTTAAAGTGTTAGAACTCTTTGGTACTATCGATTATGATGCAGACTATGACTACAAGCAGCAACGTCAGCAGACATGAGCGTTATTGTTGATACTTCTGTTTGGTCTTTGGCTGTCCTCTGTAACGCTGTAGATACCTATATTTGCGAGAAAATCTTTCAACCGAGCGAGATTAGTTTCTCTCTTGGCAGAATTTTCCATCATATATGTAAGTTTTCCCTGCACAATTACGCAGGTAGCAATATTTAATTCTCCTACCTCAGCTATTCGACGGATGACGTTTGGTTCGCCGAGGATGATGGCGCTACAGTGGTTTGTATCTAATAGATTCATGAATCAAAAGGATTCAAGTCATAATCAAATTTGGCTTTACCACGCGTGGCGTAAACCAACTGAAGACACTCTTGAAAGTCATCGCCTTCCCAGGTTCCAGCGTGTCTCAGAATTGAACGCCCGGAAGCTGGACGGTAAGGTAATTGAGAATTGTCTACTGACTGAGATTCTGGTAGTCTCTGGGTATCTTCTAATTTAACTGGTGAGGCAGGTGTATCTTTTTTGTCTGCTTCTTGCTTAGTTTTGAGAAAGCGCAAAAAGTCTAGAGTTTCTTCTAGAAGAGAGTCTGGGGAGGATTCAATTTCTTGGAAAAGGAGTTTTTTGATAGTCATAAAAGTATTGTGTAACTGAATTTATGATTAAGGCAGGCAAGATGCCCGCCCTACAAGAGAAGACAATTAACTCAAGGCCGATCGCAAATCACTCTGCGCCTTGGCTAACGCCTCCGGTAACTTACTCGCATCACGTCCGCCGGCTTGGGCTAAATTCGGTCTACCACCGCCGCCACCGCCGCAAATCTTCGCAATAGCACCGACAAATTTACCGGCTTGCAGTCCCTTTTTATTCACCTCTGTACTGAAGGCTGCAACTATACTTACCTTCCCCTCTTCTGGAACCGAACCCAGAACCACTGCACCGTTACCGATTTTTTGCAGTAACCTTTCAGCAGCAGTTTTCAAAGATTCCGGGTCAACATCTTCCATTTGCGCTACCAAAATTTGATAATCGCCTACAGATTCTACTGTTTGCAGCAAGCTGTCAGATTTAGCGATCGCCAATTGTGATTTCAAACTGGCTAATTCTTTCTCACTATTTCTCAGTTCAGTTTGCAGCGTGGTAATTCTCTCTGGTAATTCTTCGGGTTTAACTTTAAAGCGATCGCTTAAATCTTTGACTACCTTATCCCGAACATTGAGATAATCCAAGATTGCTGGGCCAGACACAGCCTCAATGCGTCGTACCCCAGACGCTACACCAGCTTCAGAGATAATTTTAAATATGCCAATCTCCGCAGTATTATTGACATGAGTTCCACCGCACAGTTCCATTGATACGCTAGGAAAGTCAATCACGCGGACTTCTTCGCCGTATTTTTCTCCGAACATGGCAACTGCACCTCTAGCCTTGGCTTCTGCTAAAGGTAATACTTCTACGTTCGCCGTATGGGCTTCGGCAATCCAAGTATTCACCTGTTCCTCAACTTGCTGGACTTCTTCTGGTGTCAATGCACGGGGACAGTTGAAGTCAAAGCGCAATCTATCAAAGGAAACCAGGGAACCGGCTTGAGATATACCATCATCGACAATTTTCTTTAACGCTGCTTGTAATAGATGCGTTGCAGTATGATTAGCTTGAGCGCGACGACGACAAGCCCGATCTATTTGAGCAGTCACAGCATCTCCTACTCGGATTGTACCGCGTTCGATGCGTCCAAAGTGGACAAAGAAATCAGATTCTCTTTTCACATCTTCCACGCGCACCAACACACCATCACCGGAGATATAACCGTGATCGCCTATTTGTCCCCCAGATTCTGCATAAAATGGGGTTTGATTCAGGACAATTTGCACTTCTGTCCCGGCTTCTGCTGCTTCTTGGGCAATGCCATCTATTAATATGGCTTCAACGTTTGCTGTCGCCGCAGCTTGGGTATAACCTAAGAATTCGGTGGCGTGGATGTGTTCGGCTAACTTGTCGAGGGAACCTTGTACAGTTAAATCGATGGTTTCGTGGGCGGCTTTGGCACGTTCCACCTGTTTTTGCATTTCGGCATCAAATCCCGCTTCATCAACTGTGAGGTGATTTTCTTCCGCGATTTCTTGGGTGAGTTCTAACGGGAAACCGAAGGTATCGTATAAAGTAAAGGCACTTTCACCGCTAATTTGGGTTTGATTTTGCTGTTTTACCTCTTGGATGACTTCTGCTAAAAGTTTCTCACCCCTATCTAGAGTTTTCAGGAAGTTGGTTTCTTCTCGTTGCAGTTCAGCTTTAATAGCTGCTTCTCGTTGGCGCACATTGGGGTAAGCTGATTCAGAAAGCGCGATCGCAGTTTCGGCAACTTGGTTAATAAATTCGCCAGCAATGCCAATTAATCGCCCATGACGCACTACCCGCCGAATTAAGCGCCGCAACACATAACCCCGCCCCACATTGGAGGCGCGAATTTCATCGGCAATCATGTGGACAACGGAACGCACATGATCACCAATAACTTTCAGTGAGACTTTAGTTTTCTCATCGCTGCTGTGGTAATCAATCCCCGCAATTTGGGCTGTTGTCTGGATAATCGGGAAAATTAAATCAGTTTCATAGTTATTCGATACTTGTTGGAGGATTTGCGCCATCCGTTCCAAACCCATGCCAGTATCGATATTCTTATTTTGCAGAGGTGTTAAATTACCTGATGCATCCCGGTTATATTGCATGAAGACGAGGTTATAAAATTCGATAAATCGGGTATCGTCTTCTAAATCGATATTTTCATCACCGCGTTCCGGGTAGAAGTCATAATAAATTTCCGAACAAGGGCCACAAGGCCCAGTAGCAGCCATTGTCCAAAAGTTATCATCTGCACCCATGCGCTTAATTCTGGCTGCTGGTACGCCAATTTGATCGCGCCAAATATTATAAGCTTCATCATCTTCTTCAAAGACGCTGACTACCAGACGTTCTGGAGATAAGCCGAAGACTTTGGTGGAGATTTCCCAACCCCAAGCGATCGCTTGTTCTTTAAAATAATCACCAAAGCTAAAATTACCCAACATCTCAAAAAACGTGTGATGGCGTTTGGTGCGTCCCACGTTTTCGATGTCGTTGGTACGGATGCACTTTTGAGAAGTGGTAGCCCGATTGAATTCTGGTGTGCGCTGTCCCAGGAATATCGGCTTAAATGGTACCATCCCCGCGACCGTCAGCAACAAGGTCGGGTCTTCTGACACAACGGAAGCACTGGGGAGAATTTGGTGTCCTCGCTGGGCAAAGAAGTTAAGGAATGAGTTGCGAATTTCGTTACCGCTAAGTTTCTGGGGATTATCAGGCATGGGTGGAAAAAGTAGGATTAATAAATTAGGGAACGTCCGCAGAAGATAGTTTGTCTCTTTTACAGACAAAGTATGCCGTAAGTG
Source organism: Nostocales cyanobacterium LEGE 11386 (assembly GCA_015207155.1). Taxonomy (GTDB): domain Bacteria; phylum Cyanobacteriota; class Cyanobacteriia; order Cyanobacteriales; family Nostocaceae; genus LEGE-11386. Next base: position 43,190 of record JADEXK010000019.1, on the reverse strand, counting down.
AGTTGCTGCTGGGACAGTTATCTACTAGGTGTATTTCCATAAGTAGCTTTATATCTATATTTTTGCATTTTGTTTCAGTTTGCTGCCAGCATTTTTTGCCCGTAGGCAGTTATATGCAGTGATTGTGTAATTCTCTATCTGTGAATTCCCCAATTACCTCACTCTAGTAAGATGTGCGATCGCACTCTGCATCAATAATATGGGAATAATTTGCAAAAATAAAACTCATATACTGAGGTAAGTAATGGCACTAAAATTAAAAGTTCCAGATATGGCCTGTGAAGATTGTGCAGCAAAAATTACTGAATCTATCCATGTCATGGAACCTCATGCGCTGGTGGATGTGGATGTTCCAGATAAAACAGTTACTGTGGAATCTTCGGCTTCTGAGGAATCTATCAAACAGGTAATTGTTGCTGCTGGGTACAAAATAGAAGGCTATTGATTATAGCCTGATTTCTGCAAAATTAGTTAGATATAGAACTAGCTATATCAAAACAATTTAATTTTGATATTTCCGCCCATTCAATGGGCGGAATTGTAAATTATTGAACTATTTTATAGTAAATTTCAATCAAGTTCATATTGATTATTTATGCATTTTCATCAGTTAGTTTATGAAACATTTAAAAATATAGAGCTAATTAAATACATAACCAAAAGCTACCACAGTCAGATGCAGGTCTAATTGCCTAACACTTGCTTAAACTGCCTGATGCTACTGCTAAATACCGAAAAAGCATCTTCCCCCAAGGAAAAATGCTCTGCTATGTAAGGTATATAACATTTTTTATATTCATTAGACACCTCGGTTTTTACGGATAAAAATAAAATTTTATATTTTTTTCAACATTATACAGAAGTAAAAGTTTTGCCTTTTTAAAGTTCATGTAAATACAAATATTCTGCTTAGGCAATGCTCGAAAATAACTCATATCTGTAAATCACAGTAAGACTTTTAAGAGCAGGAAAAATATTCCGTATTTTTACTGTTTTAAAAAAAATATGAAAAGGCAGACAGTAATTATGAGAACTTTAAGTTACTCAAGTTTAATAAAACCTAGGTATTAAGAGGAGATTAAAATTTGCAGACAGTGATATATTTAGCGCTGATAATATCAAATATAGGGTAATAACCCTGTGTCAGAAATACCGATATATTTAATACTCGGAAAAAGCAGCAAGTTTTAGCTTGAAATAGGGCAGAAAGCACAGCAATGAAAATTTCTATTCTGGTCTTTGGAAGTAAGAACTTTCTCGCCACACTTCCCGATCAGATCCTTGACGCAACCGCTTTTAGTATAGAAGTTATCATGGATGTCAATCAGGCAGTGTCGCACATGCAAATTACACCGCCAGATGTAATACTTGTGCAGGCTAGTTTGGATGGCAGTATGGAACTGTGTCGTTGGCTCAAAGACCAGACCCAGCTATCCTGGATATACTGTATTCTTTTGGAAGATCGTCCCCAACAGCTAGCAGCGAGAAATCAGCATGGCTGGGAGTGGGAATTAGAAATGACTGCCAATGCACTCAGGCAAGGATCTGACGCTTATATTTGGCAGCTTCCTGAGGCAAAAACAGACCGAAGTTTTACAAGCATGATGGCAAATCACGGTCTATTACTAGCCCAATTGACAGTCGGGATACGAAAAGCACAAAAATACCGCGATTTACTGCGGACAAATGATGTATTATCAGCGATCGCCTTAGCTGATTCGTTGACAGATATGAATAATCGCCGGGCTTTGGAATGGGAATTACCCAGACAAATTAAAAAAGCACGGACTCAAGGAACTGCCTTGAGTTTAATTATTTTAGATGTAGATTATTTCAAGCAAGTTAACGATACCTACGGTCATTTAGTTGGCGATCGCCTCTTGCAATTACTATGTAGCCGTCTGCGGCATAATCTGCGGTTTCAAGATACTCCATTCCGTTATGGTGGAGAGGAATTTGTGGTGATTTTAGCTAACACCAATGGCGAGGAAGCCTTGCTAGTGGCAGAGCGTCTCAACCGTGTAGTCAGCGAGGAACCGTTTACAATCAACAGTAAACTAACTATTAACATCACGATTAGCTTAGGTGCTGCGTGTCTGCAAGAACAAGATGATGATAATGGCTTTAACTTACTCCATCGTGCTGACCAATACTTGTTACAGGCTAAAGCTACTGGACGTAATCGATCTGTTGGGCGTGACTATTTCCCTTCAGTTTCGCATCTTAGAGCAGTTTCATCTTAAAGAGTGCTTTTCTAAGTGCTGAGTGCTTTTCTAAGTGCTGAGTGCTGAGTGCTGAGTGCTGAGTGCTGAGTGCTGAGTGTTTTTCTAAGTGCTGAGTGCTGAGTGCTGAGTGAAAAATACTAGTCCCTTAGTGAGTTTAAGAAGCAGACTGACTAATAACACCTTGACAATCTGCAACAGAGGCGCGTTGTTGCATCGATTGGACTAAAGCTTCGTAACTAGACCAATTTTCTTGCAGTAGAGTTTTTGCTTGGAGAATATGAAACCGTTGTTTTTGCTGACAAGCTGATTTTGAAAAGCCCAAACTTGCTAGAACTCCTGCAAGCTTGCTTTGATCATCAGCCCCACCTTCAGCACGATTAAAAACAAGAGTTTCGGCAACAATACCCGCCATCCAAATTGTGCAATAGCGGTCTAGAATTTGGGCGCTGATTGTTCCTCTTTCTAGTTGAGATGCTAATTCAGCATCATCAAAGGTAACACCACCTTGTCCTGGTTGCCCCTGTTTCCAAGCTTCCCAAGCACTGAGAGTATAGCCAGTCACAGGAATATCCAGCAAGTGTGCAACGAGAAAGTGTCCGGCTTCATGGTGGATAATGCGATCGCGGTGTTCAGGAGAAAAACCAGCAATCCAATCTACAAAAATAGCACCGCCCTTGCCTTGCAAGCTGAAATTATCGAAAGTAGCTATTCCCAAAATAGTGAAAGTAGCAATTGCTGGTACTGTCGGGGACAAATGAATTAATGGCCCCAGCAGCACCGATAAAGTCATGAGAAATATAGAGATTGCAACTAAATTTAACGCAGTCTGGCTCATTATGAAGGGGATAGGGGACAGGGGACTTTGTTAGTAATTTTTGGCGTGGGATATTCGGAGTTCTTTACACTTAGCCTCTGCTGCTTGATAAGCTTCTAAGTATTCCTTACCACCCAACATCACATCACCGTAATATTCATAAGGCGCATCACCATATATTGGTAGTGGATCGTCTTCTGGATAATCTTCTTGTGATTCTGCAATTATCGCTTTCAGTTGCTTAATATTTAAGCTTTGTGCCGCAAAGTACCAAAGTTCTTGGGAACTTTTGTGTAGGTGTGGCAGGGTAGGATCAACAATACGTACAACACAATCCTGACCTGAGCCATCCCTTAATTCCATCCAACCATGTTCAATTGGTTGATATGGCTTCTCAGCAACAGCTAAAAACCCCTGGACATAATTGGCTTTCTCTGTTGCTAATACTGCTCTGTAAGCATTATCAAATGGCTTATTAGCTTTGCTTGTGATGCTTTGGGCAATTTCAATTGAAAGCGTTTCATCCAATGCTTTGTTCATCTAGAGCGGGGATTAGAGCGCCGACAACAATATATTATCACTTCAATACTCGGCAGTGACTTCTGTTTATCTTCTATGAGAATTGCTTCTCCAGATATACAAAAATATCACCCATAAGAAAGAAGCTTTTCAAAATACACAGTTCACACTGTTAATTAAACGTGAGTTCGATGAACCTCACCCCAACCCCTCTCCGTGTCGGAGAGGGGCAAAAATCTCCCTAGTTTTGAACTAAAAATCAAGGTTTCAAAGCCTCTAACGCCACGTGCTACAACGCGGGGAACCCGCGCAACGCAGTGGCTCCTCCTGACAGGGGAGAGGTTTGGAGAGGGGTTTTTGATAGTTGTCGAATTCACGTTAATTAAGAGTCTTCGGGGGTAAAAAATCATGATTAAGCTATCTCCTGCTCTCCGAGAAGAACCCCGTCACCAACCAACACCTGTAATTCCTCTCAAGCAAGAGGAATCCTTACTCGATTGGTTGGCAAGTACTGGCCGATTAGTGTCCTATGTATCTATTGATCAAAGCTATTACGAAGATGAGGATGTGGAAGAAGAAGTGGAAGAGATCATGGATACCTATAACTTGGAAACAGAAGAAACAGAGGATTTAGAACTGTGATGCTTCCCGTCAACAGTAATTATTGATCCTGTTGGCGGGATTTACCCTACTGAGTGCTGAGTAATAACAAGAGGAAGGAAACACTTTCGCACTCGGTAAATGCCCCGCCCCTGGTGGTCGCCGAGCCTTGCCGAAGTGCGGGCGGTTTCTTAACTCAGCACTCAGCACTTTCAACTCAGCACTCTTTACTGGGCGTAAATGCTTATCCAACTGCAACTAAAGGCTTAGGCATTTCTAGGTTTTGCCGTACCGATTGCCCTGTAATGATTTCCACTACATCCATACCATTACCAATTACACCTGGTACACTGGGATACCCAGCAGTTGCCCCCACAAAAAAGAGGTTAGGCAATTCTGTCATGTATCCCAGGCGATTTAGGCCTACTTGTTGAGGAACTAACTTCGCACCGTAAATATTACCCTGCGGTTGCCCTAAATAAAATTCGCTGGTGGTGGGTGTGCCGTAAACCTTCATCCGGGTGTACTTGTCTACATCGGGAATTAAATCTCGGACACTATTCATGATTTTCTGGTAGATTTGCCGTTTTTTAGCTTTATAAGTCTTGAGGTTAGTTTTGTGCAGATGTGCAAAAGGTTCATAAGGACAAACAGTGGCAATTTCCAGGACATGATGTCCTTCTGGCCCCATTCCTGGTTCCCTGGATTTCATTGTTGGACAAGATAGAAAAATCCACGGTTGGCTGAGGTTACCTTGCAATTGTTGCTGATATTCTCTATTTAAATCGCCTGTGGGATAGTACCAGATATTCCAGTTACCGATACCGTAATTCTGTGGCTCAAAGCGGCTATCTAAACCCAAGTAAATGTTAAATGCACTAGCTGAGTATTCATAATTGGTGAGCCGTTGACGCTCCCTATGACTTAAGGCTTCAGCATCATGCATTAACTGCACTGTTAATTTCGGGTCAAGGTCACTGATATAAGCTTTGCTGGCGTGATAGATATTACCACCTGCAACTACACCTTGGACAGTGTGGTTACTCACTTGAATATGACTAACAGGAGTTGAATATTTAATCACGCCTCCACCAGTAGTAATTGCCTCAGCAATAGTATTGACAAAGTGTTTGAAATGATGTTTAGGATAGTAAGCGCCTTCTGAATAATCCCAAACTAAAGAAGTATGTGTAAGTAAGGCAATTTCATTTGGTGGTAGTGCATAATCACCACTTTGCCCTGCTAAGACTGCTTGCAATTTGGGCGATAACCCCACATGATTATATAAATCTTGCAAAGTCCAAGTGCGCTTGCGAAACAAATTCAGGTATTTAGGCAGTTTCAACCAGTCAGACCATTTCTGATCAAACCAGCGTACTTCCCGTACTAGGCTATAAATTTCCTGATGGATTTGCTGAATTTCATCACAGTAGCGGTTGATGGCGTCGGTCTCTTCGGGAAAGGTGGCGAGTAAACGCGATCGCAGATTTTCCCAATTTAAGGGAATTTTAAAATCTGCTTCTGGTGTAATCACTCGGTCTATGCAGTCTGGGTCGAGGCTGTTAAAAGGGACATTTCGCTGAATATAGTTGAGGAATTGCCCTATGGTCTGACCGGGGCCGCATTGAGAAATATAATGCACATCAGCACAAAAACTGTATTCACCATAATCAAAGGTATGGCAACAGCCGCCTGGTAAGTAATGTTTTTCTAAAACTGCAACTCGGTATCCTTGTTTGGTTAAGCAAGCAGCAGCTGAAAGTCCACCTAGTCCAGCTCCCAAAATTACATAATCGAAGCTATCCATTTCAGTGTCCTCTGATAATCTTGATTTCGGTGGCTTGGTTATCTATGATTGATATTCCTGAGGTGGCGATCGCCAGTAAAATCGGCAAAACCTCCATCTTTGTGCCTTTGTGTTGCAAAAGTCATTGTTTAACCACTAAGACACCAAGAAAAATAAATTACACCTTGAAAGGGTTAATTCATGTCAATACTGTAAAAACTCAGGAGGCAATGTCCAGATATTACAAGCCACCATTTCCTGAGAAAGATTTAATCAGACATATCAGAATTATTTTCAGTTTCAGGAGCTGGTTGAGGTAAGGGATTTTGTTGAGATTCTACTTCAATTTCAATTTCGTTTTCATTGTCTACTTGAATGTCAATCTTCTGATTAACACCAGAATCTGTAGGAGCTTCTATAGGAGATGGGGTCTCTGTTTCTTGGGCTATAACCTTGGAGATTGAACTTAATCCAGTAAATGGAAAACTGCCAAAAATTACCGCTAAAGTTGCGATTGCTAAAGGCTTCATATAATTACCTATGGCTAACGCCACGCCTCACTATCAAAAGTTGTCATCATATTGTGATTAATCCCAAAAGGGTAGTGCTCCAACTCAAGTTAGATTAGTCAAAATCTTTCGTTAGAGTTTGATTTTTACAAAATTCACACTATTTAGTTAGAGCATATTTATAAAATTATGCTTGTTACCTTAAATATCCTTTTATCTCATACAACAGCAATCAAAAATTATCTTCCTCCTCATAACTTATTCTTGATGCAAAATAGTTTTCAATTGAGGAATTAAAGCTTGCAACGCCTGACCTCGATGACTTATTGACCCTTTCAACTCCTTTGTCATCTCTGCAAAGGTCAATTGCTGTTCGGGAACGTAAAAAACTGGATCGTAGCCGAAACCGCCTGCGCCACGGGGTACATGGAGAATTTCACCGCGACAAATACCTTCCGATTGGAGAACAATCGTACCATCGGGACGAGCGATCGCGATTACACAAACAAATTGTGCTTGCCGATTAGTTTTGTGATCTAATTCCCTTAATAGCCTAGCAATGCGTTCGGCATCGGTTGTGCCATAACGCGCCGAATATACTCCTGGTGCGCCATTGAGAGCATCTACTTGCAAGCCAGAGTCATCAGCGATCGCCCATTGTCCTGTGGCTTGAGCAACCTCAGAGGCTTTGAGACAAGCATTTTCTGCAAAGGTGTCGCCTGTCTCCTCAATTTCTAATTCTTCAGGTTTGAGGGTTAATTCCCAACCAGAATTTGCTAAGTAAGCTTGCATTTCCCGCAGCTTACCTGGATTTCCTGTGGCTACCACAAGTAGTTTAGTCATGTTTTATACGTTATCTGCACAAGATGCCATTGAGAGATTTTACCGCAAGATTTTCCCCAGTCATCATTGGTAGTGGCAAAAGATGAATCACCATTGACACGGTAAGCTAAACTGAGCAGCCTAAAGTGCAATTCCTCCATAACAGTGAAACAAATTACCGCAAAAGAGCCGCGAGGAGATTGAAGCAATGTTAGGTTTAAATGAGTTGAAACAAAGCAAAGTTTATCAGGAAGCCCTAGCAGAAGGTAAACAGCAAGGACTAGAAGCAGGCTTAGAGGCAGGTAAGCAGCAAGGCAAGTTAGAAGCAATACCGCGAATGATCCAGTTTGGTTTGAGCTGGGAGGCGATCGCTCAATTGTTAGATTTACCTTTGGAAGTAGTCCAGCAAGTAGCACAGCAATCTCAAGCATCAGCCAATACACCTGGTGAACTTTAAAGCGTTACGCTAAAGCTAGACGCTCACAAAAGACTATGACACCTGAAGAAATTGCGGGGACGCTCACAAAATTATTTGGAACTACAGAAGTAAAGGCGATCGCTCCTGGCTCATGGCAAGTTGATACCTCTACTTTTCGGTTATTAGTACTGCTTTCTGAGGATCATACTTGGATACGAGTTCTATTGCCAATTGTGCCAATGCAAGAAGCTCAACCTTTTTTAGCACAGTTTTTAGAAGCTAACTTTGATGACACACAAGAAGTCCGCTATGCTCTATATGATGGTGTAGTTTGGGCAGTGTATCAACACAATTGTGGCACTTTAGTAAGTGCAGATTTTACCAGTGCGATCGCTCGACTTGTATCTTTACACGCAGCAGGTTTAGATAATGTCTTCAATCGACTAATTGAAAGTCGGATTCGGCAAATTATCCAGACAGCAAAACAGCAAGGGCAATCACTCCAGGCTACCATGCAAAGCCTAGAACGGTTTTATGCAGAAGGATTGATGGGTGAAATCAACCAAACTTCAGAAGCGCGAGAAGAAGTATTAGCTGCTTGGCAACGTCAGTTAGAACGGCTATGGAATGAGGTAGATATTAATGTTCAATAGAAATTAATCTGCTCACCTTGTTTACATATCAAACTAATTTACACAAATGCATATTATTGACATCCTTAAGGCAGACTATCAAAGATTTCCCAGCAATCAAACTTACAGTATTTACGCTGAAGATGTTTATTTTCAAGACCCATTAAATAAATTTCGTGGTGTTGAACGCTATAAGCAGATGATTGATTTCATCCAAACTTGGTTTGTCAATCCTCGAATGGATGTACATGATATTCAACATCTAGGAGACAGCATCAAAACTGAATGGACACTTAGCTGGAATACTCCCCTACCTTGGAAACCACGGATTTCTATTTCTGGCTGGAGTGAATTAAAGATTAATTCATCTAATTTAATTATTTCCCACATCGATTATTGGCACTGTTCACGGTTAGACGTGTTAAAACAACATTTTTTCTCTTTTTAGTGAAATAGCAGAAGCTAGTGGCGTGGCAAGGCTAATTTGGGGCATAAACAAATGATTGTGGGGTGGGCATCTTGCCCGCCCAGAACAGGCAAGATGTCTGTTCCACAAGACAATCATCATGCATCAATTTAGTCGTATCAGTCCACTAGATGTGCTAAAACAGCATTTATTTTCTTTAAACAGTTGATAATGTAAATAAATGTAAATAATCCTGAGACAGGACGTAATCATCCATGCGTGTAATTTTGATGACAGGCAAAGGCGGCGTAGGCAAAACCTCCGTTGCTGCCGCCACTGGACTCCGTTGTGCAGAACTAGGGTACCGCACACTTGTTTTGAGTACAGACCCCGCGCACTCTTTGGCAGACAGTTTTGACTTAGAAATGGGACACGCACCGCAAGAAATCCGCTCCAATTTGTGGGGTGCAGAACTTGATGCACTGCAAGAACTAGAGGGAAATTGGGGTGCTGTGAAGCGTTACATCACCCAAGTTTTACAAGCAAGGGGTTTAGAAGGAGTTCAAGCAGAAGAATTAGCCATCTTACCAGGCATGGATGAAATTTTTGGCTTGGTAAGAATGAAACGCCATTACGACGAAGGCGAATTTGATGTTTTGATTATCGACTCAGCACCTACCGGCACAGCATTACGCCTGTTGAGTTTACCAGAAGTCGGTGGCTGGTACATGCGGCGTTTTTACAAGCCATTTCAAAATATTTCGGTAGCACTTCGACCTTTGGTTGAACCTTTTTTTAAACCAATTGCCGGTTTTTCTCTACCAGATAAAGAGGTGATGGATGCACCTTACGAGTTTTATGAGCAAATTGAAGCTCTGGAAAAAGTATTAACCGATAATACTCAAACCTCAGTGCGCCTCGTCACTAATCCAGAAAAGATGGTGATTAAAGAATCTCTCCGCGCCCATGCTTATCTGAGTTTATATAATGTGGCAACAGACTTAGTGATAGCTAATCGCATTATTCCTCAAGAAGTACAAGACCCCTTTTTCCAACGGTGGAAGGAAAGCCAGCAGCAATATCGGCAAGAAATACATGACAACTTTCTGCCTCTGCCTGTAAAAGAAGTGCCGCTTTTTTCTGAGGAGATGTGCGGTTTAGCTGCCTTAGAACGTCTGAAAGAAACTCTCTACAAAGATGAAGACCCAACTCAGGTATATTACAAAGAAACAACTATTAGAGTTGTGCAGGTGCAAAACCAATATAGTTTGGAAATTTACTTACCTGGAATTCCCAAAAACCAAATTCAACTGAGTAAAACTGGTGACGAATTAAATATCACTATTGGCAACCACCGCCGTAATTTAGTATTGCCACAAGCCTTGGCAGCACTACAACCAGGGGGAGCAAAGATGGAAGAAGACTATCTAAAAATTCGCTTTACTGACAATGTAAAAGTTTAATTTTGCTGATAGGTTCCACAAAAATAAATAGTCAAAAGTGGAGACTAGGCAAGCAGAAAATCTCTACTTTTGACTTTAATTATCTCCTGATGTGTTAATTGGGTTTTTATATTTCAGACAAGAATTTATCAAAAAAATACTTTCTCTTAGCAATAACTTATTTTTTACTTTAAAATGTAAGCTTTTATTAAAAAATAAATCTTATTATAATTATTTTGCCCGTAGTTACACTGTGGACAAAGCTATTAAATAAATTCCAGAATGTTTTTAGATTTATGGTTGTCTCATTATTAATTTTTTGGAAACTTATTTAATTAAAAGCAATGTCACCGATCGCTAAATCAAATTTGCGGGAAAGTATTAACCAAGAAAGTGTACTGCGCCGCATTACAAATCGTATCCGTCAAACATTAGAACTAGAAGAAATTATCACGGCAACGACGGCAGAAGTCTGTTCATTATTAGGAACTGACCGAGTAATGATTTATCAATTTCATGCCGATGGTAGTGGCCAAGTTATAGGTGAGTCGATTCATGAGAACCGATTACCATCATTGCTGGGGCTAAATTTTCCAGCTGATGACATTCCACCCCACGCCCGCGAATTATTTATTAAATCAAGGGTGCGCTCTGTTGTCAATGTGGAAACGCAGCAAATTGGTCAAAGTCCTCTGCACGAGTTGGAAAATGGAGAAATATTATCAGAGGATATCCGGTATCGCCCTGTAGACCCGTGCCATGTGGAATATTTAACGGCAATGGGGGTTAAATCTTCTTTAGTAGCGCCTATTTTCTATCAAAATGAACTTTGGGGTTTGTTAGTATCTCACAATTCTGAATCACGTGCGATTTCAGAATATGAATTAGAAGCGGTGCAGATGGTAGTAGATCAGTTGTCGATCGCGATCGCGCAAAGTACCCTGTTAACTCAAGCTCGTGAACAAGCACAACGAGAAACTATTATTAACCGGATTTCTGCCCTGCTGCATTCACTGCCAACAATTGTCTTACAGCCAGCTTTAGAAGCAGCTGTTGCCGCCTTTGATGGTTGTGGTGGCAGGCTTTGCCTCAGAAATGAAGCTTTTGATTTCCATCATGGCAAAGTTACAAGCCTAACAGAATGTTTGATACCAGGGAGCGATTGTGTCCAGGTTTATACCTGCGGACAGCAGCCTGTAATGCCAGCACAAAATATATATCCACTGATGGAGCAATATAACGTCTGGCAGGAACATTACAAGTCTCACGACTATGAGGTTTGGGCAATTTCCGACATATACCAAACTCCAGAACTGCGAAGTTTACAAGCTGCCTTCCAACCAACTAAAATTCGCAGTATCTTGATGATCCCACTCGAGTATCGTCAGCAATTAGTGGGCTATTTAAGTATTTTCCGCAACGAAATAGATACAGAAACTTTGTGGGCAGGTCAATTTGACTTTGACCAAAGGCAAGTATATCCCCGTTTATCGTTTGAAGTGTGGCGGGAATCTAAAAAAGCACAAGCTCAAAAATGGACGGTTGCAGAGATTGAACTGGCTAGAGAAATCGGCAACCATTTTGCATCAGCCATTCAGCAATATGAACTATACCAGCAGGTGCAATCCTTTAATGCCAACTTAGAACATCAAGTGAAAAAACGCACACTTGAACTGCAACGGACATCTGAACAACAACAAGCTGTATTTGGGGTGATTGCCAAAATTCGGGAATCTTTAGACACGAATACCATTTTTCAAATCACTACCAAAGAAGTTTGTCAATTAATTAAAGCTGATCGGGTTTCCATTTATCGCTTCAGTGCTGATTGGGGTGGTGAATTTGTCGGCGATTTTGAGGCTGCAAGCCCATACTGGTTAAATGAGTCCAAACTAGGAATTAATTTGGTTTGGAATGACACTTACTTACAAGATTCAGAAGGAGGACGCTACCGCTACAACGAAACATTTGCAGTAGACGACATCTACAAAATGGGGTTCACACAGTGTCATATCGAGAATCTAGAAGAGTTTCATATTCATGCTTTTGTGCTGGCTCCTATTTTTGTGGGGCAGAGACTTTGGGGCTTGCTGGCAACTTATCAACACTCTGGTAGCCGCCAGTGGCAAACCTCTGAAGTTAACTTTTTGAGTCAAGTTGCAGCCCAACTTGGGGTAGCACTCCAACAAGCTGAACTACTTGCACAAACACAGCAGCAAGCATTAAATTTGCGCCAGTCGGCAGAACGACAACGGGTATTGTTTGAAGTTGTGGCAAAAATTAGGGAATCTCTAGATTTAAATGCTATTTTTCAAACTACTACTCAGGAAATTTGTAAATCTCTGCAAGCAGATCGCGTGGCTGTTTATCGCTTTCACCCAGATTGGAGTGGTGAGTTTGTCGCTGAGTTTGTCGTTGACGGCTGGGTGAAGTTAGTAGGGTTAGATGTCAATACAGTTTGGCAAGATTCTTATTTACAGGAAACTCAAGGTGGGCGATATCGCCACAATCAAACCTTTGCCGTAAATGACATATATCAGGCTGGTCACTCTGAATGTCATGTTGCATTTCTGGAGAAATGTCAGGTAAAAGCTTATGCGATCGCGCCAATTTTTATTGGGCAAAAACTTTGGGGTTTGTTGGCGGCTTATCAAAACTCTACACCCCGCTACTGGGAAGCCGCAGAAATTAAGTTCATTGCTCAAATTGCCAATCAGTTGGGGGTAGCACTGCAACAAGCCGAGCTGCTAAAGCAGAGCAAGGAACAGGCAGATCAGCTAGTACAAGCTATGCAAAATTTACAACAAACTCAAACCCAACTGATCCAGACCGAGAAAATGTCTAGTTTGGGTCAACTGGTTGCAGGTGTTGCTCACGAAATCAACAACCCAGTGAATTTTATTTATGGCAACCTAGCCCATGTAAGTGAATATGCTGAGGATTTAGCGAGTATGGTAGCTCTTTATCAGCAGCATTGTCCTCATCCGAGTCTAGAAATTATTGAGCGGGCGGAAGAGATGGACTTAGAATTTGTGACCGAAGATTTGCCTAAAACTTTATCTTCTATGAAGATTGGGGTTGATCGCATCCGGCAGATTGTTATGTCTTTACGCAATTTCTCGCGTCTGGATGAAGCGGAAATGAAAGCTGTGAATATTCACGAGGGTATTGATAGTACCTTGCTGATTTTACAGCATCGTTTGAAGGCCCAACCCGATAGTCCCGGTATTCACGTAGTCAAAGAATACGCTGATTTACCGTTGGTAGAGTGCTATGCCGGACAAATGAATCAAGTATTTATGAATGTTTTGAGCAATGCGATCGATGCGATAGAAAATCAACGGGAGTCGCAATCAGCAACTCATCTTCATCAAATTACCATTCATACTAGTATTGGTGAATTGAATAACAAAGTTAAAAGTGTCATTATTCGCATTGCCGACAATGGAAGTGGTATACCCGAAGTTGTCAAAAAAAGAGTTTTTGACCCATTTTTCACTACCAAACCTGTAGGCAAAGGTACTGGTTTAGGGTTATCAATTAGTTATCAAATTGTGGTGGAGAAGCACCACGGTCTTTTTAAATGTAATTCTCAACCAGGTTCAGGTACAGAATTCTGGATTGAAATCCCGATTTCCCCTCTTAGTCTGTCAAGTTTAAATTGATGTTAAGCAAGTTCGTAGTCAGGACTTTAGTCCTGATTTTCTCAGCACTAAAGTGCTTACTACAAACCCTGCTAATTCCTGAGTTGTACAGGCATAGCTAAATAAGTCATTTTTAATTCACCCACTGGTGTAAAAATCACTGGAGTCAGGGGTTGATTGAGGTTCATTTGAATTTCGGCAGATGGTAACTCTTTTAGTCCTTCCATCAAATACTTGATGTTAAAAGCAATTTCTATATCTTCTCCAGATATTTTTGCAAGTATAGATTCTCTACCGCTACCCACATCTTGAGCTTCACACGATAAAGTCAGTTCCTGGGCAGCGCTGTCAATACTGACTTTAACAATATTATTTTTCTGGTCAGCTAGCACGGCTATTCGCTCCAAAGTGCTGATAAATTGTCGCCGTTCAATTGTCACTTGGCGTTCAAATTGGCGTGGAATGAGTTGGCGATAAGCTGGATATTGCCCGTCTAAGGTGCGGCTCGTCAATCTTTGATTTTGCCAGGCAAACACAACTTGACCTTGATCTAAATATAAAGCGATCGCTTCATCGGAGGCAGCATTATGAGCCAACATTCGTTGTAGTTCGCGTAAGGCTCTAGCTGGGACTGTCACTTCTAGTTGACCATGATCACCAAGGGGGCTTTCGTTAGTGGTTTCTACTACGGCGAGGCGATGTCCGTCGGTAGCGGCAAATTCTAGGATGTCTTGTTTTACTGTTAAATGTACTCCCGTTAGTACTTGCTTGGTTTCATCACCACTGGTAGCAAATAATGAACCGCGTAATCCTTCAATTAAGGCAGTAGTAGTTAAATTAAGGGGTTCAGTGTTGTCAATTATAGGTAGTTCGGGAAACTCTTCAGCTTCCATGGCGCGGACTTGATAATGTCCACTTTTTGGCGTCAGGGTAACGATGAGACCTTCACCGGTGGATGTTTCGGCTGATTCATCATCTAAAGTGACTTCGCCTTCTGGCAGCCGCGAGGTGATATCTAAAAGTAGTTTAGCTGGCAGAGCGATCGCGCCTCCTTCTAATACCTCAGCATGAAAGCTGGTACGGATACCCAAGCTGAGATCAAAGGCAGTTAAGCTAACTTGGTTAGTTTGAGCATCTGCTTGTAACAGCACATTGGCAAGTACCGGATGAGTCGGTCGTGACGGGACTGCACGGCTAACGAGTGAAAGATTTGTACTGAGATCGCTTTGGGCGCAAACTAATTTCATAGGGGAGTGGGGAGTGGTACGTTGCTTTTACTAATCAAATCATAGATATTTATCAGAATTGTGGAAACTGTGGAAAACTTGCCACAAGTCAAGCGAAAGAATGGTTGAGTCGGTTAATAGCTGTGGAAAACTTGTGGAAAAACCCCCTATTTTTTCCACAGGGTAATCATACTTAATCAAGTTTTCCCCAAGAAATAATGATTTTTCCACAGACAAAGTTAAATTTAATCAGTTTTTATACTTTGCTTAATATTTTGCCTGAATTACTCAACAATTATGGCAGTAGTAGTTGGGGAAAACAATTTTTTGAGAATTTAAGTTGATTTTTGAGAACGACTAGTCATATTGATGCGATCGCTCAATTGACGGAGGGTTTGTGCTAAAGTGCGATCGCTTTCTTGGAGTTGGGCAATTTTGTCACAACTATAAATTACCGTTGTATGATCTTTACCACCAAACTCTTCACCAATTCTCGGTAAACTCAGATCAGTCCGTTGGCGCATTAAATACATACCTATTTGACGTGCCCAACTAATTTCTCGCCGCCGTGAGTTACTTTTCAGGTCTTCAATTGAGACATCAAAAGTATCAGCAACAACTGCTAAAATCGTTTCTGGAGTAGCTTCTACTTTTTCGCTTTGTGTTTCTAAAACTGGTGTGATATTTTCTACTGTCATTGGTAAACCCCAAATAGAAATATAAGCTAGTGCCCGAATTAAGGCTCCTTCCAACTCGCGAATATTAGAAGTGTAGTTAGAAGCAATATACTCAATTACATCTCTGGGGAGGCGAATATTTTCGTACTCAGCTTTTTTCTGAAGAATTGCCATCCTAGTTTCTAAATCTGGAGTTTGCACATCAGCAATTAAACCCATAGAAAACCGGGAACACAGACGTTCTTGTAATCGAGGAATTTGATTAGGGGGACGGTCGGAAGCTATGACTACTTGCTTACCAGCTTCATGTAATGTGTTAAAAGTATGAAAAAATTCTTCTTGGGTATATTCTTTACCTTCAATAAACTGAATATCATCTACTAACAACACATCAGCCGCTCGGTAATGCTCCCGGAAACTTTGCATACTATCATTGCGAATGGCTGTAATTAAGTCGTTAGTAAATTGCTCTGTGGACACATAAAATATTTTGGAATCTGGGCAAATTTCCCGGCGATAATGACCAATAGCTTGCATCAGATGGGTTTTGCCCAAGCCGACACCACCGCATAAAAATAAAGGATTAAACTCCCGCCCTGGAGATTCCGCCACAGCCAAGGATGCGGCGTGAGCCATCCGATTGTTAGCACCAACAACAAATCGCGAAAATACATATTTAGAGTTTAAATCAGTAGTGGGTTGCTTTTTTTGGGGCACAGTTTCAGCGATGATACTTGGGTTAGGTAACTCCCAAGCAGCATCTCGTTCTCCCAAATGGGTAATTCCATCACCCTGAGCAACAGTAATATAGATTTCTACAGGATGACCCAAAATGTCTTGCACTACATGAGCGATCGTGTTGATGTAATATTTTTGTAACCAATTACGAGCAAAAGGGTTAGGAGTAATTATTATCAAGCAGTTATTTTCTAATCGCTCCGCATTAGCAGTTTTGATCCAAGTTTCAAAGGTGGGACGGGATAGTTCTAGCTGTAAGCGCTCTAACACCTGATTCCACAGACTGTCAATGGGAATTTCCATTATTTACCACCTTGGCTGCTAATCATCACAATAGAAGATATCAACACGTACTAATTTAATATTTAGAAGTTATGGACAGAAAATGAGCTTGAGAGTTGTCATCATTCTGGGACAAACCCGGTAGGCAAGATTCTACCACCCACTGACTAGCACGGAGAAGTAAAGACACATGAAGACAAAAGAGCATGACTTGAGAGTCCACAATATTGATACCTGGGGTTGGCCCCACATGATCAAGTTGGTGCTAGTAAGTGGGGTAGCAGTGGTGTCCCTGGGGGGCTGCTCGCTTCTACCTGCCAAAACCAATGAGCCTCAGGTGGGAACCCAAAATACAAATAATAACAGTCCGGCAATTACTCCCCCAGCAATTATTTCCGCATCTGGAGATCCTAACTTTGTGGTCGCAGTAGTTCAAAAGGTGGGAGATGCAGTAGTGCGGATTGATGCATCTAGAACCGTAACTTCTCGTTTACCAGAAGATCGTTTTTTCCGGCGGTTTTTTGGCGATATAGAGCCATCACAGCCTAGAGAGCGAGTTGAGCAGGGTAGTGGTTCTGGATTTATTATTAACTCCTCAGGTCAAATCTTAACTAATTCCCATGTGGTCGATGGCGCTGACTCTGTAACTGTTACCCTGAAGGATGGCAGGACTTATGATGGCAGAGTACTGGGTGAAGATCCGGTTACTGATGTGGCTTTAATTCAAATTGATGCCAATAATCTGCCAATCTTACCTGTAGGTAATTCTGATGTCTTGCAACCGGGAGAAGCAGTAATTGCCATTGGCAATCCTTTAGGACTCAATAATACAGTTACTTCGGGGATTATTAGCGCTACTGGTCGCTCTAGTAGTGATATTGGGGTGAGTGACAAGCGTGTTGACTATATTCAAACGGATGCGGCGATTAACCCTGGTAACTCTGGCGGGCCATTACTCAATGTCAGAGGTGAAGTAATTGGGATGAACACAGCAATTATCCGAGGCGCACAAGGGTTAGGATTTGCCATTCCCATTAATACAGTGCAAAGAATTTCCCAAGAATTAATTGCTAAAGGTAGGGTTGATCATCCTTACTTGGGCATTCAAATGGTGACGTTGACACCAGAACTGAAAGAAAGAATTAATACTAGAGCAGGCGATCGCGTTAATCTTACAGCAGATCAAGGCGTTTTATTGGTGAGTATCGTGCCTCGCTCTCCAGCATCGGTTGCTGGACTACGGCCTGGTGATGTAATTCAAAGCATTAATAACCAACCTGTTACCAAAATTGAAGAAGTGCAAAAGCTTGTAGAAAACAGCACAATCGGTAACCCTTTACAAATACAAGTGGAACGTAATGGGCGAATTGCTCAAGTAGTAGTTAGTCCTGCACCTTTACCAGCAGAACGATAAGGCTGATTTAATGAGTGCTGAGTGCAATTCTTACCCTGAGCGAAGTCGCAGGGGAGTGCTGTAGACGCTGCTACGGCTGACCGCAGGGTGGAGCAAGTGCGGTCTTGGTCTCACGCGACTTCCTAGTATATACCCTTAAAAGCGCATAGCTGCGCTCACCGCGTAGCGAGGGATAGTTATAGCTGTAGTCACATAGGTTAGGACAGTGTTAATTGCTCAGAGCAATGAAGCTACTGGGTTAACGTGAATTCGATGAACCTCACCCCAACCCCTCTCCGACACGGAGAGGGGCAAAAATCTCCCTGATTTTCAACTAAAAATCAAGGTTTCAAAGCCTCTCTCCTGGCAGGGGCTACCGTGTGCACACATCTCTACAAATGAGAAAGAATAACTCTCGAAACTCCTTACTCTGCGTTCTCTGCGCCTCTGTGGTTTCAAAAAATCATTAACCGCAGAGGACGCAGAGGGCACAGAGGGGAAAAGATGAAGACTTGTGGGTACACCATAGCCTGGCAGAGGAGAGGTTTGGAGAGGGGTTTTTTCCACTTGTCGAACTCACGTTGGGTTAACACTCAGCACGGGCTATAAGCGCAGCCATGCCCGCAGGGCTTTACAGCACTTTGCTATAGTTGCTCAATGGTTGTTGTCGCATCAACTCAGAAGACAAACAAAAACCCCACGGATGAGGTGGGGAAAATCAGAACCAGGATACGTAAGAACAAATGTACTATATAGAGGGAGAATAAAGCAAGTGTTTCAGTTTTTTCTATTTTTATGGGAGTAATTTTACGGAATGAATTGAGGCGATGAAAATCAGGTGACATTGTGGCAATTTGACTGCCAAAACTTTCCGGTGGCAGTTTTAATCGATATATCAGCCGAGTCACTGAAACAGAGGGCTGAGTTTTATGAGGGATAGATTACCTCACTTCTTCTCCACTTTTTATCACTCTTGTTAATGATTCGCTTGAACACCTGAGAGCAGACATGAGGATGAAAAAAAACACTGGGTGGTTTAAGTAAATGCATCACTTCTAAGAAAAGCCTATGGATTTCAGCACTTTCAGCAGCCAGCAGCAACACTTGATCTAGATACATCTGCATGAGTTGTGTCAGCAAATTGGGTCGTCCCCCCACAGTAGTCTGCCAACGAAAATCTTCACCTGTCGCCATCAACCAGGGGACAGCAATGATTTTGCTCAATTGCTTTTGAAAGCTTTGGGATAGCCCGATTAAATTGCCATCAGCATGGTGAGATAATTGCTTGTTTAAACACTCGTCTAAGGTCAATGCACCTAAAGCCGCAGTAGTCATACCTTGTCCATAGACGGGATTGAAGGCACAAACCGCATCACCGACTAGCACAAATCCTGACGGTAACCTCGACAGTTTTTCATAGTGACGCCAACTATTTTCCGTGCGGTGATAGGCATAAATAGGCGAAATGGCTGGGGCACTTTTGATGGCTTCGTAGATAATTGGATTGCGTAAGCTACGAGCAAAGTCTAAAAAGCCAGCATCGTCAGTAGGTGGATAATCTCGACCAATTCCAGCAAGTGTGACTACCCAACGATTTCCTTCGACCGCAGATATCACACCGCCGCGTGTGCCTGGCGCTTTTGCTGTAACTAATGCACCTTGCCAATCAGCCTGAAAGTTTTCTGGGATTTGATATAAGCGACTAGCATAGCCTAAAAAGGAATTAATCACAGTTTCTTTTGGTGGTGCATAACCCATGGCCTCTAACCACTGAGGAGCGCGAGAATTGCGGCCACTAGCATCTACTACCAAATCAGCAGTGAAATCTGTTTGTTTAGGGGAAGTATCTTGCCTATCATCAAGTTTTTGGCGTACCTGCACACCCGTAACCTGAGTTTTTTCGGGGTTAGACAGCAAATTAGTCACAGTTGCGGCTTGCACAAATACAACACGGTTGTTAGTAGCTAAACGACGGCGGATCATGGATTCGAGCAAATTCCGACTTAAGCTGTAGACGTTCAAATCGGAACTACACCGGGGTGACCATCCACCTAACCCATACCACAGGTAATCGGCGCTGGCGTTAATGGCAAGTGCGCCAGATGCTGCTAATTCAGTTTGAATGCCTGGAAAAAGCTGTTCAATAATATCCAGACCCCGTTTGAGTAGGACGTGGAGGTGATGAGCTTGGGGTACACCAGGGCGCTGTTCAGGTTGAGAGCTTAAATAATCTCGTTCGATAATTGTTACCCGATGAAAGTATTTGGTCAGTACTTGAGCTACTAACAGTCCAGCAATACTTCCCCCAATAACAAGAGCATGGCGTTCTTCTGGTTTGGTAATAGTTGATGCAAACATCTGAATATCTAGCCTCGGCTTTACAGACTCTTACAAGAACATACAACAGGTGATACTTTAATTGTCCCTAACTGAACAGTATCTCTGGTGCGATCGCACGCTATCAAGTTTGAAAATTAATTATGATGAATACTACAAAAGTTTTTAGAAGCTAAAACCCTTAATTTACTGTTTAGCATGTAATGATGTATATAGATAAAACACAAGCACGATTGGGCGGAAGACAAGGCCAGATGTAGTGAAGTTGTCATAAGCAATCTTCCAGGGTGTCGCTCATGAAAATTTTGTTGGTAGAAGATGACATATTACTCAGTACTGCACTGGCAGATTTACTGAGAGCGAATCATTACATTATTGATTTAGCTAACGATGGTGAAACTGGGTTAGACCTGGTGATGTCGGCTGAATATGATTTAATTTTACTGGACTGGCTGATGCCGAAACTGGATGGTATTGCCTTGTGTCGGCAACTGCGATCGCATGGCTACAACAAACCAATTCTGCTACTAACTGCCAAAAATTGCAATGCAAACATCATAGAAGGATTAGATGCTGGAGCAGATGATTACGTCATTAAGCCCTACGACTCGCAAGCATTGCTGGCAAAAATCCGGTCTTTATTACGCCGGAGTGGGACAATTGCACCATCTGCGTTAGCTTGGGGAAATCTTTGTTTAGACCAAATATCTGGTAAAGTAGCTTGTAATGAGCAGATAATTCCACTCACAGCAACAGAATACAAACTACTGGAATTGTTTTTGCAAAACCCCAATCGCATCTTTAGCCGCAGGATGATTTTAGATAAGCTTTGGGGATTTGATGATGCACCGATTGAACATGCTGTGACAACTCATATTAAAGACTTACGTAAGAAACTCAAAGCCAGAGGATTCACCGAAGACATTCTGGAAACAGTCTATGGAATGGGCTATCGCGTCAAGCCAGCTCCAGAAAATTCTCTAGCTGCTCATGTGGAAACTTCAGCACAGCAGGATACTCAAAAAAAACCCCGCACTCAAGATTTAACCTCTGTTAATCGAGTCTTAGAACGATTCCGTGATTCCTTTGGTCAACAGGTGGCGGTGTTAGAACAAGCAAAAATAGCACTTGTGGCTGAGAAATTACACCAGGAATTACAGCAACAGGCATTACATGAAGCTCACAAGTTAGCAGGTTCGATGGGATCGTTCGGCTATCCAGAAGGTTCTAAGCTGGCATGGGAATTAGAGCAATTACTGATATATAATCGCACCTTAATAAATGATGAAATTACTAGATTTTCTCAACTGGTGACAGCATTACAACAAGAGCTAACAAAGCCGCCTGTTACCGTTAATACTCAACCTACCCCCCTGCGTCAGACTCATCGCGTGTTGGTGATTGATGATGATGCGATGCTGACGGGGCGGTTGTTGGCAGAAGCAGACGCCTGGGGAATGCGATTGAAAATTGCGCCTGATTTAAAAACTGCGCGATCGCGCTTAACTTTGGCAACTCCTGACGCAATTTTACTGGATTTGAGCTTTCCTGGTACAGAAGAAAATGGATTAACACTGCTGCGGGAACTAGCAAAGCAACTACCTGACCTACCAATTGTTGTTTTTACTGGGCGGGATAGCCTCGCCGACCGATTGGCTGTGTCACGCTTAGGCGCAAGACAATTTTTGCATAAGCCTGCGACCACCGAGCAAATTTTTCAAGCGATCGCTCGTGTCTTATCTCAACCCAAAGCCACAGATGCCAAAGTCTTAATTGTAGATGATGACCCTGTAATCTTGACTGGCTTATCAGCCTTACTCACTCCGTGGGGATTGGAGGTGACAACTCTCTCGCAACCGCAGCAATTTTGGCAAGTAATGACGGCAACATCTCCAGACTTGGTGGTGTTAGATTTAGAAATGCCCATAGTTAACGGTTTAGAGTTATGTCAAGTCGTGCGGCAAGATACCCAGTGGGGAGATTTACCTATTTTGGTGGTGACAGCCCATACTAGTGCTGAATCCCTTCAGCAAGCCTTTGCTGCTGGAGCCGATGATTTTATCACCAAGCCAGTGCTAGTCCCGGAAATTGTCACACGGGTACTGAGCCGCATTGAAAGAAGGCGATCGCGTTATAACCCAAAGCTGATTTGATACAGAAGCAGGGGAAAGAATCATGAGACTTTATCCGCGATTATTGGCCTACGGTGTTGCCATTGGCTCAACTGCGATCGCCCTCCTACTCAAACTCTGGCTAGAACCGCTTCTATCGGAAACTCTTGGTAGTTTTTTTTACATAGCAATTCTTATTAGTACCTGGTATGGTGGCTTTCGTCCAGGGTTGGTTACAGTTATTTTTTCGATTTTAATAATTAACTATATATTTCTTCCCCCTAGATATCAACTTTGGCTTTTTCAAGCAAAAGATGTATTGCAGTTAAGCATTTTTATCCTGGTTGCTTTGATCATTAATCTGCTTACTAGCAACTTTCTCAACAGTAAACACAAGATTCAAAAACTGAGTCAACAACTAGCTCAAGAAAATGCCGAGCAACTGCGAATGGCTTTATCTGCGGCGCATATGGGAATGTGGGACTGGAATCTGGTGACAGGAGAAATCAAGTGGTTACCAGAACACGAACAATTATTTGGGTTGGCTGTTGGTAGCTTTGACGGTAGATATGAAACTTTTGATGAGTGTCTGCATCCTGACGATCGCTCTTCCTTCAACCAAACACTACAACAGGCACTGCAAACTCATAGCACCTACCAGTGTGAGTTTCGTGTGATTTGGACAGATGGTAGCATCCACTGGATTGAGGGACGAGGAAAGGCGTTTTATGATGCAGTAGGTAAGCCGATCCGCATCATGGGAACTGTCATAGACATAGATGATCGCAAACAAGCACAAGAACTGCTGGAACAGCAATTTGAGCAACAACGCTTAGTCATGGAAATGACTCAGCGCATCCGGCGATCGCTTAATTTACAAGATATCTTGCAAACCACTGTCGATGAAGTGCGGCAGTTTTTGGGATGCGATCGCGTGACTGTCTTTCAATTTTCTCCCGGCTGGGGTGGCAGAATTATTGTCGAGTCTGTTGCACCGGAATGGATGCCGATTTTACCACTCCAAATTTACGACCCTTGCATTGGTGAAGAGAACGTCGAACCCTTTAAACAAGGGTTAGTCACTGCGAAAGCTGACATTTATCATGCTGGAATCAGTCCTTGTCATGTGGAATTTTTAGCCAGCCTCCAAGTCAGGGCCAATTTGGTCGTTCCCGTTTTCTTGGGAGATGAATTGTGGGGATTACTTGCGGCGCATCACTGTGCAGCTCCTCGTGAATGGCAATCCTCAGAAATTGAGCTACTGCGGCAGTTAGGAGCGCAGGTGAGTATTGCTATCCAACAGGCTGCTTTATTTGAACAGATACAGACGGAACTAACTGAGCGCAAACAAACAGAACAAACTTTAGCAAAAGAAGCTCTCCGGATTCAGACACTCTTTAATACCTCATTTGATGGCATCGTTATTTTAGATATGGAAGGAAACGTGTTAGATGCCAATCCTCGATTTGCTCAGATGCTCGGCTACACACCCCAGGAAACTGCAAAGCTCAATGTTTTTGACTGGGATGCTCAATATACCCCTGAACAGCTTCAGCAATTAATGTGTGATTACATTAGCTTAAAAAGTGGAGTCTTGGAAACTCGTCACCGGCGAAAAGATGGCTCGATATACGATGTAGAAGTCAGCGCTAGCGTCGTGGAGTGGGAAGGGGAAATTTTGCGATTCTGCGTTTGTCGAGACATTAGCGAACGCAAACAAGCCGAGATTGTCCTGCAACAACTGAATGCTGAACTTGAGCAACGGGTAGTAGAGCGAACCGCACAACTGAAGGAGACAAATGATCGCTTGCTCAAAACGGTGATAGAGCAGCAACAAACCCAACTCATACTTTTAGAACAAGCACAACTACTGGATTTAGCACACGATACCATCATCACTCGCCACTTAAATGGGGCGATCAACTTTTGGAACAAGGGAGCCGAGTATATGTATGGCTGGGAGCAAGCCGAGGCTGTGGGGCAAATTTCACATACTCTCTTGAAAACTCAATTTCCGCAACCGTTGCCAAAAATTACAGCAGAACTTTTAGAAAAAGGCTATTGGGAAGGCGAACTGAACCAATTCAGGCGGGATAGTCAACCTATCAGTGTCGCCAGTCGTTGGGTTTTACAAACAGATAATGCTGGAAAACCAATTAAGATCCTAGAAATTAACAATGACATCACAGCAAAAAAACAAGCAGAAGCAGCTTTGCGCCAAAGCGAAGAAAAGTTTCGTCAGCTGGCGGAAAACATCCAAGCAGTATTTTGGATGACAGATAATCAAAGTCAGCAAGTTCTCTATGTAAGCAAGGCTTACGAAAGCATTTGGCAAAGGAGCTGTGAAAGTCTTTACCAAAACTATGCAAATTGGTTAGATGCAATTCACCCAGAAGATCGCCAGCGCGTCGAGCTTGAACTCATTGAACAGGTAGAAACATCGTCATACGATAAAAAATATCGCATTGTTCGTCCCGATGGTTCCATTCGTTGGATTCGCGATCGCGCTTTCCCGATTAAAAATGACGTGGGGGAAATCGTGCGGATTGCGGGGATTGCGGAAGATATCACTGAATTACAGCAGATTGAGCTGATGAAGAGTGAGTTTATTGGCATCATTAGTCATGAACTCCGCACTCCTTTAACTGCAATTCGGGCTGCACTAGGCTTATTAAATACTGGTATCTACGATAAAAAACCAGACAAGTCCAAACGGATGATTGAAATTGCTGCCATCGATAGCGATCGCTTGGTGCGTCTAGTCAACGATATCTTAGATTTAGAACGCTTAGAGTCGGGTCATGCAGTCCTAGAAAAAACTACCTGCAATGCGGCTGATTTAATTGAGCAAGCAGTAGCAGGAGTACAAGCGATCGCCAAGCAGCAAAATATTACCTTTGATTTCCACCTTACCGATGCTCAGGTTTGGGCAGCAGCTGATGCGATGGTGCAAACACTCACCAATCTCTTGGGTAATGCCCTGAAATTTTCGCCCACTAATTCTACTATTACCTTGAGTGTCCAACAGCAAACAGATCACGTACTGTTCCAAATCACGGATCAAGGACGAGGTATTCCAGCAGAGAAGTTAGAAGCCATCTTTGGCAGATTTCAGCAAGTAGATGCCTCTGATTCTCGCGCCAAAGGCGGCACCGGTTTAGGTTTGGCAATCTGTCGTAGTGTTATTGAGCAACATGGTGGGCAAATCTGGGCAGAAAGCACTATTGGTGTCGGTAGTACGTTTTTCTTCACTCTGCCATTGCGTTGAAAAAGAGAGCAGGGGAAGCAGGGAGTAGGGGAGCAAGAAGAAAAAACACCACTGTCAACTGTCAACTGACCAATGACCAATGACTAAACAAGTTTTAATTGTCGATGATGAAGAACGAATCCGGGAATTAGTCCAGGCTTGTCTGGAAGATTTGGGCGGATGGGACACACTGACAGCTGCATCAGGGCAAGAAGGTTTAAACATTGCTCAGACAGCATCTTCTCATGTTGATGCCATTTTGCTCGATATCTCTATGCCTGACATGGATGGCTTTGCCGTATACGAGCAACTTCAGGCAAATGCAGCCACCCAATCCATCCCAGTGATTCTGCTGACTGCGAAAGTTCTGCCAAGCGATCGCGCCCGCTTTGCCCAGATGGGAATTGCTGGTATAATCACTAAACCTTTTGAACCCACCACCATTTCTGAGGAACTGGCTAATATTCTGGGGTGGGACGACTAATTTTTAACCTTTGTAACAAAATTTAGCTCTTTATTAGTTCTTTATTTTTCTGATTTATCTTTCTTGTTTAAAGATAAAAACCTTATATTCACAAGAAAGATATTATGAAAACTTGTCCAGTTGAACGAAATCAAAAAGCAATAACTTTTACTTTGTTGCCATTCTATAGTAGCGCTCTGGGGCAGATTAAAGATAATAGATTTGGCATTTCGGCTTTGCTTCACAAACCGTGGATGTGCGTGCTATTGCTCCCCAACAGCAAAGTCAATTCTTCTCTTGAGTACAGTTAAATGGGAGCTTTGGGGGTGGTAAATATGACCACCAAAACGATATTGCTCATTGATGATGAACTCAATGTGAGGGAAGTTGTAGAACTCTGCCTCAAAGATTTAGCTGGTTGGAATGTAGTAACTGCTGATTCTCCATTAGATGGATTGTTTAAAGCTACGCTTGCTCATCCTGATGCGATCGTCCTGGATTTCTCAATACGCGGCATGAATAGTTTGAGGTTTATGAATCAACTCAGAAGTAATCCAAAAACTCAAGCAATTCCTGTTGTGGTATTGAGTGCCAAGGCACGGTGGATAGATTCGCAAATTCTCCAACAGTATCAAGTTGCAGGTATCATCCTCAAACCTTTTGATCCAGTTACACTTCCTATTCAGATTACGACAATCCTGGGTTGGGACTTTATGCCAATTTGTGACCAATAATTGCAAATTGCATCTAGGTTCGATTTTTGTTTTTGTTGCTTTCTGCTTGAGAATTAGTTTTACTTCATTAATTAATTAAACAGCTAGTTTTTTATTTTCGAGACCCTTTTATCCTGGTTCGCGCAGCGCCTCGCAGCGATCAGGATGGGATTAAAACTCATTTTTATTGATTTTGTGCAAATATCATCTAGTTTAGAGACATAACAGTGCTACGTCTCTAAAATTTATGTTTTCATGAATAATTAAGGATTTCTATGCAATTTAATTAAACGTGAGTTCGATGACCTCTCCCCAACCCCTTTCTGACGCCCAGAGGGGCTTAAATATCTTTTCTTTAAAGCTCAAGAGAAATTAAGGTTTTGAAGCCTCTACGCCACTTGCTACAACGCGGGTTACACGCGCAACGCAGTGGCTCCGCCTTGCAGGGGAAAGGTTTGGAGAGGGGTTTTTTCAACTTGTCGAACTCCTAAGAAATAGTGCTGAGTGCTGAGTGCGCTTGCCCTGAGCGAAGTCGAAGGGGAGTGCTGAGTGAGGAGTTAGGAATAAAAAGTACGGAGGATTATGTTTCTTTCGCCCTTCCCGCAGGTGCGCCTCTGTTAGGGACTCACGTTAATTAAATGTAGCAATTATTTAATGATAAAATCATTTAAGATAATTTTTAAATATTTTTGGGTTAAATAAATTAAAATTATGTTTTTACTGCTATGCTCTTCAAGCACCAATCCAGTAGTGAACTTGATTTAAAGCAAATCCTAGATCAATTTAGGATGTTGGCTGTACGAATTCACCAGTCATCTGAATTGAGTGAAATTCTTAACATCATTGTCAGCGAAGTCAGAAAAACGTTAAACAGCGATCGCGCCATTATTTATCGCTTGCTACCGGATGGAGATGGAGTAGTAGCGGAAGAATCGGTAAGCCCAGAATATACACCAATTATCGGGCAATTAATTTATGACCCCTGCTTCAATGCCAAATGGGTAGAGCAATATCGAGAGGGACGGATTAATGTTATTGAAGATATTCACGTTAAACAGCTTGATTCCTGTTACAAAAAGCTATTAACCAAGTTACAGGTTCAAGCCAATTTAGTAGTACCAATTTTGGTCAATCATCAAGATATTGAGGAAATGTCTCCTGCATCTTCTCAACTGTGGGGCTTACTAATTACTCAACAGTGTAGTAGTCCTCGTCAATGGAATTCTTTAGAGATTGAGTTTCTTCAACTACTAGCCACAGAACTAGGAATAGCTCTTCAGCAAACACATCTGAAAAATGTGGTAGTTCAGCCAAAGCCGAAGTTGAGGTTAACAAAAAGAAATCTGCACAAACATGATAAAAATACCCTGAGAACAGAAACAGTATCACCCAGAAATATATCAGTTGCAGACTTAACAGCATTTGATCGATTACAAACACCCATTTGGATTTATGATATTCAGAACTTGCAGATGTGGTGGGTGAACAAGGCATCTCTTCCTATTTGGGATGCTCACAGCCGAGAAGAATTACTTAATCGCCACTTTGGCAATGTTCCAGAGTCCACTCAGATGCAACTGCAAAGTTATCTACAGCAATTTGAGCAAGGGCAAATCATTGCCGAAAACTGGACATTTTATTCAGAAGGCAAACCTGTTTCTCTTCGCTGTCTTTGTTCTGGGATTCAAATTGAACAAGGGCGGATGGCGATGCTGGTGGAAGGGACAACGGAAGTTGTCACCCACGTTGATCAAGAAATACTGCGAGCAATTGAATCGTTACGTCACACCACCTTGATGATCTCGCTATACACGATGGACGGTGTACCGTTAATGCAAAATCCCGCCGCCTTGAGTTGTTACGGTGATACTCTACACCCAAATCTTTCCACCGATAACGTTTTCCTGCGCCACTTTGTTGACTCCAATGTGGGAAAACAAGCAATAGATGCAATTAATTTAAATGAGGTTTTTAGTGTTGAAACCCAAGTTTTGACAAACGAGGGAATTCGCTGGCATGAGATGAATATCCGATGCACCCGCGATCCCGTTACGGGTGATTCTATGATTCTGGTTAATGAAAAAGATATTACTCAGCAGCGAACTCTTTTAGAAGAACGCCAGCTTGCTGAAGATAAGTTGTGCTGGCAAGCAGCTTTGCTGCGTTCCATGACAGATAGTTCTTTGCTGGCATTTTTTGTTGTTGACAATCGCACCGATGAAATTATTTATTTAAATCACCGTTTCTGTGAAATTTGGGGAATTGAACATCTAGAAGCTCAAATGCGCTTAGGACAATTAAAAAACAATGACATCATTCCTAACTGTATATCTTTAATTGCCGATGTGCCGACATTTGCTGAATCCTGTAAACCATTACAGTTTGAAAACAATCGTTGCACGATTGAAGATGAAATTTTATTTGTGGATGGGCGGACAATTCGCCGCTTTTCTAGCCAGATTCGGGATAATCAAGACCAATATTTTGGCAGATTATACATTTTTGAAGACATCAGCCGACGTAAACAAATCGAAACTGCACTCAAAGCTAGTGAAGAAAGATGGCAATATGCCCTCGAAGGAAACGGTGATGGTGTTTGGGACTGGAATACTCAAACCAATGAAGTTTTTTTCTCTCGCCGTTGGAAAGAAATGTTAGGTTTTGCAGAGCATGAAATCGGTAATAGCCTAATTGCATGGGATCAACTGGTGCATTCAGATGATAAACCGCAGGTTTACGAGGCGATTAACAAGTATTTTCGCGGTGAAACTCAACAGTATGTCAGCGAACATCGCATTTGGTGTAAAGATGGAACTTACAAGTGGATTTTAGACCGAGGGAAAATTTTTAGTCGCTCAGATGATGGTCGTCCCTTACGGTTATTGGGAACCCATACTGATATTACTGAACGCAAGTGGATGGAAGAGGCTCTGCGAGAAAGCGAGGAACGCTATCGTTATGTAATTACGACAATGGCAGAAGGGATTGTGCTACAGCAAGCTGATGGACGTATTACTGCTTGTAACGAGAGTGCCGAAAGAATTTTGGGGCTAACATCTGACCAAATGATGGGGCGCACTTCCATTGATCCGCGATGGCGAGCTATTCATGAAGATGGGACTTCTTTCCCTGGTGAAACTCATCCAGCCATTGTCACATTACAAACTGGACAACCTCAATCTAATGTCATTATGGGAGTTCATAAACCTGATAATAATCTGACCTGGATTTCGATTAACTCCCAACCAGTGTTTCAACCAGATGAATTAACACCTTATGCAGTAGTCACATCATTTACAGACATCACAATTCGTAAAAAAGCTCAACAAGCGCTGCAACAGCAGATGGAACAAGAGCGAATGGTTACTGCGATCGCTCAACACATTCGCCAATCCTTAGAGTTGAATGAAATTTTAAATACAACTGTTACTGAAGTCAGAAATTTTCTGCAAACAGATCGCGTGATCATCTACCGCTTTAACCCAGATTGGAGTGGTGTTGTCATTACAGAGTCCGTCGCAGAAGCGTGGCTGTCAATTTTGCATATGGAAATCACAGACAGCTACTTTGTAGAAACCCAAGGACAATTTGAGCAACAGGGTACGCTCAAAGTCGTTCCAGACATCTACAACGCCGGATTTAGTGCTTGTCATCTAGAGTTATTGGCACAATTGCAGGTAAGAGCCAAGCTAGCTGTACCGATTTTACAAGGCAATAGCCTGTGGGGACTGTTAGTTGTGCATCATTGCAGTGCCCCCCGTCAATGGCAACTTTGGGAGAGTGAACTGCTGCAACAACTAGCTACGCAGGTGGCGATCGCGATTCAGCAATCAGAACTTTATCAACAATTGCAGTTAGCTAACCAGCAACTTGAAAATTTGGCAATGGTGGATCAATTAACTCAAATTGCCAATCGCCGACGCTTTGATCGCCAGCTCGATCATGTCTGGCGACATCTTTTGCGAGAACAAGGTTTGATTTCACTACTTCTATGTGATATTGACTATTTCAAACAATATAATGATACTTACGGTCATACTGCCGGAGATGATTGTTTGCGTCTTGTTGCCCAAGCTTTGAAACAAACTGTCAAACGTTTTACTGATTTAGCTGCTCGTTATGGCGGAGAAGAATTCGCAGTTATCTTAACAAAGACTGACACTGATGGCGCTTTTCAAGTTGCCCAAAAAATTCATGCAGCTATCCAACAGCTGAATATTCCCCATGCTGCATCGGTTGTTAAGCCGCACGTCACCTTGAGTATCGGAATCGCAACGGTAATTCCTAGCTTTGATATGGTTTCTTTAGATTTAATTGAAGCCGCAGATTTAGCACTTTACCAAGCCAAAGCACACGGGCGTAATTGTTCTTGTATAAGCAGACTGTCTTAGGAGACTATTTTAATGCGCGATCGCTAATCAAGTGTTTGTTGCTCCCAAGAGCGACAATTCAGTCCTGCTTGTTCAGATTCTCATACTGCTGGGCTAGGATTTACATATCCCCAAATTGAACGTTAATCTACTAAATTTCTTTATTTTGACAAAAACTTACAGGCTATAATCTCTTTTAAACGCTTTTAAATCTAATTATCAGCATTTTAGCAAAAATTCACTTCCATTAATTAATTTTATAATTTTTGCAATTTATTACAATCTCTTTTTCTTTATCAGTTTTTTATTTTCTATTTATAAATTTATTCTGTTGGTGCTTAAGCCAATAATGAAATCGTCTAGTTCTAATTAACTTAAAAAAACAATAATTTTATGACAAACTGTCCTTGCTATTCAAACCAAATGCTGGGTCACTTTCGCTACATAAAACTTAATAATTTTGTCGCCAATATTGGTAATAAATGCCTAACTTGAGTTTAAAACAAAGCAAGAATATTTCCAGTTTGGAAGTAACAATAAAATCAGTATCAATCAAGCAATTTATTGATGTTCAAAGCGTCGGTATTCTTCCTTGATACGGTATTAGATTTAAAGTTTTGACCATAATTTGATTGATTCTACCGTTGGGAAGATAGTAGTTATGAAATATGAAAATGCAGGTAAACGTAGAGTAGTCGTTGCAGATGATGAAGAAGGTAATCGACTTTTTCTTACTTTTGTACTTGAGCAAGAAGGTTGGGAAGTAAGTGAAGCAAGAGATGGTAAAGAAGCATTAGAAAAGGTGTTGAAATTGCGACCGGACTTATTAATTTTAGATTATCAGATGCCAAAACTAACAGGAGGCGAAGTTTATCAGCATCTGCAATTACATGAAATTAAACTTGAAGTTGTACTAATTTCGTCATACACTGAGCTAGAGAAATTAGCTTTAAGTTTAGGTATTGTCTATTATCTTAATAAACCATTTGAGATTACAGATTTCTTAAAAACAATAAATTCGGCTTACGAAAGACTTCTATGCTAGGGTAAACAAATAATCTGGAAGAGCCAAAAATTTCGAGGGAAATGGGTAACAATTCAATAGGGGTTCTAAACATTAATCATCCCCAAGCCCTCGAAATTTGGTAGATGTAAGTTCGGTGTAAGGAATAGTATGCTAAATATTGTTATGTCTTAAATAACTCCGTGCTGTCCGAGTGTCAGTACCTCAATTACCAGAGTGACAAAATAGGGTTAAGTACAGCCCGCCGTAAAAAAGGGTCGAAAATCAGGGAAGATAATGATTTGCTGAGAAGTTGAGAGAATTGAAGTATGAGGGAGCGCACCTCTAAATATAACAATTATGGTTTTTCAATATACAGAAGCATTTGTTACCATAGCATCTATTAATCTGGAAAATTTGGTGGATTTTTATGTCCATTTACTGGGGCAAAAACCAATCACTTTTATCCCAAATATCTATGCAGAATTTCAAATTACTGGTGTGCGATTGGGTATTTTTCAACCGAAAAAAACACATACATCTGAATTTGCAACTTCAGCAAAAAGTAAGATAAGTTTGTGTTTAGAGGTGAGTAATTTAGAAGCAGCGATCGCTCACCTGAACACCCTAGGCTATCCACCCCCTGGAGATATCTCAATTGCTTCCCACGGTAAAGAAATTTATGCCTACGACCCCGACGGTAATCGTCTGATTTTGCATCAAGCCCTGAAAAGCCTATGAGTGGGAACGTAAGTAGTACTTTTATGGGGATAATTAATTAATGATTATTGGTAATTTAGTATGTCGATAACTCAAAATTATAAATTAAATCTCATCCAATGGTATCCAGGTCACATTGCCAAAGCGGAAAAGAATCTTAAAGAACAGCTAACACGGGTAGATGTGGTACTGGAAGTACGAGATGCACGGATTCCTTTAGCGACACACCATCCGCAAATAAATGAATGGGTGGGAAATAAAGCGCGAGTATTGGTATTGAACCGATTAGATATGATTACTCCCCAGGTGCGATCGCTGTGGGTAGATTGGTTTAAGAGTCAGGGTGAGGTAGCTTATTTTACTAACGCTAAACAAGGTCAAGGCGTAGTGGCAATTTCTAAAGCAGCTCAGGCGGCTGGAGTGGATCTCAACCAAAGAAGACGCGATCGCGGGATGTTACCTCGTCCAGTTCGGGCTGTGGTCATTGGTTTTCCCAATGTTGGCAAATCAGCCTTGATTAACCGTCTTCTGGGAAAGCGCGTGGTTGAAAGTGCAGCTCGTCCCGGGGTGACTCGCTCTTTGCGCTGGGTGCGGATTTCCGAACAATTAGAATTGTTAGATGCTCCTGGTGTCATTCCTTTAAAAATGGGAAATCAAGAAGCAGCCGTGAAGTTAGCAATTTGTGACGATATTGGTCAAGCATCTTACGATAATCAGCTAGTTGCATCAGCCTTCGTAGATTTACTAAATGACCTCCAAGATCAAGCAGGTGAATTGTTACCCCGCTCACCCTTGTATTCCCGCTACGAACTAGACCCCATACCCCATACAGGAGCAGCATATTTACACGCTTTGGCGGAGCATCGTTACAAAGGAGATGTAGAGCGTGCTGCTAGGCATCTTTTAACAGATTTTCGTAAGGGTTTGTTAGGTACTATTCCTTTAGAATTACCTCCTAACGTATAAACAGGCTTTTTCAGCCGTTGTTGAGTAGCATTTGAGTAGTTAAAAATCAGGACACTCGGTTTTGGTCACGTCAGGATGACAGTAGTACGTCAACACTGTTTTCATATCGTCACCCAACCAGTAAGCAACCTTCTCTGGTGATGCCCCAGACGCGATCGCCCAAGTAGCAAATGTATGGCGAGTGCTGTAAACCTTTAGGTAGGGAACGATGCCTTTACTAGCTAGTTCGGCTACTACGCCGTAGTAGTGATAATTTTTGACTTGATTGCCACGCCACGCTTTATCTAAGACTTTTAAATTTATCCGTTGACCTGACTTACTTGTGAAAACTAATTTTTCTGGGGATAGCGGATAAGGTCTTATATCTAGGAGCAGTGATCGCAATCTAGAATCGCTATTACAAGTAAATACCCGTCGTTTATCATTCTTAGTTCCCTTCACGACGCGAACACGGGAAGCATAAGCTTTTGTAATAGATATGCGCGTGCATTCGGTGTTGATATCTCCCCAGGTCAAAGCGAACGCCTCACCGGGCCGGCAACCAGTCCAAAAGAGAAACTTAATCAAACTACTGTAATGAGATAAGTAGGGATGATTTTCAAAAGCCGCGATGATTAAATCTCGCTGTTCCAGGGTGTAAGCTTTGATTTCGCTTTCGTGGCTACGTTTTTTAAGTCTTGGTAACTGAATTTTTTCAAAAAAGTTACACTCAATCAAACCAGAATTTATGCCCCATTTACAGCAGCGAGAAAACGCGGCAAGGCACTTCCAGGCTGTATGATAACTATATTTTTTTAATAAAAAGTCTCTCATCATTGCAGCATCGCTGAATGATTTGATGGGCATATCAAAAATAATTTTAGATATGGCTTTATAGTCAGATTCCAGTGTTGATGCTTCTAAATGTTGGCTTTGAAAATTTAAGAATTTGGCCCACAATTCATCAAGGTTAAATTGTGTAGGTAAAACCTTAATAAAATCTTCATCTTTCCCTGATGGTTTAAATTGATAGCTTTTCAGGGTAGAGTCAAAGCGTTCTAGGGCAATATCGTTCAAGATAGCGTCACGTTTGGAGCGCACAATCTCCCGGTTACGCTTGGTGTCATTTAGTCCCGTGCTGATATAAAACTGACGAGAAAATCCGCGAACTCGAAAGCGTAATGAAAGCTTTTTTGTTCGCGGGTCAACGTTTATCCATTTATCGTCATACATTTTTAAGTTATTAATTTAGAGCAGTCGATAGGGTTAGACTTAAAAAAATGGCATCGGAAATCAAGGGGAAATTCACTCATTTTTGATATCTCACCCCATCGATTAAAGCTTCCAGCAAACCCTCTTGTTCTTCTCCTATTAACTCACCTTCGATTCTGTGCATAATTGTAAATATTTCTTTTCGATAAAGCTTCTTAATTGATTCACGAAAGCATCTGCTAGAAGCTATCAACATGATTAGATATAGCTTTTCAACTTTGTTCAAACCCTCAAGAGCTAAACCATATTTATTTTGGAGTTCAATTAATACAAAATTAGGGTTGTCATCTTCTTCTGGAATGGTTGGAACATAATAAGATAGCGGCTGCACTGTTTTATCGTTATTCATTACTGAGATCCTTTTTTGTGCGGAATGAATTTCCCTGATGGTTTAAATTGATTTTCAAATTCAGAAAGCTTTGTGATTAATTCTTTTACTGTCATATAATCATTTTTCCTGTTTATTAGTTATTTCATTTCTCAGTAAAATTCATAACCGCAAACAGCGCATGAAATCCCTTCATCAGTAAAAATTAGCCGGTCAGACCCGCACCTAGGACAATTGTTTTCATCGGCGAGTTCGTCAAAACTATCTTCTTCATCCCTGGGGTATTTGTCTGGACAATAATCGCAATAGTTACCAGTCGTATTGTCACAAAGCTCAATGCCTAAATCGATAACGTAAAAGGGGCAGACGTTGCTAGTCATTATTAATGCAGTATGTTTTTGTGTTTAAATTCTCCGGTTAAGCTGGCAATGTCACAACGTCCCTTTTCTGTGGGGTAGCCGTGTACAGCGTGCGTAAGGATGTCTTGGTGTTGCTGCAATAAAGCCAGGCAATCATCGCAGACAACAGCGACAGCGCCATCACTAGGTAATCCACAAACAAGACAGCCCCAACCCGTACCAGGGACAGGTGCTTTCTTTTCTAGGGTGATGATGTTCCGTACAGTTTCCCCCGTGCAGCCGCAGCCACAGCACATCCCCAAGTCGAGGATTTCTTCGTCGTAGTCTGGATCGTCTTCATCTTCACCCCAGACGTGACCGCAATCAGCGCACTCCCAAAAGCCAAAATATTCGTCATATTGGGTGCGGGATGAATTGCATCTGGGGCATTGTTCACCACTCATTCCTTAATCCTTCCTCTAAAATCTGCTGCAACCGTTGCTTGCCCTCTTCCCAACGACGGCCACCCAATTTCAAAACTTGCTCAATTACATAAGTCTCACCCTTGACTTCCAGTAATGACTTCACAGCCAAATAAAACGCTTTTTTCTCGGAAGTGGAAGTGGAAGCCTCAACCGGATGATCCGCGCTCGGCTCCTGGACTAAGTGATTGAGGGAATCAATTAACTCCTGGTGAACTTCCGGCGGGTAAGTTTGGGTGGGTGCAGCGCCGTAGATTTCATAAAGTGCCTGTTCTTGGTTTTGGGTGTTCAGCCCAATTTCAACTTGCTCTAGCTCCAAGTTCATCGCGGCTAGTGCAGCGCGGCGGGCATCTTGAATCATTACCCGTTTTGATTTCTGAACGAGTTGAACTGATGCCACCAACGCCAAACCGTAGGAAATGCCTCTGGCCACATTGGGAATGGGGGAAAGTGCAGCTAACCATAAGGCTGCTGCACTGGCAAGAAGACAATTGCACTTTAACCAGCGATCAGCCATGTCAGGACTCCTCCCAAGAAAATGGCGGCGGCGATCGCGATCAGCATCGCGTAGTAATCCGGCTCAGATAGTTTGAGAAACGGTCTAATGGCATCGTCGGTCACTAATGCTAAAACCAATGACGCAGATGCAACGATGTAAACAACCCACATCACACGAAACAAAGCCGGATGTAACGCCCCTAGCCACGACACACAGCTAGAGGCGATACACCCAGTCAGGAACCATGCCCCCAGGTGTACCGCCTTTGCCATTTAGTATTTCTCCTTGACTTTGGCTGTTAGTTCATCAATGCGTTTTTGGGCGTTGTATTCGGCGCGGTCAATGCCGTTACCCAATTTGGCGTATTCAGGTCGCAACTTGTGTAAATGTGTCGCGGTGACTGTATCAGCGCGTTTCTTATTCAGTTCACTATCGGCGACAGAGCGGATGTAGCCGCGATGGGCAACGTGGACTTGAGAATCAGATTGCTCGATTTTCTTCAGGGCTTGATAAGCGCGCTGGGATTGAATTACTCCTTGGCTAGTGTGAGCAGCCAGTTTTTTCAGTGCGTCGGCTTCTTGCTTGCTGAAATATCGCGGCGTATGATTGACGGGTGCTGTCCTCACGCTCTCCCAATTTCCCGCGTTCATGGGGTTGATTACAGTTTGGTCTGTGGGGGCTAGCACTCGGTTTTTATCAATGGCGTGTCCTCCGGTGGCGAGTGATGATTGGTTAGTGCGGGTGTTGCGGTTACGGCTAGTAATGCTTGCTAAGACTCCCATTAGTTTTTACTCCTATCTACAAACTTGGGTTTTGACTTTTTGCAGCTGCTGCACGTCAGCTTGCATCTGTCGCAGTTCAATTTGGTCAGCGCTTTGGTAAGTTGCCATTGCACCGATACTCAAGCCGGCGACTAGGGACGCGGCGACCATGACTAAGTAAGCAGCCGTGTTATTTGCGGCTGGGGTGGGTTGTATTTCGGTGGGGTAAAATTCACCAGTGAATGGTACAACCTTACTGGTTTGCTGTTTAGTCTTGTTCATCGGCTCCATCCAGTAGCATCGGCTGATATGTGGGCAACAGTAGATGAGATGTGCCAGCGTTGATGGCAGCACGAACGGAGACTGTAACTATCTCTCGGTCTTCCGGTGTGGGATTGTCCCGCATTTGCTTGATGCGCTGCAATACCCGTCCGGGTAACTGTCGCCAGTATTCGCGGGCTAGAACTTGCGCGTCATGGTCAAGCAGTGTTTCTAGGAGAGTTCCAGTTCCGGTATCGTCTTCTGCATCGTCGTCTGTTACATTTTCTGATGCACGGCTGCGTAACAGTTCTAAGCCTGCCTCAGTCCACATCTTGCGGCCTGAATCTTCAACCACGACGTGAACATCTACCAGGAACACCCCAGGGTGGCGGCGCAACCAACTGCGGATCGTGCTTTCGGGGATGTTTGTCTCCCTGGATGCTTCAGGTGTTGTGTACAGTTGGCTCATGTTGCCCCCAACGGATTTGTGCAATGAGCGCTTCAAGTAGTCCTTCTTGTTCTGATAAGGCGAGTTTCTCTTGTATTTTGGCTCCTATTTCGTAAATTTCGTTGCGGGTTTCGCCTGGGGCATCGCCACACATTTGAGCAGACAGAGAGGAGATGAGGAATAGTTTTTCTCGCTTGGTCATCCGCTCGAATGTTGCGCCGTATGTTTCTTGTAGGTAATCCAGAAATGTACCGTCACCTGGGGTGTAATTGGTGTAATAGCCTATTGGCTTGGTCATTGGTAAAATCTCCTTAAATGCAATTCACATTGAATTAACGGCGATCGCACTGGGGAAACAGTCGATCGCTTTTTACTTGCAACTCCTCAGCAGGTCTTTGATATTCGCTCAGTGCTTGCAGGCTGCTATCTCTACATGATTTGGGAGTTGAGGAAAGTGCCAGTAAATGAAGAGCTACTGGCAGGCGTTGCAAACTGAAGAAAGAATAGCTTTTTGGTTTGTTTTCCTCCATGACGGCATCAGGTACAGGGTATTTTTTTGCATTATGCATTACCCTGATGTATATTTATGCATAATGCAAAATTAAAAGTCAATAGTGTTCGAGGTTTTGCATATGCAGTTCTTTTTGCATATGCAATAATTCAGGGAGGAAAGATAGTGGTAGATAAAAAATCAAATGCCAAGACCAAGGAAGTACCTGGAAGAAACTCACAACCGGATGGTGAGAATGACAGACAAGGACTGGAAGAACTTAGAGCAAGTGGCTTTGTCGATGGGATTGGGGAGCAGAACCGACTTGTTAGTCGGAATTGCCAGGCGAACGATTCCAACAGGAACGCTTACTCACAACCAGAGGAATTCAATGCTGGAGTCCATGCTGGGAAAATCCTCGAAGAGGTCTTGCTCTTAAAGGAGCAATTCCTCGATTACCTGAAATCCGATCAAGACCAACTAGAAGCGAAGTTGGACGCAACTAAAAAACAGGAACATGAATTCCTATCCAAGACTGAAGCACTGGAGAGAAGACTTAAAACAGCGCTTCTCCAAGAAATAATAACTGAAGAAAATCAACAATAAACCGTTCTACCTTCACGGGCAGGACGGTTTTATTTGTTGTGAAGTAGCCGTGAAGTTAGAAATGCGGGAATTCCCGATGTCTCTACCAGGAAATTCCCCGCATCGTGGAATTGAACATCTACCTTTCAATTCCTATGAACTATCTAACACAGCTATTAAGTTCAGTACCACCTTTTCTGCAACCCGTTGCTGCTTTTTTACTTGCATCTGTTTTCATGTTGCTGTGGTATGTTGTCCTGTATTTTTTGTTAAATGTCTTGCCGTCAACGCGGGGATTGAATTTTCTTCTTTTCGATGTTGACCAGGTAATGGCTCGTTTATTTCAACCCAGACCACGGCGACCACGCGGCACAGTCTCTCACTCGTACCGCACCGACTCCAAAAACAGAAAACTCCAAAGACGTTTACTCATCTTGCTCAAAGGTGACGTAGCAGCAGGCAAAAGACTTTTAGCACAGCAGAGACGGAGACAGCCAGGACAGTCGGACAACTGGTATTTAGAGAAAGTCATTTATGACCTGGAGCGCGATCGGCATTAACCCAATAACCAAACAAAAAAAAACTCCAGTAAGGAACTGGAGAAACAACAAAAAAAGATAATTTAAATGAACAATAACTCTTTTCAGAGGCTTTTAAAAGTGTGCCTCGACGGTGCTTATTCTAACACTTTTAACTCTTTTATTCAACTAAATAATCAGGGGAAATCATGACACAAGGTATTTATAAATTTCCCCAACCAGAGTTTAATTTTGAGTCGAATACCGACAAACTGCCACCATGCGAGATAGAAGCCGAGGAGGCAATATTAGGAGGTATATTATTAGACCCAGGTGCAATTTATCGCATCAAAGATAGACTCAAACCAGAGCATTTTTACATCAATGCTCACAAAGACATTTATCAAGCATGTCTCAGGCTTTCTAAAAAGGATAAACCAACCGACTTATTAACAGTTACTAGCTGGCTAACAGACCATGACATTTTAGCTAGGATAGGCGGCAGAAATAAACTTGCTACTGTAGTAGATAGAACCGTAAGCGCTGTTAATATCGAAGGATTAGCAGATATCGTGATTAGAAAAGCTGCCCGACGTGACTTAATCAGAGTAGCTAATGAAATTAATCGTCTAGGATATGATACCGAGCTAGATGAATCAGACATTTCTTCATTAGCTATAGATAAAATTAAATCCGTAGTTGAGCTTCCTTTAGGAGCTACTAAAGATGAACATCAGCGCTGGAAGCACGACCGATTACTTAGAGAACTAACCAATATTTATACAACCTGCGTTGAACCATCCTTGCGGTTTTTGAAACTCAAAGATTTAGCAGATGATCATCACGTCTCCATGAACTTTTTAGAAATGTTTTATCTAAAAAGTTTGACAGCACAATGTAGCAAATTACTCACTTATGACGAATTAAAAGAATTAGCAGGTTCGACAGTCCGCGAATGGTTGCTTAATGGCTTAGTGCCTAAAAGCACAACTATTCTCCTAGCATCTGATGGTGGTGTAGGTAAAACCAAATTAGCCTACGGTATTGGCAAAATATTAATTCAGGGCTGTGAATTTGGAGTATTTCAATCCACGGGCGAAAAGCGGCGAATTCTTTACTATCAAGGGGATGAAAGCGAAGGTGATATGCTGCAAGCCCTAGAAACCCTGGGGTATTCAGAAGATGACATTAGTAAATATGTCCGAGTGCGCTTTGGCTGGAGTGCCGAGAATATGCCCACCCTCATCCAAGACTTAACCGAATTCAAGCCGGAATTAGTATTTATTGACTCGCTATCCACTGCCAACCGATTCTCTGTTTACCGGGAATCAGAAATGGAATACGCCCGCCCCATTTTGGAGATGACCGGACTGGCCAACCAGTACAAAACCACCTTTGTCATTATTCACCACCTCAACAAAGAAGGTGGGGTACGCGGCACGACAGCAATTAGAAACGCCGTCAGCGAAGTGTGGCAACTGTCGAAAGACAATAGCCAAACCGCCACACCTTACGACCGGATTTTAGAAATCAATAAATCGCGATCGCGCTCCTCCGGTAAAAAATACCGCCTCATGTTCAACCCCGAAGACCTCAGCTTTACCTTCCTGGGTGAAGAAGGTGACGAGCTTAGTTCTCTCAATCAATCAGCCAAAGAAAGAACCCTGCAACTACTCGCCGAACACCGTAATATCAAGTTCACCAGCGAAGAAATCGCCCACAGGATGGGAATCTCAAAGGATTATGCCCGACGGTATTTAACCGAATTGTCAGCCGACGGACTAGTTAGCGTGAATCGGCGACCGGGTAAACCTAATGTTTATTTCTTGGCTTATGAGGGGTCAGACCCAGGATCACCAAAGGATCACCCCTCGGATCAGTACTATTCAGCGCCCAGGAACAAAGCTAATCAAGCATTACAGAGTAGTACAGACGCGTGTATAAAAAAAAGAGGATCACCCCAGGATCACCCCTCGGATCACCCCATAAACGTAGATACGGCAAGCGATACAGCCAAAGGTGATCCTCAATGTGCTGAAAATGCTCAAAAAAATCAGCCGAGGGAAAATTTTGAAAAAAACTCCGAGGTCAAGGATCACCTTTCGCCGAATGCCTTGCCCTGTATGGAGTGTGGTGGTGATCCGGGGGGTGATCCTACCCTGGATGTGTGCCAAAGTA
This sequence comes from Nostocales cyanobacterium LEGE 11386, assembly GCA_015207155.1. Taxonomy (GTDB): domain Bacteria; phylum Cyanobacteriota; class Cyanobacteriia; order Cyanobacteriales; family Nostocaceae; genus LEGE-11386. The sequence goes on along the minus strand of JADEXK010000019.1, from coordinate 988 downwards.
TACCTATTGTCAAAAACGCGCTAAAACAATTATCAAATAAGGAACCTAGCAGTTTTCCACAGGGTGATCCGGGGGGTGATCCTCAGGGTGATCCTGGGTCAGACCCCTCGCCCCATTCCGTTACAAAACTCAATATTGAAGAAGGTCGGATTTACTGGTCGAGGTCATTGGCGAAACAGGTGAAAGTGATTAAGGTTTACCCCTCAGTTAAAAAAGTGGATTGTCACGTCGCGGGTGACGCGATCGCCAAACCCCGGCTGGCATTTTCTGATTTACTCCTGTCATCTCCTCCCTATGCTCCTGGCGATAAGGTCAAGGTGCTGGAGGGTGAACACAAAGGATTAGATTTGGTAGTTTCTTCCGTTGATGCCGATGGCAATCTGTGGCTAAAAAAAGATAGCCAGAAATTTGCGCCGCCCCTGAGCAATCACGGGCAACCATATACAGCTAGTCAATTGAAGCGAACATGACCAAAAACTTGATCCGTATCCAGTGCCCCCGTTGCCACGGGTGGCATACTCACCGCAATGGCTGGAATCCCCGTGCTAGCGGTGAGAAGGTGCAGAAATGGTACTGCCAGGAGCGCGATCGCAGTTTTCAGGAGCGCGAATGGCTACGCCCCACAGCAGGCGATCGTCAATCGAATTGTTAATAGTTTCAGTATAGGCACTCAAGCTTATACTCTCTTAATGCTCATAAAACGGATTTATTCACCTCATTAAAAAGTTCGTTTTATGGCAGAACCAACAATCGCCCAGGTCTTTGGTGACAATGCAACTCAAGACACCAATACAATCACAATTACCAAAGCCGATTTAGTATCGACAGGACTAACAGCAAGTGCTAATAACACTGCCGAGTGGCTTTGTTGCATGAAAGGAAAAAAAGACAGACCAATCCGAAGTAAGGATAGGAATTAGCCTTCGACTTTATAAGAGTCTGGCTTGCCTAACTGGATCATGCGATTAAGGGCGGCACATTGTAAAAA
>JADEXK010000018.1 GCA_015207155.1 Nostocales cyanobacterium LEGE 11386 | reverse complement strand
ATGCCCAATGCCCAATGCCCAATGCCCAATGCCCAATGCCCAATGCCCAATGCCCAATGCCCAATAACCAATTTTTCAGGAGAATCAAACCATGATTAACGCCAAACTAGCTGCACAATCCCATTCTGACCACCAGACAATTGTAAAACTTTCCGAAACAGTCGCTTTTGGTGGCCAAGAACTGGTAGTTATCGGTGGTCCCTGCACAGTGGAAAGTTTAGAACAAATGGAAACAGTAGCCCAAACCTTAGCTGCTGCACCCGTGCAGGCTTTGCGTGGTGGTGTCTACAAACCCCGCACTTCTCCCTACGCCTTTCAAGGAATGGGAGAGGAAGGATTGGCAGTTTTAGCAAAAGTGCGATCGCGCTACAATATCCCAGTTGTCACTGAGGTAATGTCAATTTCCCAAATTGCAGTAGTCGCTGCTCATGCTGATATGCTTCAGGTTGGTAGCCGCAATATGCAAAACTTCGACTTGCTCAAAGCTTTGGGACAAGCTGGCAAGCCTATACTACTTAAACGTGGTTTAGCAGCAACAATTGAAGAATTCGTCATGGCAGCCGAATATATACTCAGCCACGGTAATGCTGATGTGGTACTGTGCGAACGGGGTATCCGCAGCTTTGATAATTACACCCGCAATGTCCTGGATTTAGGGGCGGTGGCTGCACTCAAGCAAATCACTCACTTACCTGTGATTGTAGATCCTTCCCATGCAGTAGGTAAACGAGAACTTGTTGCACCTATGGCCAAGGCGGCGATCGCTTGTGGGGCAGATGGGTTAATTATTGAGTGTCACCCAGAACCTGAAAAATCCGTTTCTGACGCACGTCAAGCACTTTGTTTAGAAGATATGGTTAATTTGGTTGATAGTTTAAAGCCCATAGCAGCAGCTGTGGGGCGGAGTATATGGGAAGCAACAGGGGCAGATTTCAAATCCGCCCCTGTTTTTTGTGCTGCTTAAAGATTTGGCAGCATTACCCAAACAGTCAGGACTTTAGTATTGAGAAAATCAGGACTAAAGTCCTGACTACGAACGTAGTTATCTATCAACTTAAACTTGGTAGCTTACTTACGTGAGTCTCCAACGGAGGCGAAGTTGCGGGAAGGGCGAAAGAAACATAATCCTCCGTACTTTTTACTCCTCACTCAGCACTCAGCACTATGTCTTAGGAGTTGTTATGGCTTACGTGGCTGATGGTTTTATTCAAGTGGAAGGCTATAAGCACTAAAGCCATAAGCTAACTTTTCTTTCATTGCACCTGAAGGCTTGATACTTTGATTGATTAGTTGAGCAAATGGTACTTTAATTCCTTTTATCGCTCCAGGCAAAATTGCATATTCTTTTGTTGGTTCTACAGTATACTGTGGAGACTTTTTCGTAATTCCAGAAGTAATTAACATTTTCTGGATTTCATCACTGCTATATTGCTTGAGATAAACTGGATTTTGGGAAAACAAATTTAGTCTTCTGACAAAATCATGAATGATATGGGATGGACAATGCTTATTGTGGAAAGAATGATTAAAAACAAATACTCCGCCTGGTTTTAGTACACGAGATATTTCACGCAACAAGTTCTTTAGTTGTGCGTGTGGTATGTGCATAAAAACACAGTTAGATATTACTAAGTCTATCGAATTATCTTCTAGAGGTAATATTTCAGCAGAATTACAAATTGGGTAAAATTCAGCCCCTGGAAAAAAATCGTATTCTTGTTTAACCTTGATTAACCTTTGTAACAAGGTTTCAGAGATATCAATAGCATAGTATTTTTGGCATCTCAAGTTTTTAGATTTTGACAGATGTAGAGGAACACGCCCATAACCACAGCCAATCTCTAGAATAGAATCTACAGATTTATTAACGGGGAATTTATGCCAAGTACCTCCAGGAATTCCCGTTAAAAGAGTGTAATCTTGTTTAAGCGGTGATGATTTGCCAACCGTATCAATTTTTTGAGAACCGTAATACGTTTTACCAATTTCATCCCACGTTTGCTTATGTTTAGTGCTGTTTAAAAACTCATGGTTAGGAGGAAAATATATACCAGACTGTAAAGTAAAACTAGACAAACTCAATTGATTATCTACTAGTTGACTCATGGTAATATTCCAGTTGTGAAATTTTGCTTTTCAAATTCAACGCATAACAATGAAATAGCAAGTAGTTAAGAAGAGGTTTCTCTTCAATACAAACTATGGTTACATCAGAGAAAATTATGAGTATTGAATCCCCATTGAACACATGATTATGGGGAGATTAAAATTTAAAAGATTTCACTGATGGATTTTGGATTTTTAATATGTAAGGGCGTTTAATCCACTTTTTAACTTATATTCAAATATAGTATAAGTTCAGTAAAAATACTATTGCATTTTTATTATAAATTTATAGTGAAGTTCAAGTGATGTTTTCATGATTTGTTTGACCTGGAGAACATTACCAACTGCAATCTTTTATAGCCCGTACTGAGTGCTGAGTATAAACCCAGTTGCTTCAAGGCTTTGAGCAGTCAACACTGTCCTAACCTATGTGACTCCGGCATAGTGCTCTTATTGGCACCTTTATGAATTTTCCTAAGTAGTTTAAAGTCTTCTAGCAAAAAACTAAGTATTACTTTGGGGCAATATTTGCTGGTATTGGCAGCATATTTGTGATCACTGGCATGGTGATTGGACTCAATACTCGTTCCTTAATTGTCTTTTCTGGCGATACATTCTATTTAATGGATAATTCTACAAACAGTTTGCATTGTAAAATTAGTCCTTTAGTATAGAGGAGGGCAAGACAGATGACTCGTGTCATCATTGTGCGCCACGGACAAAGCAGCTATAACACCGAGCGGCGAATCCAGGGACGCACCGATGTGTCAAGGTTAACGGAAAAAGGTTGTACTGATGCCAGTAAAGTAGGCAAAGCCCTCAGCAATATTTTATTTAGTGCGATTTATAGTAGTCCCCTCCAGCGAGCAAAAAAAACGGCAGATATTATCTGTAGTGAGTTGGCAATTCATTCCCCACAGTCTGCTGTTCCTCAAATTTCCGATAAACTCATAGAAATTGATCTGCCGTTGTGGGCGGAAATGCTCAGTGCTGATGTCAAGCAGAAGTTTTTTGAAGACTACCGCACGTGGAAAGAACGCCCCCATGAACTGCGGATGCTAGTTAACGATGCCGAGGGGACAAGAGAACATTTTCCTGTCCTCGCTGTATACAAGCAGGCGCAGCAATTTTGGCAAGAAGTCTTGTCACGTCATCAAGGCGAAACCATCCTCATAGTAGGGCATAACGGCATTAATCGTGCCCTCATTAGCACGGCGTTGGGCATTCCTCCAAGTCGCTATCATTGCCTACAACAATCTAACTGTGGCATCACTGTTTTGAATTTTGCTGGAGGCTTGGGAGAACCAGTCCAACTAGAATCGATGAATCAGACGCAACATATGGGAGAAATTTTTCCTTCCTTGCGACCGAATCATCAGGGCGTGCGATTATTGTTGGTACGTCACGGAGAAACCGAGTGGAATCGCCAAACCAGATTTCAAGGTCAAATTGACGTTCCCCTCAATGATCATGGCAGACAACAAGCCCAAAAAGCCGGTGAATTTCTGCAAGAGGTGGCAATTGACTTTGCTGTTAGTAGCTCAATGCTGCGTCCTCAAGAAACAGCAGAACTGATATTGCGTCACCATCCTAGTGTAAATTTGGAATTACAAGATGGTTTAAGAGAAATCAGTCACGGACTTTGGGAAGGAAAATTAGAAAAAGAAATAGAGCAAGAATTTCCAGGAGAATTACAACGTTGGCGAACAGAACCGGCGGCAGTACAAATGCCTGAAGGAGAAAACTTGCAGCAGGTATGGGAGCGTAGCGTCGCCGCTTGGCAGGAGATTGTGCAAGCAGCATTAACAAATCAACTCAAAACCGGGTTGGTAGTAGCTCATGATGCTACTAATAAAACCTTGTTGTGTCATGTTTTGGGTTTATCAACCGAAAATTTCTGGCATTTCCGCCAAGGTAATGGAGCAGTCAGTGTGATTGACTATCCTTCTGGACTAAATGGCTTGCCAGTACTGCAAGCAATGAACATTACCACTCACTTGGGTGGAGGCGTACTGGATAAAACCGCAGCTGGGGCACTGTAGAAAAGTTAGGAGTGAAAAAGCAAACGTAAATAACTTAAAACCTTTAATTCATTGACTTTTAACTCTTAACTCATTAAACCTCGTGCAAAAGTCAATTTGATGGCAATAAAACCACAGATAAGTTTAGCGTTTATCTGTGGTTCTAAATAAAAATTTTAAACTTTTATGATTGAACTGCTACAACAAGTACGAATAATTGATCCAGGTTCTGGAATTGACCAAATAGCTGATGTGCTAATTGTTAATGGTGAAATTCAAGCCGTTGCTACACAAATTTCTGAGATTAGTTCTGATACTCAAATTAAAGATTGTCGGGGTTTAGTTTTAGGAAATGGTTTAGTAGATTTGTATAGTCACTCCGGCGAACCAGGATTTGAAGAACGGGAAACTTTGTTGTCTCTATTACAAGCTGCTGCGGTTGGTGGCTTTACTAGAATTAGCATTTTACCGGATACATCTCCTGCTATTGATCATCCGGCGCTTGTAGCGCAGTTGCAGAAGAAGGCAGAGGAGCAGAGGCATAGAGGAGTAGAGGAGAGTCGGCATTTTTCTTTTCCTCATCTGCATGTTTGGGGTGCAATTACTTTGGATGTGGCTGGGAAGCAACTGACAGAATTAGCAGATTTAGGGGCTGCGGGAGTTGTTGGTTTTACCGATGGGAAACCTTGGGAGCATTTAGGGTTAGTGCTGCGTGTGTTGGAATATCTCCAACCTTTGGGAAAACCAGTGGCGTTTTGGCCTGGCGATCGCCTATTATCTGCCAATGGAGTTATGCGCGAAGGTGCAGAAGCGCTGCGTCTCGGTTTACCCCCCATACCCGCCAGCGCCGAAACCACTGCGATCGCCTCTTTGATAGAGTTGGTAGCTTCCACAGGTACACCAGTGCATATCATGCGGGTATCTACAGCCCGGAGTGTAGAACTCATCGCCTCAGCCAAAGCTGCTGGTTTACCCATCACCGCCAGCACCACTTGGATGCATTTGTTACTGGATACCAAAGCCATTAAAAGTTATCACACCAGCTTGCATTTAGAACCACCTTTAGGTAATTCTAGTGATTTAGCGGCGTTACGTGCTGGGATCAAGCAAGGGATTATCGATGCGATCGCTATTGATCATGCACCCCACACCTACGAAGAAAAAGTCCAAGCCTTTGCCGAGTCATTACCAGGGGCAATTGGGTTAGAATTAGCATTACCCTTGCTGTGGCAACACCTTGTAGAAACTGGTGAATTTACAGCCTTAGAATTATGGCGTGCTTTAAGTACTAATCCTGCCAAATGTTTAGGGCAGAAATTGAGTACAATTACTCCTCATCAACCAGCAGAATTAACTTTATTTAATCCCCAAGAAACCTGGAAAATTGCACAGAAAAACCTGCATACACTTTCTAGTAATACACCCTGGCTAGGACAAGAAATCAAAGGTCGTGTATTACAAACTTGGTGTTAGTTGCCAACAAATAAATATGTCAAAAATCTCAAATAAATTTTTGGATACTTTTAATTGAATCAAAAAAATGACTTATTTAGGAATCTTTAAAATTTTGTGTAAGCCTTATATGTTACACTTTACAAGTCTCGACGCGAAACAAGAGACCAAAACTAACCTTATAATTCACCAACTTCTAAAATTGGTTGGTCTATAGTTAATAGGTCTCTCCTTTGGTTCTTCTGGTTTCCTTCCAATTCTTAATCGCACTTCTTTTTCTTGTTGTTCTCGTTGTCTTTTTAACCTTTCGGCTTCTTTTAATTTTTGATATTCCGCTTCTCTAACAGATGTAATCTCTTTCTCTATCTCCTCTACATCCTCATCTCTTAAACCTAAAATATCCTGCTGATAATCCTTCAGTATCTTCAGAGTATGTTCATCTAGAGGATATTTTTGCTCAACAGCTCTAGCAAAAACTTGTTTGTAACTTTCTAAATTTTCAAATCGCCGACGAAAAGGTTCTAGAACTTCGTTTTCTATTTCCTCGGCTTGTTCATCTGTGAGTCCTAATTTTTTCTGTTTTGGCTTTAAGACTAAGTAGGCAAATTCACTAAGAGAACCATTTTGGACATATCGTTCAACAAGCTTGCGATACTCTGCTTCTGAATTCCTTGGTGCATTGGCTATGATAATATTAAAGCCTTCCTTATCCAGAATGATATCTGGAGTCATCTTCGGCTTTACTGCTTGAACTTTTTCCTTAGCGTAAGTGTGCAGTTCATGTATGAAAATAGTGCCACTATTGTCTTTATCTGCTGCGCCAGATTCAATTCCCTCAACTAAATATTGCGTGTAAAGCGAAAGAGTTGAACCCTCTTGTTCAAACGAAGTTTGAGTTGCACTTGAAGAGGTGAGAACAACCCGTCCCTCAGCACCTAGCTGCTTTTTGATATCGACACCTACACTTTTTGTTCGCCAACCTTGAGCGTAAGCACCACTGTAGCAAGCATCCAAAATCAATACTTGCCGTTTAGCATAGCAATTGTTTGATTGTCCTTGAATAAAATTTGCGTCTACAGCAGTAGCTTCAAAATCGTCTTTAGCTGTGTTCCGAGTTGCTAAATAGAGATGGCCTTCATCATTAGTAATACCATGACCAGAGAAAAAGAATAATACTAAATCTTCTTTACTAGCTTCCTTGAACAGCTTTTGAATTGCCTTTCGCATGGCGATCGCATCAGGATTTAGCAGTCGTTCAACCTGCTCAAAACCTCCCAGTTTTGGATTTTGCAAAACTCGCTGCATAGCTTCCACATCATTGAGAGCCGATGATAGAGGAGGAATACCTTCACCGTACTCACTGACTCCAATCAGTAGTGCTATCTTAGCCATTACTGCCACCCATTGCTGCTAATAACTCTTTTGCTACTCTCTCACTTTCTAGTAGCTCTTGTCGGCTTTTAGCTTCAATATTGACTTCTTTATCTCCAACCTTGACATTGATTTTTATGGGTTTGTCTTGCAGGCGATCGCCCAAAAAGCTTAAAAACCCTTTAACATTCTTCATGCTCACTTCAGCCGTCAGCACTCCTATCAAAGTGGCAAACCCTTTGCTTCCCGCTTCTGGGTTCAAATCTTCGGCGCGATCGGCTTTTTCCACCTCATCCGAATCCCGGAGTTCCCGCAGCAGTTTGTTAGCTAGTTTTTGCCGTCTTTCATCATCTAACTCTGGATCATCAACGGCAAAAGTGAATTGAATCGTGGGTTCGCCTGTCATCTTAATCTCCAAAGTCCCGTTATCTACACGGCAATAGACCACACTATCAAATTCTACGATTTTCTCTTAAAAAAACATAGGTATATATTCGGCGTTATTGAATTCGAGTATGAAATCTCAAAATCGCTAATTCTCACCTCCTCCTCTCCGCGCCTCTGCGCCTCTGCGTGCAATAAACACCTCTTTCCCCTCAGCAACCCTAAAACTTCAAACCATCCAATAACTCCCCCATTTGCTGCAAATTGACCAAACTATTCGCACACAAAATCCCAGAAGCAGCTACCGCAGGTACTCCAATTCCCGGCATAGTGCTATCACCTACTCTATACAAACCTTTAATTGGTGTTTGCGTACTGGGAAACATCCCCTTACCAGCAGCTATGGCAGGGCCATAAGTTCCCTGATATCTTCTTAAATAATGGGCATGAGTGAGGGGTGTGCCAATAAGTTCTAATTCCACACGCTCCCGAATATCGGGAATCACTTTTTCTAAAGCACGATATAAAGATTGCGCTTTCTCTTGTTTCTTCTCTTCATATTCATCATTTCGTTCCCACCCAGCAAAAGTTTCCAGAGTGTAAGCATGAACCACATGATGTTCCTCTGGTGCTAAAGTTGCATCCCACACACTAGGAATGGAAATCATGCAAGTATTACCTGGTACGGTGATATCTTGACTGGAATCATGAACTACTACATGATGTCCCGTTAAATTCTCTAACCCAGTTGCCCGGATGCCTAAGTGTAAATGCATAAAACTTTCTACTGCTGGCGTATCTAATGCAGCCTTTCTGTAAGATGCAGGTAAATCTTCAGGGCGTAACAAATGATTGTAGGTATCCCAAATTGACGCGTTGGAAATTACGATGGGTGCTGGGATAATTTCACCTGTTTGTAACCGTACTCCTACAGCCTTACCCGATTCCACCAAAATCTGCTCAACATGACACCCCAAACGTAACTTACCACCCCAACGTTCTAAACCCCGCACCAAGGCTTTCACCAGCGCCCCACTGCCTCCCACAGGATATTCAACTCCAGTACAGGAGCGTTCACCTAACATAAAAGCTACCTCTGGGGCAATTGTCCCGTGTGCTTTTAAACCAGAGAGTAAAAAGCATTCTAAGTCAATTAGCCGACGTACCCAAGCATCTTTTACTGTAGTATCCATCACATCCCCAACAGAAGCCTGAACAAGCGCCAAATAAGGCAGCATTTTTACTAGATATGGGAAGTAACGTTTCATCAACATCAACATTACCTGCCAATCTGCTCTCAAAGCCAAAGTAGGAATACCTTTCATTACCTCATATAGCCCTAACAAACGGTCTTCAAATTGCTGGAGTTCCTCAGCACCTTGGGGCGTAATTTTATGCACCTCATGACGGTACTTTTCAGTATTGCTATAAACTGCAAAAATGGCTTCAGGAAAGTGGTAGTGTCCTAATGGATCATAGGGTATAACTTGGAGGGACTCACCTAAAACGTCGAGAACTTGTTTTACAGGATTCAAGCTCTGGGCTGCTGTCAAACCACAATAAAACGAGGGGCCAGAATCAAATTCAAATCCCCGTCGTCTAAAACTGTGGGCTGCACCGCCGGGAATTGTATGACTTTCACAAACAATCACCCGCTTACCATAACGAGCCAGTAAACCAGCAGCACATAATCCGCCAATACCGCTACCAATAACGATGACATCACTTTGAGAGTGCTGAGTGCTGAGTGCTGAGTTCATATTTTATTGAGCAATGACCAATGACTAATGACTAATGCTAATGACCAATGACCAATGACCAATGACTAATGACTAATGACTGAACCATTAATTGAACTGAAAGGCGTTTCTAAGTCCTTTGGTAGCAATCAAGTTTTAGATAACGTAGACTTGACGATTTACCGGGGAGAAGCAGTAGGAATTATTGGGCCTTCGGGAACTGGTAAATCGACAATTTTAAGGATTATTGCCGGCTTAATGACTCCCGATACCGGAGAAATTTATGTCCAAGGACAACGGCGAGACGGGTTGATAGAGGATAATGCTGATCCCATTGGCATTGGTATGGTGTTTCAACAGGCAGCATTATTTGATTCATTGACAGTAGATGAAAATGTAGGTTTTTTACTGTATCAACATTCAAAAATACCGCGATCGCGGATTCAAGAACTAGTCAAAGAAAAATTAGAAATGGTTGGTTTGTCGGGAATCAGTCATCTCTACCCATCTGAACTTTCGGGAGGAATGCGAAAACGGGTAAGTTTTGCCCGTGCGATTATTTCTAATCCTGATAGTCCCACAGAAGGCCCGGAAGTTTTACTATACGATGAACCAACAGCCGGACTTGACCCTATTGCCTCAACAGTGATAGAAGATTTAATTCGTCAATTACAGCTCACTCAAGGTGTTTGTAGTACGTATGCCATTGTTACACACCAAGATAGTACCATTCGGCGCACAGCTGATAGACTAGTGTTTCTTTATCAAGGTAAAGTGCAGTGGCAAGGTACAGTTAGTGACATAGATAGTACAGAGCATCCCTTGATTAGACAATTTATCAGTGGAAGTGTGGAAGGCCCAATTCAGGTAGCTGGCTAGGTGGCTGGAGGAAAAACATGCGAGATATCATTACAAACCGCTTCGCGTCTAGACGTACATTAAGAGAAGGTTCAGTGGGGTTGTTGATCCTACTAGGATTGGGCGCATTTGTCATGATTGTTCTGTGGTTGAATAGATTTACTACTGCTAGCAGTTCATACAGATTTATTGTGGAATTTGCCAACGCTGGCGGTATGCAAAAAGGCGCACCAGTTCGTTATCGTGGCGTCAAAGTAGGCAATATTTCTAGAGTACAACCGAGGCCAAATGCCATAGAGGTGGAAATTGAAATTGCTCCAGCTGACCTGATTATGCCCCGGGATGTGGTAATTGAAGCCAATCAGAGTGGATTGATTAGCGAAAGTATAATTGACATTACACCAAAAAGGTCTTTACCTACTGGGGTTACTGTTGCTAAACCTTTAGAAAATAATTGTGATAATAGCCTCGTTGTTTGTCATGGTTCTCGATTAAAGGGTCAGATTGGTATTAGCATTGATGAACTGATTCGTAGTTCAACTAATTTTGCCAATGCATATAATGACCCCAAATTTTATCAAAGACTAAATCAACTCTTGGAAAGCTCAACAGAGGCAGCTTCTAGTGTTGCTGCTCTCAGCCAAGATGTACAGAGTTTGAGCAAAAGCTTCCAAAAACAACTAGGCACATTTTCTGCCACTGCTAATTCAGTACAACGAGCCACAAATCAACTCACCGCATCCACTACTAAAACAGTAGACCAATTAGGTGTAACTGCGGGTGAATTTAGTTCCACAGCTAGTAGAGCTAATCGTCTTTTGAATAACCTAGATGATTTGGTAACAACTAATCGTTCTATGCTAGTTGGCGCTTTGAACAATATCACCGAAACTAGCAATCAATTACGTGTTACAGTTAGCAGCCTATCACCTACTGTTAATCGTTTAACCCAAGGCGAATTACTCAACAATTTAGAAGCACTTTCGGCAAACGCAGCGCAAGCCTCAGCTAATTTACGTGACGCTTCGAAAACCTTAAATGATCCTCAGAACCTAGTGCTAATGCAACAAACTTTAGATTCAGCACGGGTGACATTTGAAAATACCCAAAAAATTACATCTGATTTGGATGAATTGACAGGAGATCCTGCTTTCCGACAAAATCTGCGACAGTTGGTAAATGGTTTAAGTGGTTTGGTGTCTTCTACAGAACAGATGCAGGAACAAGTGAAGGTTGCTACTACTTTAGACTCAGTAAAAGCTGCTGTTAGCAATCCTATTGTTAACAAACCCACTGTTAATCGACCTATTGCCAAAAGAACTGATAATGTGATTACAACTCCAAATCCTAAACAACAGGCTTTAACCATTAAACCCTCACCTACTGCTGTGAATATTTTTGAACCAAATCCTCAACCAAAAGCTATTCCAGCAATTACCGAATCATCTCAAGAAAAGCTATTAAAGCAGCTGCGGGAGTATGGGGAAGAGCGGAAGGTGAATGAAGGTGAAGAGTAGGGAGATGAAGGGGAATTTCTACCTAGTTCCCAATCCCCATTCCCTAATTCCAATCTTGTTCTTCTTTTTTGCCACGACTTTTATAAATTCCCCCAATATCGTGCATCTGGCGAGTTTTCTCAAAAAGTTCGGCTTCCGTCAAACCCCACTGCTGCAAGACTTTATCTAGGTCTTTTTGGATGTCTCTCGCCCCGGGAAAACCTTGATAACGAATTCGCAGTCTAGCCAATTCTGCCAAATTGTACTCCGTTGCCTCTTGAGCGAGTAAAATATCAATAGAGGGGCGATCGCGGTTGTAAAGTGGATGTTGTTGGTCTTTACTTCCGTGTAAGTCAGACATAATTTATACCTTGAGTCAGATTACTAATTCATCCAAAATCTAGAGTGAAGAGCCTTGCCGTTGCGCCATAATTAACTCAGACGGCAACCACACCTGAGCTAATACGGCTCTCACCACTGCCATTCAACTTTAAATAAAGATACATTGTCTTTAAGAAAATACAAAAAAGTTTAAATGTGGGTGAAATTTTAATTCATCCCAAGTCCAAGCAGCAAGGGAGCAAGAACCCGCTATGTTTGAACACTTCACTTCCGAAGCCATCAAAGTAATTATGTTAGCTCAGGAGGAAGCACGTCGCCTGGGACACAACTTCGTAGGAACTGAACAAATCCTCCTGGGTTTGATTGGGGAAGGAACTGGGGTTGCTGCTAAAGTGCTGGCCGAATTGGGCGTTACTCTTAAAGAAGCACGTCGCGAAGTAGAAAAAATTATCGGTAGAGGTTCTGGTTTTGTACCACCAGAAATTCCTTTTACCCCCAAGGTGAAAAGCTTATTTGAGCAATCGTTTAGAGAAGCTAATAGTCTTGGACATAACTACATCAACACTGAACACTTACTCTTGGGATTGACCGAGGCTGGTGAAGGTGTCGCCGCCAAAGTGCTGCAAAATCTAGGGGTTGACCTCAAGAGTGTCCGTACAGCAGTAATTCGGCGTTTAGGTGAAGGTGCATCTGTGTTTGCTAGTACTGGTAGTAGCTCAAAACGCACCCAAAACCTCAGTCTTGAAGAATTTGGCAGAAATCTGACAAAACTAGCTCAAGAAGGTAAACTCGACCCTGTAGTCGGTCGGCAAAAAGAAATTGAGCGTACCATTCAAATTCTCGGTCGCCGCACAAAGAATAATCCAGTGTTGATTGGAGAACCAGGAGTTGGTAAAACTGCGATTGCTGAAGGTCTAGCACAACGTATCGTGAATCAAGATGCGCCAGAAATTTTGCTAGACAAGCAAGTTATCAGCCTGGATATGGGACTACTAGTTTCTGGTACTCGTTTCCGTGGCGACTTTGAAGAACGCCTCAAGAAAATTGTCGATGAAGTCCGTTCTGCTGGCAATATTATTCTGGTAATTGACGAAGTTCATACCTTAGTTGGTGCTGGTGGCACAGAAGGTGGCTTAGATGCAGCTAACATCCTCAAACCTGCCCTAGCACGCGGTGAACTCCAGTGTATTGGTGCAACCACCCTGAATGAATATCGTCAGCATATTGAGCGTGATGCAGCCTTAGAGCGTCGTTTCCAATCGATTCTGGTAGGGGAACCTTCAATAGAAGAAACCATAGATATACTCTACGGCTTGCGTGGAGCTTACGAGCAGCACCATAAAGTACACATTTCTGATGAAGCTGTTATCGCCGCAGCCCAATTGTCAGATCGTTACATAAGCGATCGCTTTTTGCCAGATAAAGCCATTGACTTAATTGATGAAGCTGGTTCCCGCGTCCGGCTGCGAAATTCTCGGATTTCCAACAACAAAGAACTCAAGCAGCAACTAGTCGGTGTGACTAAAGCCAAAGAGGAAGCAGTGAGAATCCAGAATTATGACAAAGCTGGAGAACTGCGGGACGAAGAAATCAAACTCGCAGCTGAACTACAAACCGATAAATCTTTCCCGTCCCCCGTTGTAGACGAAGAAGACATTGCTCAAATCGTCGCCTCGTGGACAGGTGTACCAGTCAACAAACTCACCGAATCTGAGTCAGAGTTACTGTTACATCTAGAAGACACACTTCACGAGCGGTTAATTGGTCAAGAACAAGCAGTTACAGCCGTATCTCGTGCTATTCGTCGCGCCAGGGTGGGATTAAAGAACCCCAATCGTCCAATCGCCAGTTTTATCTTCTCCGGGCCTACTGGAGTTGGTAAAACAGAATTAGCGAAATCCTTGGCATCATACTTCTTCGGTGCTGAAGAAGCCATGATTCGTCTAGATATGTCCGAATATATGGAAGGACATACCGTCTCCAAGCTAATAGGTTCACCTCCTGGTTACGTAGGATATGACGAAGGCGGACAACTGACCGAAGCCGTGCGCCGCAGACCATACACAGTGCTACTGTTCGACGAAATCGAAAAAGCGCACCCCGATGTATTCAACATGCTGCTGCAAATTCTAGATGACGGTCACCTCACCGATGCCAAAGGTCGAAAAGTAGATTTCAAGAATACACTAATTATTCTGACTTCTAACATTGGTTCTAAGGTCATCGAAAAAGGTGGTGGTGGTTTAGGCTTTGAGTTTGATACTGAAGCCAATGCTAGCTACAACCGTATTCGTACCTTAGTGAATGAGGAACTGAAAGCTTACTTCCGTCCTGAATTCCTCAATCGTGTAGATGACATTATCGTCTTCACACAACTTTCCAAGGATGAGGTTAAGCAAATTGCTGATATCATGCTGCGTGAGGTTGCTAGCCGTTTAACTGAAAGAGGAATTATCCTCGAAGTTACAGACCGCTTCAAAGAGCGTGTAGTCGAAGAAGGCTATAACCCAAGTTACGGCGCTAGACCATTACGTCGAGCAATTATGCGGTTGTTAGAAGATTCTCTAGCCGAAGCAATGCTATCTGGCGAAATCACCGATGGAGACACAGCTATTGTTGATATTGATGATGACAATCAGGTGAAAATTCAAGGGTCAGAAAAACGAGAGTTACTCTTGGCAAATGCTGGCTAAGATTTAAATCAAGTCATTCTATTAGATATCTTTACCCCTGGTATTTTTTACCAGGGATTTTTTTTACTCAGGATTTTTAATTCAAGTTTTAGTGTGTTTAATCAACTAGCATTCTTCCTTGGCGTTCTCTGCGTCTTGGCGGTTTGTTAACAAGAGCGATCGCCTCAACACCAGACCCATCAGATATAGTTAAATTAAAGAAAAGATGAAAGTTAAGAGTGATTATGCTTAGTGGAATTAAACAAAAGGCCATTGTAGGCAAAAATGGCAAAGTTGAACTGTCTACAACGGAACTACCAGAAGGAACTGTGGTAGAAGTCATTGTGCTAGTTGAACCACCCACTAAAGAAAATGAAACTACCTATCTTCTAAAATCAGAAGCTAACAAAAAACATTTACTCAAAGCTTTGGAGAATGTAGAGAAAGGTAATTTGATATATGTTGATTTAGACGAGTATGAAAAAGGTGGCATTTGAACCAGAAGCTTTTGAACAATTTATTCAATGGGCAACAGAAGACAAAAAGACTTTCAAAAAAATATTGGCACTAATTAGAGATATACAAAAAGATGCTTTTTCAGGCATAGGCAAGCCAGAAGCCCTGAAATATGAATTACAAGGTTATTGGTCAAGGCGTATTTCAGATGAACATAGATTAGTTTACAAAGTGGAAGAAAATTTATTAATTATTTTGTCTTGTAAATACCATTATGACTAATAAATGTTACATGGAAAGTGATTTTATCCTAATAATTATGCTGTCCAGGCTCTAGGGTATGAGTGAATAAAACAAAAAAATAATACCCAAGCTCATAAAAAGCTTGGGTATCACCAAAGATGAAATGAAATTGTAAGTTACCAACAAATTAGAAATTAATTACAGTAAATGACTAAACAGCACCACTGTTTTTATGAAACAGAATTGTGACCGTTTTGAAAATTAATTTCAAATCATATAGTAAACTCCAATTTTTTTGATATTCCAAGTCTAGGCGAATCACATCCTCAAAACTACGTACCGTAGACCGCCCATTTACTTGCCATTCTCCAGTCATACCGGGTTTAACATCTAAACGTTGCCATTCCGGTACTTCATAGCGTTCTACTTCGTCAGGCGTGGGTGGTCTAGTACCAACTAAGCTCATATCTCCTTTGAGGACATTCCAAAATTGTGGTAATTCATCCAGACTGGTACGCCGCAGAAACTTTCCTACACGTGTAATTCTCGGATCGTTCTCGTTCTTGAAAAATGCACCTTGGACTTGGTTTTTGACTAGGGATTTTTTGGCTTCCGCATCCACACACATGGAGCGGAATTTCCAAATTTTAAAACGTTTCCCCATCCAACCACAACGGATTTGACCAAAGAAAATAGGTCCGGGATCATCGATTTGAATAGCAATCACAATGGGAATAAACAAAAAACTGGTAATTACTAAACCCACAATTGCACCAACAATATCTATAAACCGCTTCATCCAAGATGCCACAGAAGGATGAGTAGTTGGTAACGGCTCTACTTTACGGGAATTACTCTTTTGGGTATCTGTGGGCTTGTCAGTTTCTATTGGCGGCGTTTCGCTGCTAGACTCAATGGGAAAAACTTGATCTAAGCCTGTGAGATTTAACACTGCCATGACTTGAGGAGTCACATTCCGCAAAATCAAGGCAATTCCTTGTTCCTGGGTATGTTTAAAATTACTGACCAAGGCACCTAAACCACTACTATCCATAAAAGTAGTTTGGTGAAAATCAATAATTATTTGCTTGGGAGGTGTATTTTCTTGAGTTAACTTTTGGCAGGTATGCTTAAAGCCTACTGCCTCAAGCACGCTTAACCGCGCTGGTACCTGCACTATTACTGTTTCTTTTAAGGGAGTAACTGGAAAGTCTACCTGTGTGGGTTGGCTAGTCATGAAGCTCTGCACTTTCGTTGCCATGTAAATTTAAGCTGCCAAAAATTATTTTGTCCTAGCAATTTACCTAACCTCATCTTAAATCAGTAGGCATAAAGACTAAATAGTTAGTTAGTAAGGATAAGAGCCAAGATTGCTAGCGACAATTCACAATAGAACAAGAAGTAAAAAAAACATACCTGCTTTTGTGCCGACGCAGCGCGATCGCGTTGCTACTATCCCATGACTGCTAAAACTAAAGTTCAACCTACCGCACGCCTGATAGAGGTCTTTTCTGCTATTCAAGGAGAAGGACTCAATGTCGGGACACGTCAACTTTTTATTCGCTTTGCTTTATGCGACTTGCGCTGCCACTTTTGCGATAGTGCCCACACTTGGGATGCACCCGCTACTTGTCGGATAGAGCGATCGCCCGGATTACGTGACTTTGAAATCCACTCGAATCCTGTCTCACTACCCATCTTAATTGAATGGGTCGAAAGGCAAAATCAACCTTGTCTACACGATAGCATTAGCTTAACTGGCGGCGAACCCCTTCTTCATGCAGCTTTCTTAAAGGAATTTTTGCCCCAAGTGCGATCGCTGACAAATCTCCCCATATACCTAGAAACTGGCGGACATCGCCCAGAACAATTGGCGGTAATTTTACCCTACTTAGACTCTGTGGGCATGGATTTAAAACTGCCTAGTGTCAGTGGCGAAAGTCGTTGGCAAGAACATACAAAGTTTTTACAATTATGCTCAAATTTACATTTAGATGTTTTTGTCAAAATAATTATTTCTCACGATACCGACCCTGCTGAGTTAAAACATGCCGCTTCTGTGGTGGCAGATGTTAGTTCAAACATTCCCGTATTTTTACAACCTGTCACACCTTTAGCATCTGGTGAACAATTCACCAAAACGCCCATCTTGGCACCTGCTCCCGATCAAGTTTTGATGTGGCAAGCCTTGATGAAGCAATTTCTACCACATGTCCGGGTCGTGCCTCAGACCCATAAAATGTTAAATCAACTGTAAAAGTTTGATAAAGATGTCATCAAGTCAAACAAAACGAATTTGATGAAATTTTTATTTTAATTAATCTTTTCTTAATTCAGAAGACTGAGGCTGAGGAAACATCAGTACTTTTTGGGAGTGTACATGATTTTCGCAAGGCATTGAATTTCTTCATTTTTTGGGGGTGGGTATTGCCCACCCAACCTACTTGCTGAGTTCTACAATCCAGCTTCATCTGTAGTCCTAGACTTAGCTTTTGCTTTGTTGGCACTGCGTTTGAGGGCAGAAAGTCGTGCTTCGTATCGAGACCGTTGGCGCTTGCTAGGAGTATTGTCAATCATGGTTTTTAAGGCGCTACCTAGGCTCTTATAGGCGTTGGGGAGGCTATAACCAAAGCGAGTTGCCAAAGCGATCGCTTTCTCGTCAGCAGCGAGTAATTCTCTCAGTTGCTTTTCCCCATTATTCTTCTGATACAATCGCCAGCCTGAGACACCACATAGCGCCAAAGCTAAAACCAGCAACAATCCATCTTGTACCCACAATTCGCCTACAGCACCGCCTAAACCAATAGCCAATGCTGCCATTTCCCAACCATCTTTGGGAATAGAATCATTTTGAACGCGGGCGACTTCATGCCAAAAAAGCAGATTACGCTGATCCATCGCCAAAGCATCCCATTTCACCAGGTCTATTTGAATTTCTACCTGGTCTTTACCAATTTCTTCGCAACGGATCAGGGGTGGATTGACCTCAGTTGTGCCTTCAACCGTGACCCAGCTCTGCAATTCTGGCGGTAGTAAGCCTTTTAACCGCCGGAGTTCACTCATTTCCGCCTTGGCAAAGGAGGTTGCATAGGATGTCATAAAATCCAGCCCTAGAAAACTTCAGTATATAGTCAGGGTATCACTTTGGAGTATAGCTATTTAAGTGATAATTCGCCTCACTCGCTGGGAAAGCTTCCCCGCTTTCTCCTAGCTTCCATAGCCTTTTCCAGGATTTCTAATAATCCAGGAGCTTCTTCTTGAATACTCAGTAACATTCTTTCCCCAAGTTCTAAATTCCCTGGATCTTGACCCGTTACCATCACTTCTCTCAGGCGAGGGATTGCTATATTATCAACAATCTGAATTAATCCACTCAGACAACGGTGAAATTGTCTTTCTGTGAGAATTGAGTCTTCTAAGGGAAATTCAATAATGGCTCGGATCTCACCATCGGCTGGGTCATATTCCCATTGCAGCATCTTAGTCTCCCAAGAAATTGCCAGCATTGTCTGTAGGATAACTCCCTTGTAGGGATGATCTTGAACTCCCGCCAGAACTTGAGGCGCAAACACCCGGAAAAATTTTCCCTCTTCATCCAATTGGACAACTATCAGAAAATCCTCTAGGTTATCAGCTTCAACACCTGTGATAATACGGTCTTCTTCATTATCAAAACGGTAGTCCCAACCTAGTTTGTCTAAGTAATTGGCAATCTGTTTGAGATTAGCTCCCATAAAAGCCTCATAAAGAACGGTGGAGCAGCTGTTACCAAAACTAGTTTAACCTGCTAGCGACAGGTGTTTAAGTTGGTGTAGCTACTTCTCTTCTTTTTAAGAGTATGCAATGTTTTTTTGCACTATAGCTGAGTTCATTTGCTGATTTATCCAGATTCCATGAATTGAAAAAATTTGGTCTATAAATTCAAAACCAGACTAGACCTATGAATAATCTCATGGATCTGTAATCAGTTGGTTTTGATGAAGCCTAGCGACATATGTCAAGAGATATGGAAGTTAGTGGATTAATCATAAAATTATAGTAAAATTGGACAAAAATTAACAGTTTAAATTTGAGATAACCCTTTTATTGATAAGAGTTTAAGCTAATGATTGAGACAAAGCATGAATCAATATAATAATCATTTTATGACTTAAATATAAGCTCACTACGATTTCTATTATATTGCTGAAACAGAAAATACAATTTAGTTTTTTAATTTTAAATTTTAACAAATTTGCCTATGTGGCAATCAGCTAGATACATAAAATTAAATTACCTAAAAATATCACAAATCTTAAATTTATTAAACTTAATCAATAGTACTGATTCATCAACTATATTTTTAAATAATTTTTAGATTTTTATCACAAATTGAGTGGGTATAGAGCAAATTAAATCACGATTTTCGACTAAACAGAAAAATATTTTTTTACATACATAGCATATGGCGTAAAAAAATAGATAAAAACTCATTGTGCTGCTTTCTGAAAGAAAAATAAAGCACAAAGGGTAAAAAAGTTTTATATTACAAGCATCTAAATTGCTTTCATACAATAATTGTAGTTACTAATACATTTTTTCTAGTTCAGCATCTATAAAGTTTATGCGCAAATCAGCATTAATCTTAGCGATCGCCCCCTTAATCTTGGCCATGACTGCTTGTAATGGAGATTCAGGACAAGTAGCAACTACAGGTAGTAATTCAGGAGTACAAGCAACTCGCGATCGCTGGGATGCAATTAAAAATCGTGGTCAGTTGATTTGCGGTGTCAGTGGTGAAATACCAGGGTTTAGCTTTGTAGGCACTGATGGGAATTATAGTGGTATCGACGTAGATATCTGCCGAGCCATAGCAGCTGCCTTATTTGATAACCCAGATGCAGTAGAATTCCGCAATCTCAATACCAAAGAACGGTTTACAGCCTTGCAAACCGGGGAAATAGACGTTCTCAGCCGTAATACCAGCTGGATACTGAGTCGTGATACCTCCGTTGGTCTGGAATTTGCCCCTGTTGTCTTTTACGATGGTCAAGCCCTCATGGTACGCAAAAATAGTGGCATTAATTCTTTGGCAGACCTGAAAGATAAAGCAATCTGTGTTCAAACTGGTACTACTACCGAGCAAAACTTAGCAGACCAAATGCGGAAACGAGGCATTACCTACCGACCAGTTGTCTTTGAAGATGTTAACGTTACTTTTGCTACTTATGCTGAAGGGCGTTGTGACGGTATTACAGCTGATCGTTCGGCGTTAGTATCTCGGCGCATCACTCTACCCAACCCAGAAGATAACACGATTCTCAATGAAGTCATTTCTTCCGAACCCTTAGCACCAGCAGTCGCCAAAGGTAATCCAACCTTAGCTAGTGCTGTGAAGTGGGTGGTTTATTCTCTCATCAAAGCCGAAGAATTGGGTATTAATTCCCAAAATTTAGCACAGTTTGCCACCAGTAATGACCCAGAAATTAAGCGCTTTTTAGGAACAGAAGGTAACCTCGGTGAAGGACTTGGCTTAACTAATGACTTCACAACCAGGATCATTAAGCACGTTGGTAACTACGGCGAAATTTACGATCGCAATCTTGGACCAAATACAAAATTAAATCTGGCTCGTGGTCAAAATCAACTCTGGACGCAAGGTGGATTACTGTATTCACCGCCATTCCGATAAAGAGGACAAGGGTATTAAGAAAATAACCAATGACTAATTTAAAACCGCCTATATGGCGTGATTACCGCTTTTGGCACATTGCTGCACAATTGATTGCTGTATGTTTAGCAGTGTTTGTAGTCACAATACTGTGGAGTAACCTCAACCGCAATTTACAACAATTAGGTATTCAATTTGGATTTGATTTTCTCAAGCAGCAAGCGTCCTTTGATATTGGCGAATCGCTGTTGAACTATAAACCAACTGACACCTACAGCCGCGCTTTGTGGGTAGGGTTGGTTAACTCATTGCGAATAGCAATTACGGGAATTGTCCTGACTACAGTTGTGGGAATCAGTACAGGAATAGCCCGACTGTCTGATAACTGGCTAGTACAAAAAATCGCTCTAGTTTACGTAGAAATTTTTCGTAACACACCCTTATTACTGCAATTATTATTTTGGTACTTTGCCGTCTTTCTCGGTTTTCCTCAAAGAGAAAATAAAATATCTCTCTGGGGATTTTTGGGAATCAGCCAAGATGGTATAGAACTTCCTTGGTTTACTCTCTCTCCAGAATTTTCAGCTTTGTTGCTGGGGTTAGTGTTTTACACCGGCGCGTTTATTGCAGAAATCGTCCGAGGCGGGATTCAATCAGTACCAAGAGGACAATGGGAAGCAGCGCGATCGCTTGGATTAAAACCAGGATTAGTGATGCGGCTGGTGGTATTTCCTCAAGCCTTGCGGGTAATTATTCCCCCACTAACTAGTCAGTATCTGAATTTAACCAAAAATTCCAGTTTAGCGATCGCCATTGGCTATCCAGACATTTATTTTGTCGCCTCTACTACCTATAACCAAACAGGAAAAGCGGTAGAAGCCATGTTACTCATCATACTCACCTATCTCACCCTCAGCTTGACTATTTCCGTAGTCATGAACTTATTCAATCGCCAAGTGCAGATCAAAGAAAGGTAATAAATAATTCCTCTTCCCCATGACTCCACAATTAACTTGGTTACGTAAAAATCTCTTTAGTACTTGGTACAACGGTGTTTTAACTGTTGTCTGCTTAGTTTTGCTATTTTGGCTGGTGCGGGGAATTTTGGCTTGGGTATTTACTCAAGCACAATGGACAGTAATTTGGGTTAATTTACGTTTATTTTTAGTTGGCAGATTTCCTCAAGCCTTATACTGGCGAGTCTGGATTGTGCTGGCGATCGCTTCCACCTTAGGTGCTGTAACTGGTGGTGTATTTTTTGGTAAGCAACAGTTGTTTAGGCGTCAAGTTGCTTTGTTTGCTTTCATTGTGGGACTTGTGTTGGTAATTTTGCCCTGGGATTTAACATCCCGCCTCTGGTTGTTGTTAGTTGCTGTGTTACTAGTTGCAGGTTTTTGGATTGGGGGAAAGGTTACTAAAGTAATAGCACCTTGGCTATCTTTAGCATGGTTATTATCTTTCCCCATAATGCTGTGGCTAGTTGGCGGCGGATTCGGCTTGCAATCTGTATCCACAAATCTGTGGAATGGTTTGTTACTTACCTTATTAATGGCAGCAGTTAGTATAGTGCTTTCCTTTCCTATTGGTGTTTTACTAGCCTTAGGGCGTACAAGTAATTTGCCTGTAGTCCGTTGGTTTTGTATCCTCTACATTGAAATTGTTAGGGGACTACCACTGATTGGAATTTTATTTCTGGCTCAGGTAATGTTGCCGTTATTTTTACCAGCAGATGTACGTTTAGATCGGGTACTTCGAGGAGTAGCAGGACTAGTATTATTTAGTGCTGCTTATATGGCAGAAAACGTGCGTGGTGGACTCCAAGCAATCCCGCGTGGACAAGTTGAAGCCGCGAAGGCATTAGGATTCAATACTTTTTTTGTGGTGATCTTTATTGTTCTACCCCAAGCTTTACGTGCCGTAATTCCGGCGATCGTTGGTCAGTTTATCGGCTTATTTAAAGACACTTCACTTTTATCTTTGGTGGGATTAGTAGAACTTACGGGAATTGCCCGTTCCATCTTGGCACAACCCCAGTTTCTGGGCCGCTATGCAGAAGTGTATTTATTTATTGGTTTGATTTACTGGATATTTTGTTACTCTATGTCGTTAACTTCTAGGCGACTAGAAAAACAGTTAGGTTATTAGTCAATAGAGAAATATTACTAATTTTTCCAAATTTAAATTCTATGTCAGAGTTACAACCGATTATTGTTGCTGAAGATGTGCACAAATGGTATGGCAAATTTCATGTTCTCCAAGGTGTGAGCTTAACGGTAAATCGTGGAGAAGTAGTCGTGTTAATGGGCCCTTCAGGTTCTGGCAAATCAACTTTTATCCGCACATTTAACGCTTTAGAAGCTTACCAACAGGGAAAAATTACCATTGACGGTATTATCCTCAGTCATGACCTGCGGAATATTGAAACAATTCGGCGAGAAGTGGGGATGGTATTTCAGCAGTTTAATTTATTTCCCCATCTCACAGTTCTACAAAATATTACTTTAGCCCCTACTTGGGTGCGTCGATGGTCGCAACCAAAAGCCAAAGAATTAGCAATACAACTCCTAGAAAGAGTAGGAATTTTAGAACAAGCGCATAAATATCCAGGACAATTGTCTGGGGGACAGCAGCAACGAGTAGCGATCGCTCGGGCTTTAGCCATGCAACCTAAAATTATGCTGTTTGATGAACCCACCTCAGCTTTAGATCCAGAAATGGTGAGAGAAGTGTTAGATGTCATGCGAAGTCTCGCCAGTGATGGGATGACAATGGTAGTAGTTACCCACGAAGTCGGATTTGCCCGTGAAGTTGCCGACCGAGTAATTCTCATGGATAGTGGTTTCCTTGTGGAGTCAGCCACCCCTAACACGTTTTTTACCAACCCCAAACAAGAACGGACTCGTAAGTTTTTATCGCAAATCCTCTAGAAGCTCTATTTTCTTCAAGACCTGTTACCCCACAATTTCACACCAATATTAAACAAACAGTCCATCCTCTTTGCAAAATCTTCATAAGTTTGTGTAATCTATTACGCAACGCAGTAAATTACATTATTAATAGAAACGGCTGTAATTTCCCATTAGAAGGATATTTATCAAAATTTTGAGAAATGAATGAAACAAATATGTCCCTAAAAGGTTCTATCCTCAAGTGACCGATTACAAACACTGTTCTGTAAATTCGTGTAAATTACAGCAGCCGTTCACTAAATTTATACGTATATACTTACTATATGGGGACTCCTACTTGATGTTTGAAAAAAAGACCTACACCGCCACCTTCCTCATTTCCTGTTTCCTATTCCTTTTTCCCTTGTTGGTATCCCAGTTTTAGCAGAAATTTTTGGGATATAAAACAAGTATTTTTCTCCATAGTTTGCTCAATATGTCAATATCAATCAACTAAGCTGATAATTTACACTATATTTTTATACTCTTCATAAAGCTCTGTGAATTGCTGCTTATAATATCTTTAACCAATGATTATAGGTATTATACTTAGATAAAACCCTTAAATATACAATTTAAACAACTCTGAAGTAGTAAAAAATACTTCAATTCTTACTTAAGTGGTGGATAACAAAGTTTACTGAATCTTCAATGAAAACCCCTGTCATTAGAGAGATTCTAAAGAGAGAATTAGATATGGGTGCTTCAGAGTACAAAACAGTAATTTTCCCGAAATATTTTCATTATCCACAAAAACCAGGGGACTTCTGACTAATTTGTTATGCGGATTTTAATTTATTCCTACAACTACTATCCAGAACCAATTGGTATAGCCCCACTGATGACGGAATTAGCAGAGGGCCTGGTCAAGCGTGGACACCAAGTTCGCGTAATCACCGCTATGCCCAACTATCCTGAACGTCAAATATACGAGGCTTATCGAGGTAAGTGGTATTTAAATGAAGACAAAAATGGTGTGCAAATCCAACGTAGTTATGTTTGGATTCGCCCACAACCCAATCTATTAGACCGAGTATTATTAGATGCTAGTTTTGTTGTGACTAGCTTTTTACCCGCCCTATTCGGCTGGCGTCCTGATGTAATTCTCTCAACTTCACCATCACTACCTGTTTGTGTACCTGCTGCCCTTTTAGGATGGTTGCGCGCTTGCCCCGTAGTGTTAAATCTTCAAGACATATTGCCGGAAGCAGCAATTCATGTCGGATTACTGAAAAACAAAGCACTGATTAAGCTATTTACTGCATTAGAAAAATTTGCTTACCACACATCTGCAAAAATTAGTGTGATTGCTGATGGTTTTGTAGAAAATTTATTATCTAAGGGTGTAGAACCTCATAAAATTGAACAAATTCCTAACTGGGTAGATGTCAATTTTATTCGCCCTTTGCCTAAAGAAAATAATCCTTTTCGGGAGGCACATAACCTCAATGGCAAATTTGTAGTGCTATATTCTGGAAACATTGCTCTGACCCAAGGCTTGGAAACAGTTGTGAAAGCTGCTTCTAAGTTGTGCCATATTCCAGATATTGCCTTTGTCATTGTGGGTGAAGCAAAAGGTTTGCAAAGACTGCAACAGTATTGTTTAGACTGCGGTGCAGATAACGTTTTGCTATTGCCGTTTCAACCTCGTGAACAGTTACCTCAAATGTTGGCAGCAGCTGATGTTGGTTTGGTAGTACAAAAGAAAAATGTCGTATCTTTCAATATGCCATCCAAAATTCAAGTAATACTTGCCAGTGGTCGCACCTTAGTTGCATCTGTACCGGAAAACGGCACGGCTGCAAAAGCTGTTAGACAAAGTGGCGGCGGAGTTATTGTACCTCCAGAAGACTCTAAAGCTCTAGCAACAGCTATTTTAGACTTGTACAAGCATCCAGAAAAAGTCAAAAATCTGGGTTATCACAGTCGTCAATATGCTGTTGAGCAATACGCCTTTGAGCAAGCCTTAAATCACTATGAGGAATTATTTTACTCTGTGACGGCAGATACTCAAGCAGTTGAATCTCAAGTAGTATCAAAACAGGAAGTATAAACCAAATAATTAGCCGTCCTGAGAAGCAGCAAGGAGCAGGGGGACAAGAAAGACCACTTCTCAATGCTTCATTCCCCACTCCCCACTCAGCACTTTTTCAAGTTAGCTAGGTAAAGCACGATTATCCAGAAACAGCCTGAGATCCGCTACCAAGTGAGTACATATGACTAACAGCATTCTTGGTTATTGCTGGTCAGACTTTAGATAGGATTGCATGACTGTGCTGTGTTGTATGCTGTTGTTAGCAGCATGTCTAGTTAGTCTGAGGACATAAATATAAATATTACCAGTTGGAAGAATCTGGTAGCAGTCTAAAATATATATAAACATTTAGGATAAAGCTGTGTGGCGAAGCTTGGATGATTACCTGAAATCTTTGGTAGAAAGCCATTGCTTGATTTATCCCAGCACCATATCTATTCGCCATTGATTTTTATTCATCTGACGAGTCAAACAGCTAATTGTTTTAACAACCCCATAGATACCTGTTTTTTTGTTAGTATTCAAAAAAACCAACACATAGACTTGCTATTCAATTTATTGTTTGTAAGTAAGTGATTGGAGAAAATTGTAACAAAAGGGATAAAGCACCTGAGGTTTAATGTCTGATTATTTCCAAGGAAATTTCCCATTACAATCTGTCTCAGATATCAAGGATGCACTCAGCAGCCTAGAGGCTGAAACCAAAGATGTGAGTGAAAATTTAGCTGTAACCATCGCCGAAGCTGCATTAGACCGCAAAGCGGGTGATATTTTATTGCTTAGGGTAGCAGATGTATCTTATCTGGCAGATTACTTTGTGATGATGACTGGCTACTCTAGGGTACAAGTCAGGGCGATCGCTGAGGCAATTGAAGGTAAGGTAGAAAGTGATTGGCAACGGCGTCCCTTGAGGACAGAAGGAAAAGCCGAGGGTAGTTGGGTGCTACAAGATTACGGCGAAGTGATCGTTCATATCATGATGCCAAATGAGAGAG
Organism: Nostocales cyanobacterium LEGE 11386; assembly: GCA_015207155.1. Classification (GTDB taxonomy): domain Bacteria; phylum Cyanobacteriota; class Cyanobacteriia; order Cyanobacteriales; family Nostocaceae; genus LEGE-11386. Next base: position 61,152 of record JADEXK010000018.1, on the reverse strand, counting down.
AATTCTATAACTTAGAAGCGTTCTGGGTTCATGCAGAACGCATTTCCCTTCCAAAAGCTGATGAGGGTGGGGGTAAGCCAATATGATGAGGTCTTCGGTTTCCAATTGCCCAGTTCCTACAGACCAACAACCACTGAATGAATACGAAGAATTAAAAACATCCTGGCTATTTTGTGATTGCATCTTAAATTGGCGAGAATATATCACGAAAATGGTTTGGATTTGGAGTTTGTCGTGGCTGGTAGCAGGGCCAGTAGCAGCCGCCAGTTTTCCTCCACACAAACAGTTGGCTCATTTTCTCCTCTGCGGTGCAGCAGGCGCAAGTGTAGGAGTAGTGCTAGTACTAGTGCGATTGTTGTTGGGCTGGCTTTATATACGCGATCGCCTCTACAATACAACCGTATTTTATGAAGAGTCAGGCTGGTACGACGGTCAAACTTGGATGAAGCCACAAGAAGTCCTGATGCGCGATCGCCTAATTGTGGCGTACGAAATCAAACCGATTCTGCAACGGTTACAATTTTCCTTTGCTGGCTTGGCGGGAATGTTTCTTATTGGTAGTATAGTCTGGCAATTGTCGTAAATCGTCATTGGTGAGTCAGTGCGGTCTTGGGGGTTTCTCCCATGAGCAACTGACGAACCCGAAAGGTCATTGGTGTTGAGTAATTAGCTACTAATCACCAATGACTTGGGACTAATAAATAAATAAAAAAGGTAATAAAATTTAACCCATGACAATGGGAAAACGAACTCAAGCCACAGCCCTAGAAGTCCGGCTGTTGCGGGAAGGAATTATTGAATCAAGGCATGTAGTCCAAGCTGTTATATGCGACGAACGCGGGCGGGTGCTTTCCGTCGCCGGTAACTCGGAAACGGCTGCATTTGTTCGTTCTGCACTCAAACCATTTCAAGCACTAGCAGTCACTACCACAGGTACACTGGAGCGCTACAACCTAAGCGATCGCGACTTAGCTATTATTACAAGTTCCCACAAAGGCACAATCGAACAGGTAAGACAGGCATTTAACATCCTGTGGCGCGCTGACCTTGACCCAACTGCACTCCAATGTCCAATTCCCCAAGGTAAAAAAAGTCCTTTGGAATACAATTGCTCTGGGAAACATGCGGGGATGTTAGCCGTTTGTCAGCAACGCCATTGGCCTTTAAATAACTACTTGGATCGCAAGCACCCAGTACAGCAGTTAATTTTGGGTAAAGTAGCAGAATTACTGCGGATGCCAGCCGAAGAATTTCTCAGCGCACATGACGACTGTGGCGCACCAACTTATCTCATGCAAATTAGTCAAATGGCATCTTTGTATGCGCTATTAGCCTCTAGCAGCAACGTCGATATGGAGCGGATTGTCCGTGCCATGACACATCATCCAGCGATGGTAGCCGGAGAAGGAGAATTTGACACGGAACTGATGCGTTTAGCTCCAGGAGAACTGGTAAGTAAATCTGGTGCCGAAGGTGTGCAATGCATTGGCAGGCTGGGTGAAGGCATGGGATTGACCATTAAAGTCATAGATGGAGCTAAACGGGCAAAATATGCCGTTGCTATCCACTTACTCCAGCAAATGGGTTGGATTAGCCCCAGCGCCGCCGAAAGCCTATCAGAGAAGTTTATGACTTTAGGTAAATACAAGCGTTTAGAAGTAGTTGGAGAATTATCGCTGTTATAGTTGCCAAACTTATAACTTTGTGGTTATACTAGAAAAGTCAAACAGCGACGCGGGATAGAGCAGCCTGGTAGCTCGTCGGGCTCGAATTGTAAGGTTCACTAAGCGCTTATTAGTTGGTCTTACAGTGGGCGGTACGCAAAGAAACTTGCGTATGTTTACCTGTCAAACTCGGGGAAGCCATTAGCGCGGTAATCCCGAACCAAGCTTCAGAAATGAAGAAGGTGTAGAGACTGGAAGGCAGGCACCCTAACGTTATTAAAAGACGAGGGTGAAGGGACAGTCCAGACCACAAACCGGAATAGCCGGGCAGTGAAAGCTGTAGTTGGTAAGCATAACCCGAAGGTCAGTGGTTCAAATCCACTTCCCGCCACCAAACAGAAGATAAAACGAAGCCCTGTAAACTTTAATTTTACAGGGCTTCGTTTTATGCTGATGATTAGCTATGAATAAATGGATACAAAGCTGAAAGGAGACATAGCAGAACAGGCTGCTGTTTTTCATGCCTTAAAGCGTGGTTGGGGAGTTTTAAAGCCTGTTGGTGATCGGCTACCCTACGATTTAGTATTTGATGTAGAAGGAACTTTAGTCAAAATTCAAGTTAAGCACGCTTGGTTTGATGAACCTTCTGGCAATTATGTTGTAGATAATCGCCGCACTAAAACAAATCGGCGGATCATGATTCGAGCAGCATACAAGCGTTCAGACTTTGATTTTGCGCTGGTATATATAGAAAAACTTGACTTATTCTATATCTTCCCGGTAAATGTGTTCATAAATTATGGTAGTGAGATACACCTTGTCGAGACTAACAAACGACAGCGCAAACCTCGTTCTGCACAATATCGTGAAGCTTGGGAGTTAATCTTACAAGCATCTGTAGGTGAAGAAATAGGTAAAGAAAAGTGTGTCTGTTCGCCTGTTCAAGATGGAGAAATGGAATTTTGATCTATTCTGAAAGAGAAACCTGACAAAAAGCGCGGAGAATCATGGTTGTGAAGTTGCAGCGACCAATTTTAGTGGGAGGATTGGGACTATCTTTTTCCCTGTGGATATTACAAAGTTGGCATCATTCAATTGTGCAATTGAGTGAAATTGGTTTATTTAGTGCCTTGGCTGTCGGTGGTGGGTTGTGGTTATTCCAGAAAAATCGCCCGCAAGATAGTTTAGAGCAGCTAGATGGTATGGTTGTAGATCGGGCTACCGTGGAAAGTGCGATCGCTAAAACAGAAGCCGTGATTAATCAACTAGCACAAGAAGCAGAAAATCACACAGCTTTAGCGATACTAAGAGAACAAGTTGCTCAATTGCTGCTGGAGTTAGATAGGCAAGAAATTAAACTAGCTGTAACTGGTGGGAAATCCGTTGGTAAAAGCACTTTAATTCAAGTGCTAGAGTCTAGCGATTGGCAAGAAACACAGCAAAAAGTAAGCTTTTGGGAAACATCGCCTTTGTTTAGAGAAACGGGTGAAAATTCAGATGCAGCTGTTTTAGCAGAACTTCAACAATCTGATTTTGTCTTGTTCCTGACCAACGGTGATTTGACAGACTCCGAATTTCAAAGCTTACAGCAGCTAAAAGCAGCAAATCTGCCTGTTATTTTAATTTTCAACAAACAAGACCAGTATTTAGCAGACGAACGTGCTAGCGTCTTGCTGTCATTAAAACAGCGAATGCCGGGAAATGTAGTTGCAATTGCGGCCTCTCCCATTCCTCAGAAAGTCCGGAAGCATGAAACTGATGGTACTGTACAAGAGTGGCTGGAACAACCAGCGCCAGATATCCAGCAGTTAACACAGCAATTAAGTGAAGTTTTAGCACAGCAAGCACGGCATTTGGTGTGGACAACTACCGCCAGAAAAGCGAAGTTGTTGAAAGCTGAAGCAAAAAATTTATTGAATGGAACCAGACGTGATCGCAGCACCCCAATTATTGAACAATATCAATGGATAACTGCGGCGGCTGCCTTTGCTAACCCAGTACCAGCACTAGATATTCTGGCAACTGCGGCAATTAATGCTCAGATGGTCATAGATTTAGGTAATATTTATCAGCAGAAGTTTTCCTTGGAACAAGCGCAAACCGTAGCGGGAACAATGGGAAGTTTGATGCTGAAACTGGGTTTAGTGGAACTTTCTACAAAAGCTGTGAGTACTGTTCTCAAAAGTAATGCTGTCACCTTCGTTGCTGGTGGTTTAGTGCAGGGTGTAAGTGCAGCTTATCTCACCAGGGTAGCAGGGTTAAGTTTAGTTGAATATTTTGAACAGCAGGAAGTAGCGCTAGATTCTGGAAACAATTTGAATTTAGAAAAATTGCGACAAACTGTGCAAAATGTCTTTCAGCGAAACCAGCAGATTAGTTTTTTACAAGCGTTTGTTAAGCAAGGTGTAAAGCGTTTATCACCAGAAGCACAGCCTGAAGTTGTGGGATAATTTCGCGCAAAGCTGCCAAGACGCATAATAAAAACTTTGCGCCTTTGCGCCTTTGCGTGAAAATAACTTAAGCAAGTTAAAAATTTTTGCCAGTAAGATGAAGACATAATATAAATAGAATTATCATATAAATCAGTGATTTCTATCTAAATAATCACAATTATCTACTCTGCTATACTTTAATACTATTTTATTAATGTATTAAGTTGATTAATGAGTGTTTACCCTTGTATTTTCTCCTTTTTTGCTGGCTCAGGCTTCCTCGATTTAGGTTTTGAAACTACAGGTTTTAATATTGTCTACGTCAATGAAATATTTAAACCATTCATGGCAGCATACCGTTATTCACGGGAATTAATTAAATTACCTCAGCCAGAATATGGATATCATGAAGGGGAAGCCGCAGACGTCAGCAAACTGATGGAAGGGGTAGAAGCACAGCGTTTCTGTGAATTAATTGAAGATTGTCGCAAATCTCATAATATTGTCGGTTTTATTGGTGGGCCTCCCTGTCCTGATTTTTCGATTGGCGGAAAAAATAAAGGAAATTTAGGAGATAATGGTAAACTTTCGGCTGCCTACGTAGAATTAATTTGTCAGAATTTGCCAGATTTTTTTTTATTCGAGAATGTCAAAGGTTTATGGCGGACGACAAAACACCGTTTATTTTTTGAATCGCTGAAGCAGAAATTGATCCAAGCAGAATATATATTAACAGAACGGTTAATTAATGCTATTGAATACGGTGTACCCCAAGATAGGGAAAGAATTATTCTTGTTGGTTTCCGAAAAGATTTTCTCAAGGATATAAGAATAAGTATTAAGAGTGATAGATTAATAGCTAAAGTAAATTTTAATTGGCAAAATCAAATTTTATATCCTCAAGAACAAGTTTTTAGCTACCCTTGGCAAAAGTGCAAACCATTCCAAGAAAATTCGTTTCTAGCTTGTCCTGAAGGCATACCTCAGGAACTCACAGTTGAATACTGGTTTAGCAAAAATGATGTGTTGAATCATCCTAATGCTCAACATTATTTTAAACCCAGGGCAGGTATCACCAGATTTGCTGCTGTTGATGAAGGAGATGATTCTAAGAAGTCTTTCAAACGTCTGCACAGATGGCGTTACTCTCCGACTGCTTGCTATGGAAATAATGAAGTACACTTACATCCCTACAAAATCCGGCGAATTTCTGTAGCAGAAGCTTTAGCTATTCAATCTTTGCCTGCAAATTTTGTACTTCCAGAGGATATGTCACTCACCAATATGTTTAAAACAATTGGTAATGGTGTACCTTATTTGGCATCAAAGGCATTAGCTCAAACTATTCGCGACTTTTTCACAACCGGGGGGCAGAATTCTGCTGAACTTTCTCAGATTACAACTACCTCTTGTCAATTAAAATACTACTAATAATTCAGTAATCCCGGAAAACTAACGGACAAAACCACCGCAGTAGCTTGTTTTGGGGATCAACTCGGAATATATGTGTTTTAATATATATATAAGAAATGATTTAATTTTTTATAAAGTTTAATAATCAATCACTGGCAAAAGACACAATGGCAGCAGACTATCCAGATATTGATATTGCGCCATTTATCGATCATTCTCTGCTAATGCCAACGGCTACTCCAGAGCAGGTTGAGCAATGGTGTGAAGAAGCAGACAGATTTAATTTTGCGGCGGTTTGTCTGCAACCCGCCTATGTGAAGCAAGCAGCTGAACTTCTCCACGGCAGAAAAACCAAAGTTTGTACTGTAATTGGCTTTCCTACTGGGGCGACAACTTCCGCCGTCAAGTTGTATGAAGCTCAAGAAGCCGTGGAAAATGGAGCTACTGAATTAGATGTGGTGATTAATTTAGGTTGGTTGAAGGCTGGTAACACTGAAGCAGTCCACAGAGAGATTGCGGAAATTTGTGAAGAGACTGGGCAAACAGTTAAGGCAATTTTGGAAACCAATTTGCTGACTGAAGCAGAAAAAAAACTAGCCGCAGAACTATCTATGGAAGCAGGGGTGGCATTCTTAAAAACCAGTACAGGTTGGCATGGCGGGGCTACAGTGGCAGATGTGAGGTTTTTGAAGGACATGGCAAAGGAAAGGGTTGGCATTAAAGCATCTGGGGGTATTCGCACCTACAATCAAGCCGTAGAATTAATCCTAGCGGGTGCTACTAGATTAGGCACATCTCGCAGTATTGATTTGATCCGCCAGCGCGATAACCTGGAAAAGGGTGAATAGTCATTCTTTATTTTGTCCTTTGTCTTTTGTCATTTGTTCTTAACCTAATGGCTAATGACTAACGACTAATGACTAATGACTAATGGCTAATGACTAATGACTAATGAGTAGAACCTATAAAGTAACTGGAATTAATCTCAAAACCCAGGTACTGGGAGAATCAGACAAAATAGTGACAATTTTGACACCAGAGTTCGGTTTGATTCGAGCAGTTGCCCCTGGGGCACGCAAGCATAACTCTAGCCTTGGGGGCAGGAGCGGGATGTTTGTAGTCAATGAATTGCTGATTGCTAAAGGGCGATCGCTCGATAAAATTACACAAGCACAAACTTTAAAAACTTATCCAGGTCTGGCTAAAGATTTGGGAAAACTCGCTGCTGGTCAGTATTTAGCAGAAATAGTCCTGTGTCAGGCTTTAAGTGAACAACCCCAAGCAGAACTTTATGAGTTACTCAATGAACATCTCCAGCGATTGGAAGCATTGCCCAGAACAGATACATCTGGTATTTATGCTCACTTAGCTCATGCAGTGTTTCATTTTTTAGCCCTAGGCGGATTAACACCTCAAGTTCAAGTATGTTGCCTAACTCAACACTCCTTAACGCCAGACTTTGCAGACCCCAACTGGCGCGTGGGATTTAGTGTTGCTGCTGGTGGTACAGTCAGCTTACAGGCTTGGGAAACTTTGCGAAGAGATAGGGAACAGAAAAAAGGAGGAGATAGAGAAAATTCAACTCTGACTCCATCACCCCATGCTGCAATCCCTGGTTATCAAACAGTCGTCCATTGGCAAGACATCCCAGTTATTTCTTGTCGTCTGGATGCTACAGAACTAGCCATGCTCCAACAGTTGTCACAACCAGAGATAATGCAAATGGATGCTGCTAGAAAATATGGGTGGTTATCTGTTGAGCAAATTTTGCGCCAATATGCTCAATATCATTTAGGTCGCCCTATTCGCTCCGCTACCTTGATCGACTCTTATTTTGCTGCCAACCATGATGCAACCGTCTGATTTGGATACAAAAATCTTGCCTTTGTCACCAAGCTACACCAAAAAACAGAATAGGGCATCAGATCCTACAATGAAGAGTGCTGAGTTAAAAGTGCTGAGTGCTGAGTTAAAAAACCGCCCACAAGAGGCGGGGTATCAACCTTCTGACAATAATAAGATTCCGCCCACAAGGGACGGGGCTTGTACCGAGTGCGAAAGTCCTGAGTATTCTTCTTTTGACTCAGCACGGGCTAAACGCCCCGCTACCGCTAACAGCACTCAGCACTCAGCACTGAGTAAGATCAATAGCCAAGAGAAAACCACTCAAGATGTTTCCCACAATGAGCAAAAGTGGACAACGGAAATACCAAAAACTGATGTTCCTAGCCAATCCGAAGACCAATTAACTACTGGTAAGACAAATGGCAATGGGCGGAATTTGCCAGTTAACACCACCCCAGAACCAGAACCGCTAAAATTAGATGGATCTTCTGGTTCCGGTGGTGAAGCAGCGTCAGGGAATGTGCAGCAGCAAGGCTTTTTACCTGTATTAAAAAATCCTAACTTCCTAGCTCTTTGGGGTGGTCAAGTTTTCTGCCAACTAGCAGATAAAGTATATTTGGTGCTGATGATTGGCTTGATTAATACTCAGTTTCAGGCGAGTAATCAGAGCATTAGCGGTTGGGTATCAGCTTTAATGATGGCCTTTACAATTCCAGCTGTACTATTTGGTTCTGTGGCTGGTGTATTTGTCGATCGCTGGTCGAAAAAGACTGTACTGGTAGCAACGAATGCTTGGCGCGGCATCCTGGTTTTAGCAATTCCTCTATTATTGTGGTTAACTCACGATTGGCAACCCATTGGCGTGTTACCAGTGGGTTTTGGCATTATCTTGGGTGTAACATTTTTAGTTTCCACACTGACCCAATTTTTTGCCCCAGCAGAACAGACAGCAATTCCCTTGGTGGTGGAAGAACAGCATTTACTCTCGGCTAATTCGCTCTACACGACAACCATGATGGCATCAGTGATTGTGGGATTTGCCATTGGGGAACCACTGTTAGCGATCGCCGATACATTGTGGCTGCAAATTGGTGGTAGTGGTGGACTAGGTAAAGAACTTTTAGTGGGTGGGAGTTATGCGATCGCCGGATTCATTTTGTTGGTCTTGAGGACTAAAGAAAAACCCCATGACCCCGACAGAGAATTTCCCCATGTCTTCTCTGACCTCCGCGATGGTTTCTCCTATCTCAAAGCTAATTATTGTGTCCGTAATGCTCTACTACAACTAACTATTTTATTTTCGGTCTTCGCTGCATTAACTGTTCTAGCTGTTCGCATAGCAGAAATAATTCCTAACTTAAAAGCCTCTCAGTTTGGCTTTTTACTAGCAGCTGGTGGCGTGGGGATTGCTACTGGCGCTACGATTCTCGGTCAATTTGGTCAACGCTTCTCCTACAGCTTGCTTAGTCTCTGTGGTTGTTTAGGTATGGCAGCATCTCTGATTGGTCTATCAATATTCACAACACAGTTATGGATGGTTCTGCTGTTAGTAGCTTTATTAGGTGTGTTTGGGGCGTTAGTTGGTATCCCTATGCAAACAGCAATCCAAACAGAAACTCCACCAGAAATGCGTGGCAAAGTCTTCGGGTTGCAAAATAATGTTATTAACATTGCCTTATCTTTGCCCTTGGCACTAGCTGGTTTAGCTGAAACCTTTATCGGATTGCAAGCAGTTTTTTTAGCATTAGCGGCGATCGTCTTCTCAGGAGGTATATTAACTTACTATAACTCCCGTCAGTAGTGATTAGACTGAGAGGAGTTATAGCAAAGTGCTGAATGCTGTAGCAGAAGTGGTTTCCTCAAAGAGAAACTGCCGTAAAGCCCTAACAGGCAAATCAGATTTGCCAACTTGTGGACACACTTGGCGCGGCTTCCTACTGGGTAGCAACTGGCGTTGCTGAGTATAAACCCAGTTGCTTCAAAACTTTGAGCAATCAATACTGTCTTAACCTATTTGACTACGGCTATATAATTCATTACCTACTAAGTATCACTAATTTACTGAAAGTTTTTGCTTTCGTGCTAAACTAAATCTCAGCAAAAATCTACTACAGACTTGCTGAGTATCAATTTGATATTAGCAAGACTAATTTGTTATTAAGATATAGTCATTAACAACTTAATAAATGTAGGGTAAATAAATCCATAAATATACGGGATTAATAATAGTAAGCTTTGCCTTATTAACTGGGTTATGGTTGAGTTTTATGCAAAATAAACAGCAAAAAATTTCAACAGGATAAAAGATCAGCCACTAAAAAATATAAAACTGATATATCAAACCTGCTTTTCTGATAGCTAATAAAGAATGCGTATAGCCTGGATTGGAAAAAAATCACCTTTTTGTGGGAATGTCACCTACAGTCGAGAAATTACAAATGCCTTGCTAGACCGGGGACACCAAGTTAGTTTTCTCCACTTCGCCCAAGAAGAATCTGAACCCGACAATTGGCCAAATTTCCAAGAAGTTTCCCTGCCCTTCATCTATAAATCCCAGGTTTACACAATTCCCACTTTTAAAGCGACCAAGGTTTTAACCGAGTCGTTACGCGAAATTAAACCTGATATAGTCCATGCTTCCCTAACTTTATCTCCCTTAGACTTTGTGCTACCGGAGATATGCGACCAATTGAATTTGCCTCTAGTTGCCACTTTTCACACAGCGTTTGCTGGCAAGGGGGCAAAATTTATATCTGGAACACAACTTTTAGCTTATCAACTCTACGCACCTTTCTTGGGTAATTACGATCGCGTGATTGTATTTTCCCAAATTCAGCGAGAGTTGTTAGCACGCATGGGTGTGCGAGAAGAAAAAATCGCCGTGATTCCCAATGGAGTTGATGCTAGCAAATATTCTCCAGGCGCATCTACAGTCAAAGCAGAATTTAAAGCCGAACGTTTATTTGTTTATCAAGGTCGGATAGCACCAGAAAAAAACGTCGAATCTCTTCTCCGTGCATGGAAGCAGTCACAAATGAGGGCTGGTAGTAAATTACTGGTTGTTGGTGATGGTGTTTTAAAGTCTTCCTTGGAACCATTCTATGGTTCAGAATCCGGCATTATCTGGTTGGGATTTGTTGCAGATGAAAATCGCCGCATCGAAATTTTAAGGGGCGCAGATGTATTTATTTTGCCTTCCTTGGTAGAAGGGTTATCTCTATCTTTATTAGAGGCGATGGCATCAGGAATAGCGTGTTTAGCAACAGATGTCGGTGCCGATGGAGAAGTATTAGAGAAAGGAGCAGGTATAGTTCTGAATACTAAAACAGTGCGATCGCAATTGAGAACCCTCTTACCACTATTCCAAGACCATCCTGAGCTAACTACCCTGCTAGGACAGAAAGCCAGACAGCGTGTATTAGACCGCTATACACTCTGTAAGAATATTACTCAGTTGGAAGAACTTTATCGAGACGTTTTACTCATGCGACCTGTACAGCTAAGTCGCAGAGCCTAGGAAAAAGCCAAAAGTATTTTTAACTCAGCTTATACCTGATTTCGGGTAGGTCATTTGCCTACCCTGATTTTTTTGCTTATATGAAGCCTAGATCAGCCCAATAAAAAATATGTCTACAGTATAGACGTACAAAATAAATACGATTTTTTACACAACAAAACATTAATGTAGTTTATCCCAGCGATCGCTATTTATTATCGAAATTTCGTGCCTTTCGTAATTTTGTAATGGGAAAAAGCACTGTTCATCCACCTGCACCCTAGTTGTTTCGGTATTGACGACAAGAGGTGTCAGGTTCCACACTTGCCGGAATATGTCACGAATTAGTTAAATAACTTTACAAAAGTTAAGCTTTATTGTTACACTTCTTTACGTCTGAGGATAAACCAACGAAAAGACAGTCCCTAGATTGGCTTTGACAAAACCTCATGATTACAAGCATGTTCGGATGAGTTTGGTCTCATTTTTAGTGCTGGAAGTCTGGGATTAACGAGAGTTAATTTGATTTCTTAGCGGTTTGTCTCGGCTTTAAGATTCATTGTGGGAATTTTGAAAGCAGCTAATTAATAAACAATATTGGAGATTGCAATCATGGCTTTGACTATTGAGTCCGCTCAAAATATTTTCTCTAACACTCAAGTTCCTAGCCCCATTCCAGCGACCATAGCGCTATTTGACCAACTCGGTGTTGATGACCAACTAGCATATCTGTGGTTTGCTTACACTGAAATGGGTCGGACAATTACTCCCGCAGCGCCTGGAGCAGCACGTCTGCAATTAGCGGAAAGTTTGCTAAACCAAATTAAGCAAATGTCTCCGGAAGAGCAAACTCAAGTGATGCGAGATATTGCTAGCCGTGCTGACACCCCCATTAGCCGTTCTTATGGTTTCTTCAGTGTGAATACCAAGTTAGCTTTTTGGTATGAATTAGGAGAGTTGATGAAACAGGGTATTGTCGCGCCTATCCCTAGTGGTTATCAAATGACTCCTGGTGTGCAAGTAGTACTGGAAGCAACCAAAAAGCTTGATCCAGGTCAACAAATCACAGTACTGCGTAACACCGTAGTAGATATGGGATTTGATACCTCTGATCTTGGCCCTAGCAGCTATCCCAAAGCCGTTGCCGAACCTGCATTCCAACGTACAACTCCAGCTGTTTCCTCAATCAAGATTGATGGCATCACTGAACCTGCTGTACTTGGATACATTGAAGCCATGAACGCAGACGACTTTGATAAAGCCATCAATCTATTTACCCCCGATGGTGCGCTGCAACCACCATTCCAAAAACCGATTGTTGGTCATGAGGCGATCGCTAAATACATGCGCGAAGAAGCACAAGGACTGAACATGATGCCAAAACAGGGTATCTGTGAAGTTCAGCCAGATGGCTCAAAGCAGCTTAAAGTCACAGGTGTAGTACAAACTCCTTGGTTTGGCGTCAACGTTGGCATGAATATTGCTTGGCGGTTCTTAATCAATCCCCAAGGCAAAATTTTCTTCGTAGCGATCGATATGTTGGCTTCTCCTCAAGAACTGCTAAGTCTGCGTCGCGTTTAGAAATTAGGGTGGGCAATGCCCACCCTAAAACAACACCGATCTTTCTCACTTGCAAAAGACGAAGTTTTCCGGATTTTGTAAAAATTAAGAAAAATTGCGATTATGATAAACTAAATTAACTTTCACTTCAGGCATTTTTGGGAAAATTTGCCTATTTTATTGTGAAAATTCAGATTTTAGCTTTAAAACACACACTTAAGATAGACATATCATAACTCTTAAAGCAGAGGTTGGGATAAGTAAATCATTGCTAAAGTTTAAGCAAGTTTACATTTCTTAAGGATTTTACTGCTCAATGAATACATTTCGTCATACTCGCGTAGTTAAAAGTTTAGCGATTTTAACAGGTGTTCTAGGAATCGGTTTCTTCTCCAACTTGCCAGCAATGGCTAACAATCACACCACATCTACTGAAGCAGCACCGACAACAACTGGTGCATCTGCCAATGCCAATATTGTTGAACTAGCGGCTAATAATGAATCTTTCAGTACTTTGGTACAGGCTGTACAAGAGGCTGGACTGGCTGATACGCTATCAGGAGCAGGGCCTTACACTATTTTTGCCCCCACAAATGAAGCCTTTGCTGAACTGCCCGATGGTGCATTGGAATTCTTACTGCAACCGGAAAATCGAGGCATATTACAACAAGTTCTTAGTTATCATGTAGTGCCTGGTGAAGTCACCTCTGATCAATTGAGTACCGGGCCTGTAAATACCTTAGGTGGTGGAGTGGCTGTTCGTGTGGCTGAAGATCGAGTCATTGTTAATGATGGCAGTGTCACACAAGCCAACATTCAAGCCAGCAATGGTGTCGTCCATGCGGTGAATCGCGTATTGTTGCCGAGGGAATTGCGAGAAACTTTAATTTCTCAGCTAAATGGCCAACAACAATCGTACTAATACGATTCAGGTGTTATCTAGTGTGACCTAGAGGGAAATAATCTCAGTTAGTAAATTACCCTCGCACTAGCATAAATTCCCGGTAATTCTAAAAATCTTGGTGCGTTAGGATATTAGTCTTAACGCATCCTCATATCTCAAATTCCACAACTACTGGTGCATGGTCACTGGGTTGGGTTAATTTTCTGGGAGTAACATCAATGACGCAGCTTTTAGCGCCTTCGTACAAAACTGGGGTGAGATAATGATGGTCAATTCGCCAACCCATATTGCGCCTAAAGGCTGCGGCTCGATAGTCCCACCAACTATAGTGTCCGCCTTCGCTGGTGAATTTGCGAAAGGCGTCGGCAAATCCTAGTTCCAAAATATCCCGTAAGGCTTGGCGTTCTGGTTCGGAAGCCATGATGTGATTGTCTGGATTCACTTTTTCGTGGATATCTTCGGCTGCTAAAGCGATGTTGAAGTCGCCGCATACACAGATAGCAGGTTGTAAAAGCAGGAGAGTTCGCAAATACTCCCTGAGTACTGTTAGCCAACGCAGCTTAAATTCGTATTTCTCGCTTCCCACGGCTGAACCATTGGGTACATAAAGATTCACAATCCGAATACCATCGGTCACACCCGTAATTACCCGCTTTTGTTCATCCCATTTTGGCTCGATATCTGGCAAAATTGGCGTAAATCCGGTACTAACATCTGTAAGCGGCTTTTGACTAACTAGAGCTACGCCGTTATAAGCTTTTTGCCCTGATACGTAAAGATGATAGCCCAACTCTGCAAAAGGCGATCGCGGAAAATTAGCGTCTACAACTTTCGTTTCTTGCAAGCAGAGGATATCAACGGGATTTTGAGTTAACCAATAGGTCACCTGTTCTAGACGAGTGCGAATTGAGTTGACATTCCAAGTAGCTATTTTCATTAGTTAGTTAACAGTATTCCAAATAAATATTAAATTTTTTATGAGTAAATTTTTTATAATTATTTAACATTAATGCAATTTGCTCTTTTTTTAACTCTTTTTGCTAACTTGGTGTTACAAACAATTGATACCATCTGATATTTTTAGTATTTACAGCTACAAAATCTAGCATTTTGTAAGTTTAGCTACAAAAAGTGCTCAAAAAAGTATGATCCCCAAGGTAGATGAAACTATTAAAACCTAAGCTATATTTTAAAAGTGTAGCTGCTTAGTAGCTATTGCTAATGGTCTAAAATATTTTTATGTAGTGGTTGAAAGTACGGTTAACCGATATTGCACTCCCTCAAGTCAATTTAGGTTAATTTAAATCTCAAAAAATAAGTACAAATACTCATTGATCATCAGATGATGAAAGTACTTAATTTTGAGGAAATTTTACCGACTGCACCAAAACAACTTATGAAGATCGCTCAAGTTGCCCCCTTATGGGAACGAGTTCCGCCTCCTAGTTATGGAGGAATTGAACTGGTAGTAAGTCACTTGACCGATGAACTAGTTCGTCGCGGTCACGAAGTTACTTTGTTTGCTTCTGGTGACTCTCAAACCTTGGCTGATTTAAAAGCAGTTTATCCACTGGCGCTGCGCTTAGACAGATATGTCCAAGATTATGCAGCGTATGAAACTTTAGAACTTAGCCAAGTTTACCAACAAGCTGCGGAATTCGATATCATTCATTCTCATGTAGGGATTAAGGCATTACCTTTGGCGAGTTTGGTATCAACTCCCACGGTGCATACTTTACACGATAGTTTTACAAAGGACAATCGCCAAGTATTTAGCTACCACCAAAAACAACCCTACGTCAGCATTAGTAATTCACAACGTCAAATCAATTTAAACTATGTTGGCACTGTTTACAACGGGATAGAACCCAAAGATTATCATTTTATAGCACAACCACAAGAACCACTATATTTGGCATTTTTAGGCCGCTTTTCTCCAGAAAAGGGGCCGCAACATGCGATCGCCATTGCGAAACAGACTGGTTGGCGCTTAAAAATGGCAGGAAAAATTGATGTAGTAGACTCTCAGTTTTTTGAACAAGAGATTGCCCCCCATATTGATGGTCAGCAAATTGAATACCTAGGTGAAATTAACCACGCCGAAAAAGCTGAACTTCTGGGCAATGCTGCAATCACGCTCTTTCCTATTAATTGGCAAGAACCTTTTGGCTTGGTAATGATTGAATCAATGGTAACTGGTACACCAGTAATTGCCATAAATTTAGGTTCTGTACAAGAGGTAATTGTTCATGGCAAAACAGGTTTTATCTGCCAAAACTATCAAGAAATGGCAAGTATGATTCCTGCGGCGTTGGAACTTAATCGTCACGCCTGTCGAGAATATGTAGAAAAAAGATTTAGTGTTAACCAAATGGTTAACGACTATGAAGCTGTTTACAAACAAATTATTAAAAGTCGCATGAATTTAAATGGTTATGTACATGCGGCTAAAGCCCGATTTTAAACAACAACTTTTTTTGATCATTTTAAACAACAACTTTTTCTCAAGGAGGACATTGGTATGAGTATGAGAGCCAACACCTGTCCATGTTGCGGTGGTTCCCTCCTGCGTCATGTGCGTCATAGTGAACTGTATTGGTTTTGCCAGTCCTGCCGGCAAGAAGTGCCATTATTAACTGTCACTCGTTTGCCTAACCCTAATGTAGAAACCCGGAATACGGGAGTGTTACCTCAGACTACACTCAGGGAGTAAGGGGACAAGGGGAGATTATTAAATATATAAGTTCTTTCCCCTCTGCTCCTCTGCCCCTCTGCCTATGCTCGCAACCTGATAGAATCGGGTGGAGCTGATTAATTAGGTCGAAAGCTGTGTTAGCAGCGTTACTTTACGGTAAAGAAGATTTACGCCTAGAGCAAGTTGTTGAGCCTACTCCAGCAGCAGGTGAAGTTGTCATCCAAGTGGGAGTGGCGACAACTTGTGGTACAGATTTGAAAGTCTGGCGGCGTGGTGGTCATGCGAAGATGCTGGCACTACCGACCTTATTTGGTCATGAGGCAGCAGGACAAATTGTGGCTGTGGGAGCAGATGTGACGTATTGGCAATTAGGCGATCGCGTCGTAGCCAATAATTCTGCTCCATGCATGGAATGCTTTTTTTGTCAACATCAAGAATATTCGCTGTGTCCAAATTTGACATGGAATAACGGCACCTTTGCCGAATATCTCAAAATTCCCGCACCGATAGTAAAGCATAATTTATTGCGGGTTCCTGATGAGTTGCCCTGGGAATTGGCAGCCATGACAGAACCTTTAGCCTGTGTGTTACATGGTGTAGCCCGTTCTCATATCAAACCCAAAGATAGAGTAGTTGTATTGGGTGATGGGGCAATTGGGTTAATGTTTGTCGCCGCTTTGGCTGATACAGCTGAAGTTTTACTTTGGGGTGGTAACGACCACAGACTAGAAATTGGTAAGAAGCTGGGTGCAACTGAGATTTTTAATTATCATCAAATTCCAAATATTCCCAGTGTAGTGAAAGAACTTACTCAAGGATGGGGCGCAGATGTGGTGATTGAAGCTACTGGCGTACCTAGTGTTTGGGAAACTGCGATCGCTTGCGCCCGTCCCGGTGCAACTGTTAATTTATTTGGTGGTTGTCCACGGGATACAACTATTACAGTCAACACAGAACAGCTACATTACAGTGAACTGACTTTGAAAGGTGTGTTTCATAATACACCCGAATACGTCCGGGCGGCACTTGCACTTATAGCTAGTCGTAAAATACCTTTTGAATTACTAATTAGTGAAAAGCGATCGTTGAAGGATTTAGAACAGGTGTTTTTTGATATGAAAGCGCGTAAGGTAATTAAAGTAGCAATAAATCCTTAGTTTTTTGCAGGGTAAAGTAGATGATCTGGGTCTAGCCAAACAATATAGAAAATCTCATCAATAAAAAATCCATGAACCCTGCCATGTTGATTTGAAGAGAGTGAAAACTGATATGGCGTATCAACTAATTGTTCTTCGTTAGGTAAACCAAATCCGCTTTCGCTGGTATCTTCCCACTTGATAGGATGACATCTGAGGCTACTGCTACGATTGACTAACAATTCTTGAGCCGTTAGGCTGGATAAAGATTTTAACCTATCAAGCAGAGTCAGCCAGTAAATTACTACTTTTTCGGTACAAGCAAATTTGTCATGTCCGTCCTGATAATATTTAAACGAAAAGCTGATGCCTTTAAGTGACTTCAGCTTGGTTGGTTTAATACCTGATGTGCTGTTTTTAACAACTTCAATTTTCTTAATCTTCTTCGGCACGAGATGCGTAGTACTCCTTCATCCACTCCTTTTTAATGACTGCGTTGGCAGGTGCATCAGGTGGTATATCTCCTCTAGCCAAATTCCAGGGTGATTCGGCGTGAGTCATCTGCTCTAGTTCATAAGCATCGCAGGCAAAATATTCTTGTGCAACCTCATCCAGAAACGCTTGTACATCTTCAGGTAAGTCCGGCTTAACATCCTTTAAAATAGGTTGCCAGCCAAAAAGCTTGTACTTCTGGTAAAGCGCAGGTATCACGGGCCCGTGTATCCATGCTTGAAAATCCTCTGAGAACAGAGGAGTGTCATAGAGTGCAAGATGCCAAGCTTGAGCATAGTAAACAAGTTTTTGCAGCTTTAAATTACTTATGAAAGAACCTGTTTCATTTGCTAACCAGATAAAGTAATCTGCTACGTTAAAACATGACAGCACCATAACCACCCCCTCAGCTTGTTACAGAATAACTAACCTTCATACATCAACTTCCAGAGTTAGTACGGCAAAAGCTATGGAAAATTTCCGTATCTCTTATAGTTTAATTGTACTACTTATCACTGGGGAATTGTAGAATTATCAGTAATTTTTGACGGACTTACCCACGGATAACTTTTGAGTGAATCCTCAAAAAAACTTGAAGCAGCCTAACGGTTGTATTATTGCACTTGTATAAGATACATTGGTAATATATTAATTCTATTAAAAAGTTCTCAGATACCAATTCTTTACGCATTATTTCTTCTTTATAAATTTAGCAGTGGGATTGACCTGAAATCTCGTTGTAAATCGATTAAGCTAGAACTAGTGAACTCCTAGTCTTCATTGCAGTGGTTAAACATGGTGAAGAATCATGAAACTTGGCGTAATCCTCCCTTACAGGAAGCGGTTTTTGAAATCCGCTTTCCAAGTGTAAGTGATTACGCGCTGTTTGCCGGAGGTATGGCAATTTCTCAGCAACAGGAGTTTCCAACTACTCAAAAGCTTCAAGCTGCTGAGATTCCTGAAATTGTTGAACTGTCTGGATTAGTTAGACATCGGTTCATATCGCCGGATGAATCGCTTCTGTTTCAAACTGGTCCCGATGTACTCAGTGTAAATTCTATTGCTTACAAAGGTTTTGCCAATTTTCTGGAAAACATTGAAAAAATCCTAATCGCGACTGAAAAATTTGTTAGTCTGTCTACTCTCAGTAGGCTAGGACTTCGTTATATCAATAGATTCTCTCATGTTGACTATCCACCCTCAATTTTGAATATTAATCTTCCGTTTCAAAATACTGATATTTTAAAAACACAACTTCTGCAACTTCGAGAAATGAGAAAGCTTGATGATGAAGGCGTTATTTTAAGCATTAATGTACAGTTTCCTGTTGAACCAAAAGACTTAATATTGGATCTAGATATATCTTTTAATTCTTCTGAGAAATCTTGGGATCTTGAAATGATTTTAGATTGGACTGATAAAGCACATAATGTTATTTGGGAAAATTTCCAATACCTAGTCTCTCAAAATGAAAAAGAAGTAAGAATATGAACATTCCTATAGACACTAATTTGAACAATAGCTCAGTTACAGCTTCTACAGAGAAATATCCCCTCTCAGGTAACAGACCTTTTGTGAACGCATACAACAATTTGTCTTTTCAGCTAACGGGAGTAATGGTTGCTACAACCATCATTACTTCAGCCTCCACCATACCTCCTCAACCAATTTCTGTTGGTTCAGCAGTTTCAACTGACTTAGGCATACACTCTTACTGTAGAACGAGACGTTCATCACAAGCTGCTATCGCTGCTTTTAGCACAGAGCTTCAAAGAAGAAGTAAATCCTTATCATGTGAAGATGCACAAATTTTGAGGAAGGTTATTCTGTCTAAGTCACAACCTGGAGTTCCAAATTTCTAGCACATGACTGGTATTTCACTTGGAGACTTAGTTAGACTCTTCAATGAGGTATTTCCAATTCTTCCAGGCTCTCCTCTTGGAGAGCCTGAACAGTCTCTTAGGCAATTCTATGCTGAGGAGATAGGTGTAATTCAAGTGGTCAGAAACCCACTGCCACTTTGGGCACAGGGAGATATTCTGGAACCGATTCCTTTTGTCGATTGGTCTGAAGAAGGGAAACCAGTTTTCTTTGAAGCTCCTGGTATGATTATGAACAGTACATGCGACTTGGATAGGAAAGAAAACATTGTTCTTTGTCCCTGTCTAATTTTGACTGATTTGAAGCAACTAAGTGCTTACAAAGATATACCCAAAAATACTGTCTTTGACTTCTTGTTCCTTGGTAAATGTCTTACAGGTGATGAGTGGGTTGTTGATTTAAGTCATCCAATGACATTGCCTCGACACCGCATTGAGAAACGAATTGAAGAGGGTAGTGTCTCTCGAAAGCATTCATTGACTGATAAAGGTTGGTATCTATTTATTACTAAATTTGCCATCAAGTATTTGCGTTCTGATGATTTTGAAACCATGAGTCAACGATAGCCAATATATTTCTCATTTGTATGAAGAAATTGGTTTAGCGTGTGCGAATAAGTTAGTGCTGGCTCGTCTTGGTGGTTGATTAAACAAATAATTTTCATCATTAAAATAAAATTGTTATATAGCTTTAAAATCAAAAAAATAAAATTATTAATATGAAAGTTATTTTAATAACTTTCATATCATAAATTATACATCCATGAAACCACTGGATCGGTTAAAATTATTCAAAGAATCTAAACTTGCTAATCCTGTAAGTATGACCATGCACAATTCCGTTGAATTCCAAGACGCTTTTGATGTCATTGTCGTCGGTGCAGGTCACTCCGGTTGCGAAGCAGCCCTCGCTGCTGCCCGCCTCGGCTGTCGTACGCTGCTACTGACACTCAACTTGGATAAAATCGCTTGGCAACCCTGTAACCCAGCCGTGGGTGGCCCAGCTAAATCTCAATTGACTCACGAGGTAGACGCACTCGGTGGGGAAATTGGCAAAGTAGCAGACCGCACTTACTTACAAAAACGCATCCTCAACTCTTCACGAGGCCCTGCGGTGTGGGCATTACGCGCCCAAACTGATAAGCGCGAATATGCCGCAGTCATGAAAACTATTGTAGAAAACCAAGAAAATTTGACCATTCGTGAAGCAATGGCCACAGACTTGGTGCTGGGTGCTAACGATGAAGTAATTGGCGTTGAGTCTTACTTTGGCGTGGCTTTCCAATGCCAAGCGGTAATCTTGACAACCGGCACATTCTTGGGCGGAAAGATTTGGGTTGGTAATAAATCTATGCCAGCAGGAAGGGCTGGAGAATTTGCGGCTGAGGGATTGACGCAAACTCTCAATCGCTTGGGATTTGAAACCGGACGGCTAAAAACTGGGACTCCAGCACGAGTAGATAAGCGATCGGTTGACTACAGTAAAATGATCATCCAACCAGGAGATGAAGAGGTACGCTGGTTTAGCTTTGACCCTGATGCTTGGGTGGAACAGGAACAAGTACCTTGCTACATTACTCGCACCACTGCTGAAACCCATCGCCTGATTCGAGAAAATTTACATTTGTCGCCTGTTTATGGTGGTTGGGTGGAAGCGAAAGGGCCGCGTTATTGCCCTAGCATTGAAGATAAGATTGTCCGCTTTGCTGATAAAGAAAGCCACCAAATATTTATTGAACCAGAAGGGCGGGATATACCAGAACTATATATCCAAGGGTTTTCTACAGGGTTGCCAGAAAATTTGCAATTGCAAATGTTACGTAGTCTCCCTGGTTTGGAAAACTGTTTTATGTTACGTCCGGCTTATGCTGTGGAATATGACTATTTACCGGCAACTCAGTGTTATCCCACACTGATGACCAAAAAAATTGCCGGGCTGTTTTGTGCTGGACAAATTAACGGTACAACTGGCTATGAAGAAGCCGCAGCGCAAGGAATCGTTGCGGGAATTAATGCAGCGCGATTTGTGCGTGGTCAAGAAATGATAATTTTTCCCCGTGAGCAAAGTTATCTTGGCACACTGGTTGATGACTTGTGTACAAAAGACTTGCGGGAACCTTATCGGATGCTTACCAGCCGTTCTGAATATCGGTTACTATTGCGTTCTGACAATGCTGACCAACGGTTGACACCCCTAGGGAGAGAAATTGGTTTAATTGACGATCGCAGATGGGATTTGTTTACGCAAAAACAAACACAGATTACCACTGAAAAAGCCCGGCTATACGCCACTAGAGTCAAAGAACACGAAGAAATTGGCCAGGCGATCGCCTCTACATCTGGTCAAGCAATTAAAGGTTCAATTACCCTAGCTGATTTGTTACGCCGTCCGGGATTTCATTATGTTGACCTCGACAGCTATGGACTGGGAAACCCCAGCCTCAACCAAGCTGAAAAAGAAGGCGCAGAAATTGACATCAAATATTCTGGCTATTTGGTGAGACAACAAAATCAAATTGAACAAATTGCCCGCCAGGCACATCGCCCGTTACCTGCGGATTTGGATTACACAAAAATTGATACCCTTTCCAAAGAAGCACGGGAAAAACTCAGTAAGGTAAAACCACTGACTATCGGTCAAGCAGCACGCACTGGTGGGGTGAATCCGGCGGATATCAACGCCTTGTTAATATATTTAGAATTGCGTAGAACCAAGAACCAGTCAGAGTTTCCGGCATTGGCTTAACCTAAACTTTATGAAGGTTGAGTATAGTAGAAGTGAAGGGATTAGTATGATAGATGACATGAATTAAGTACTGTCATCATCAACAGTCTCCAGATTAAAGTTGAATTTAATACAACCAAGCAATCAACTCATCTAGTTTAGACGAGGGCTTGGGCACTTCTGCAAAAATCCTGATTTCCAGGTAGTAGGGGCGGCGTTGCCCCATCCTGGCAGCCACAAACCAAAATGCCTTATGTTACAAGCAGCCAGAACCCATCTCATTATTCCAGAACCATCAGAAGACTTGATCACCAACGAGCCTTGGTCGATAGAATTTTATGCTGATGGCTTGATGGATGAACTCTTTGCCGATATTGATGAAATTTTGGATGTTAGTGGAAATCTGCCTTCCCAAACTTTAAGGCATGGCAGTCGCACACCACTGCGTTCCATAGAGGAAATATCCGCACGTGATTGGTATTACAAGTCGGGAAAATCTGCTCCAGAATATGAGAATCTGCAAACAATTAATGTGCCGCAGATTATTTTGCCCAACACGCTAACGCGGACTGGAAAAACTGTTCCTCAAGTGAGGAAACAACAAGTTGGTACAGTTGTAGTTGATAAGCCTGGGGTAGTTAGTAAGCATCGAAGAACTCAGCGTACTTTAGGCAAAATATTGATTGTGGGAACAGCCATAAGTGTGGCGATCGCTGGCACAATCTACTTAGTACAATCTGGATTGCTAGTTCTTCTCACTTCTAGGTTGACTCAGCAAGATATCTACATCCCACAGACGCAAACGCAGTTGCCTAAAGTAGATATTGAGGCAGAGTTGGTTGACTATATGCTGGGAGCATTGTCAATTATCAACAAGCGAGAAGCAACCAGTAATCACAAGTCAGGCTATCCCGGACTTTCTCATCGCTTTAATTCCAACTCATCCGCTTTGGCTGTCGCTAGCAATCAATCTGTTGGTGACTTAGCGCCTCCTTTGGCTGCTAACAACACACTACCAGCCCTTAACCGCTCTGCCAATGTCGTTGAGCGCATCTATGTTCCCGTTTATCAAGCGCCGTCACCAATGCGCTATGCGCCACCGCCTACTCCCGGCGCTATTGCAACTCAACCCGATGCAGTAAAAACAGCTCTCAACACACCGCAGCCTCCAACTAAACCAGCAAATACCAACATGATAGCTGCTGCTGTACGCCCAGCACTCAAGCCTGTGACTGTGCAAACAGCGCCAATCACTGTGCGCCAGCCATCAACCCCTCTGCCTGGTTTACCAGTTGCCCCACTTCGTACAGCATCACCAACACCTAGCCAACAGCAGGCATATTTACCCTCCTCTGTGGCAACGGTTGCTGACCATACCTTAGAAGGATTGCTAGAGTTAGGCGACAAATCTGCGGCTTTATTTCAAATTGAAGGCGTGAGTCGTCGGATCAACATGGGAGAAAGTATCGGCTCAAGTGGTTGGACGCTAGTGGATGTTAGTAACGGTGAAGTAATCGTCCGCCGTAATGGTGAAGTGAAATCAATTTACGCAGGACAGAAATTGTAATTTGTGTAATGCTTGCCAGCTAGCTCAATTTACTTTTGTCCTCAGGCTTGCCAAATTCACAATTGAATAAAATTTCCAGGCAAATTATGTAGGGCACGGCTGACACTGTATCTGCTAGATTTTGTCTTGGGAATACCGTTTTGTCCGTGATAACCCTGCGGATGAAGGTGATTAACCTGCTTAAGCGGGTTAATTATTTTGTGACCGCTTAGTTATATAATGTATCATTATTTTTAGCTAATTAGTCAATAATACAGAATTTTTTTAACAATCAGTTTTTCATCTCAGATTTTGTACTTAGCCAATATCCCGCCAAGAAAAAAATTCTGCTAGGCTGCGTGATCTCAACTAAAAGCGCGATCGCCTGTGCTGCATAATTAATCTGATAAAATGTTAAAATTATTCTCCTAGAAATAAAAAATTATCAGATGTCTATTCCCGAAATTACGCAAAAGCTTTTAGCGGCCAAGAAAAACAAACAACTGAGCTTTGCTGATTTAGAAACAATTCTCGGACATGATGAAGTATGGATTGCCGCTTTATTCTACCGTCAAGCCAGTGCATCCGAGGCAGAGGCAAAGTTATTGATAGAAGCATTAGGACTAGATGCCAGTTATATTCAAGAACTAACTGAATCTCCTGTAAAAGGATTAGGCCCAGTTGTCCCCACAGATCCACTGATTTATCGTTTTTACGAGATTATGCAAGTGTATGGAATGCCTCTGAAAGCCGTGATTCACGAAAAGTTTGGTGACGGCATTATGAGCGCCATTGATTTTACTTTAAATGTGGAGAAAGAAGAAGACCCCAAAGGCGATCGCGTTCAAGTTATTATGTCTGGTAAATTTCTACCTTACAAAAAGTGGTAGATTTACAATTATGCATAGGATGGGATTTTACCCATCCTTAATTTGTTGATATTTTAATGCTGAAAACTTCAAACTTTCCTCTTTAAATCCAGATATAAATATAAACTTTACATAATTTTTAACCAGTCATCAATCTTGCAAGAAGAAACAATAAAATTACCAAAAAAAATAATTTTAACCCCTTATTACGCTCAAAATTTTGGCAAAGCTTATTTGGGTGATAGCCTAGAAATTTTAAAATACATTGACGAAAATAGTATTAATCTTATTCTGACATCACCGCCATTTGCTCTCACACGTAAAAAAGCATACGGCAATGAAAGTGCTGAAAAATATATCGAGTGGTTTCTACCTTTCGCCTACGAATTTAAGAGAATCCTCTCTGAGAATGGCTCTTTCGTTTTAGATTTAGGCGGTGCTTACCTACCTGGTAATCCTGTGCGAAGTATCTACCAATACGAACTTTTGGTGAAATTGTGTAAGGAAGTCGGCTTTTTTCTGGCTCAAGAATTCTTTCACTATAATCCGGCGCGATTACCTACCCCTGCTGAATGGGTAACAATCAGACGAATTCGGGTAAAAGATTCAGTAAATGTAGTTTGGTGGCTATCAAAAACCCCAACTCCCAAAGCCGACAACCGAAAAGTGTTAAAGCCATATAGTCAGAGTATGAAGCAACTACTGAAAAATGGTTATCAAGCTAAAATACGTCCGAGTGGACATGATATTTCTGCAAAATTCCAAAAGGATAACCAAGGTGCAATTCCGCCAAATTTGTTAGAAATTGCCAATACTGAATCCAATAGTGCATATTTACGGCGTTGTAAGACAGCAGGAATTAAACCCCATCCAGCGCGTTTTCCTCAAGGGTTCGCTGAATTTTTCATCAAATTTTTAACTGATGCAGGTGATCTGGTATTAGATCCATTTGCAGGTTCTAATACCACAGGGTTTGTGGCTGAAACTTTACAACGCCGATGGATATCGTTGGAAATTAATGAGGATTACGTTATGGGGAGTCGTTATCGATTTAGTCAAGAGTCAGATGAAATTAAGAGTGAGAAATGAGAAATTAAAACTTATAACTCATAACCACTTACTCAAATTTCTCCATTCACTTGCATTTGATGAACTTGATCTGCCAACTCTTGACGACTTTGATCATCTAGTTTGTCAATTGCTAACATCCCCATCAGAATAACCTCTTTTAAAGTCAAACGTGTTGAATGTGCCTGTTTTTGCACAATCTCTTTAATAATTGGACTGACACCAATTGCTGTACTAGCTCTAGCCACAGAATAACAGGGAAACATTAATTACTTCGCCTAAATCTTAGCATTTCCCACAAGGTTATTCTAGATAATTAGCACCTAGTTTTCCGACGTTATAAAGCATATATATCTGTTTAAGCGATAATTGTAAATTTGTTCAAAAATATAACTTATAGATGTGGAGCCTATATCCCTACTACTGTATCATCCCTATCAAATCTCCACTCTTGATAAGAGTGTGCTTCACAACCCTAAACTAACAGTTACAGATGAATAAATTACATTCTCTAGCTGCATCAGTACTTTTAATTAAAACATTTACACAAACAAAATTTACTGAGGATTGAAAAAATATTTTTTTAAAGAGAGTGTAAATTATCAAACATAATCTTGTTAACGTGCTTTACAGAACTACACAGTACAGTGTAAATAAAAATAATAATCTAACCTAAGTAAAATTTTCCTGAACACAGGCAATTGATGCTGTCATAGGGAAAAGCAGTAAGTATGAGGAGAGACAAAGCGATGAGGGATACTTATCTGTTGGCAGCAGGATTGTTAACAGGATTGGCAATACCAGCATCGGCTCTTCCACATCTGTCGGTCTTTCTGTCAGAAAATTCTCAATCCTTTTGGGATTCCCCAAAGAGTTCGCAGATGAGAGTGGATGAAAAAATTATCACCAATTTAAACATTTCCTTACCAGAATTTCATGAGCAAGTGTTAATACCACTAGAGATTGCACAGCCAACAGTAGGAGAACAAAACGTTACCAGTCTCGATATTTCCTTACCGAAATCGCAATTTAATCATCAGGAATTACCATCACCAGAGTCATTATTTAACCCCAGTTCCCCACCATCAAACCTGCAACTGACATCTGGTAATCAACTTTACTACCAAAGATTAGCGGCATTAAAAACAGGTCAGATTTATACACGTGTAGATGGTGGTAGGCAATCATCATGGGAGTCTACGAAAAAGCAGCAACTAACTTATGAAGACTGGAAAGGGTTATTAGCTTTAGAAGCCAAAGCCATCAGCCAAGGTCAAGGTGTAAATCATTTAAGTATCTTAGTTGGTGATTCTTTAAGCATGTGGTTTCCTAGAGAAAAACTGCCTACTGGTAAATTGTGGCTGAATCAGGGCATATCTGGAGACACTTCCGGTGGTATTTTAAAAAGATTAGGGGCATTTTCGGCAACAAGACCCAATGTGATTTACATCATGGCTGGGATTAACGACTTACGTAAAGGTGCTAGTGATGAAGAGATTTTGCGTAATCACCGCCGGATTATCCGTAGTTTACGGCAGACTCACCCCAAAACTCAGATAATTATGCAATCAATTTTACCTACTCGGCTGCCGACAATTTCCAATAGACGCATTCTGCAAATTAATACACAACTTGCCCTGATTGCTCAACAAGAAGAGGCTAATTATCTAGATATTTATAATTGGTTTACAGATTTTCAAGGCAATTTACGCCCAGAGTTAACCACAGATGGGTTGCATTTGTCTCCAGATGGGTATGATGTTTGGCGTTCGGCACTACAACAGATAGAAATGAAGCGATCGCCAGCAATATTACAGTAATTTAAGAAGTGGTAAGTTCACACACCCAAGGCTTGCCGATTTAAAACCTGATTTAATTTGCCACTACGATAACCTTCCAAATCGAGGGTGACGTAAATAAATCCCAACTCCTGAAATGCCGCCACTACTGCTTGTAAATCCGTAGTTAAGACAAAATCTTTGATTTGTGCTGGCGGTAATTCAATTCGTGCTGTATCGCCTTCAGAACGCACACGCAAATTCTGCCAACCCAACTTTCGTAAGTATATTTCTGCCCTACCCACCCTTTGTAACTTGGCTACAGTAATTTCTTCACCGTAGGGAAACCGAGAACTAAGACAAGGTTGCGCGGGTTTATCCCACCAAGGTAAACCGAGTTGTTGTGCAAGTTGACGGACCTCGACTTTGGTAACACCAACTTCAGCTAAAGGCGATCGCGCGCCTCTTTCCTTAGCTGCTTGAATACCTGGGCGATAATCCTGTAAATCATCAGCATTTACCCCATCCACAACATAGGGATAACCCAACTTCAAAGCTAGAGGTTTGAGAGTGTCGTGTAATTCGCTTTTGCAAAAATAACAGCGATTGACAGGATTAGAAGTGTAATTGGGATTGTCCATTTCGTGAGTGTGGACAATTTTATGCAAAAATCCGATAGTTACAGCTTGAATTTTGGCATCTTCCAACTCTTCTGGCAACAACGAAGGCGAAACAGCCGTCACAGCCAAAGCGCGATCGCCCAACACATCATAGGCAATTTTGGCAACCAAAGTACTATCAATGCCTCCAGAGTAGGCAATCAAAGCCTGCTCCATTTCTGTAAATAAAGCTTTTAATTGCTCAAGTTTTTCTGTCAGCATCATTTCCCTATCCTGGCAAAAACATATAGCACCCCATCAATTCTAGTTTAGCGTTGTCGAGTGAGAGCTAAAACTCCTTGATAAAGCTCATGTTATGCTGTGAGCAAGTCTAGGGAAAGAACTATGACTGCATATTAATTGCATATTAATTTAGTTTCCTAATCGCGGTGAAGTATGGATTACCACAACATTATTACCATTGAACCTGGAAAACGCAGTGGTAAGCCCTGTATCCGCAGAATGCGAATCACTGTGTACGACATCTTAGAATATCTAGCAGGTGGCATGACGGAAGAAGAAATCTTAGCCGATTTTTCTGAACTAACCTCTGAAGACATCAAAGCCTGTCTCGCCTTTGCTGCTGATCGTGAGAAAAAATTATTTGTTGCATCTGTGTGAAACTGCTGTTAGATGAAAACCTCTCAGACCGAATTATCACCAAAATTTTAGATTTGTACCTCGATTCGGTACACGTCAAAATTTTAGACTTGACTAACACTGATGACGCGCTTATCTGGGAATACGCTAAAGTGAATAACTTTGTGATTGTTTCCAAAGATTCTGATTTTCATCAGCGTAGTTTTCTCTATGGTCATCCACCAAAATTTATCTATCTGGGTATTGGCAATAGCCCAACATTCAAAATTGTTCAAATCCTGCGAGATAATTATGAAATTATCAGCAAGTTTGAAGTTAGTGTAGAAAGTATTTTGGTGTTGACGTAAGTAAGTGGGCGGAAAAATTTACAACTATGTACTGCACCGGAACCGTTCGTTATCTTCCTTCAACCCCTAATTTTGGTAATTGACTATACTTGGTGACTAAACTGGCTAGCAGTGGTAAATCAATCGGTTTAGAAATATAATCATTGACTCCAGCCGCTAAACAAGTTTCGCGATCGCCTTTCATGGCCATTGCTGTTTGGGCAATAACTGGCATCATCCGATACTGCGGATTATTTCGCAACTGCCGCACTAGCTTTAACCCGTTTCCATCTGGTAACTGAATATCCATTAAAATTAATGCCGGGTTTAGCTGTGTGAGAGCTTCCCACATTGCGGTAGCGTTCTTGACCCAAGTGACCTGATATCCCAATTTACTTAAATAAATTCGCATCAATTCGCCATTGGGTAAGTCATCTTCTACCAATAAAATATCAGGAGAAGTGCTGGGTGTAATGGGTGTATTATTTACTTCCTCATCACCCTTATCTCTCTTATCTCCCCCATTTTCCTCCACTTGCCCACAAGCTTGGATGGGAAGGATGATAGTAAAACGCGAACCGTGGTCAATTTGAGATTCTACTTCCACGCGACCACAATGCATTTCAGCCAATTTGCGAGTCACAGTTAACCCTAAACCAGTACCTTCACCACGACTAGCTACAGTATTGGTAATTTGGAAATAGGGTTGAAACAGTCGAGTTTGGTCTTCTTTGGAGATGCCAATCCCTGTATCCCAAATTATAAAATGTACAAATCCACCTTTAGCCACAACATTTAAGCCAACAGTACCTGTGCTGGTAAACTTGAGAGCGTTAAACAGCAAATTTAATAGCATTTGCTTGAGTCGGAGGGGATCAGCAACTATGGTTGTGACATCAGGATCTAATTCTAAACACAGTTTCAAGCCTTTGCTAGCGGCTTTCTCTTTCACAAGTGCCAAAACATTGCGACACATCTCTGGGACATTCACGTTTTCCCACTCCACCTCCAGCTGGTTAGCTTCAATTTTGGAGAGGTCTAAAATGTCGTTAATTAATGTTAACAAGTGCTTGCCACTAGACTGAATGATATTTAAATACTCTTGATGGCGTTCACTGGTTGTATCGTAGCCTTGGGCTAACAGCAAATGAGTAAAACCAATGATGGAACTTAAAGGTGTGCGGATTTCATGACTGGTATTAGCCAGAAACTGATTTTTGAGTTGATTAGTGCGCTCTAGTTGTTGATTAGAGCTACCTAACTGTTGAGAACGTTGTTGTAAAGATTTAATTTTTTGCAACTGTGCTAGTGCAGTTGCACACTGCTTAATAGAGCGCGCTAGCAGTTGCGCCGTGAATCCTGTAAATGATTCACAATCAGGCTTTGGGGAAGCTTTAGTAATAATTAGCCAGCCAATAATGCCATTAGCATCATCAGTTAAGCGCCAGGTAATCTGTGGTTGTTGGCTCTCAAGCTGCTGCAAATCTTCGAGTTCTATCACTTCTTGCAATTTCAATCGCAGCTTTTTTCCTTGATTCTTTAAAACTGGATGCGGTGGAAGTCGGGATGAAGAACGAGAAACATAGCAAACTTGGGCAACATTTTTTTGCGGTTGCCACAAAGTGATCGCGACCTTAATACTATTCAAAGCACGGTCGAGTTCATCTACCACTGTTTGAAAAATTTCTGCTTCCGTGGCTTCTCCTTGTGGGACAGTAGTACAAGCAGAAAGTAGACAATCATTCAGGCGAGCTTGCAACTGGTTCAAACTGCGTTCCAGCCACAACTCGGCGCGAAGTTGCTGGACTGTTGTCAAAACTGTTGGCGTTGTATCTATCTGTGAGTTTCGTTCTGGTAAGCTTGAATACTGCTGCATGGTCAACTCGACCGTTGAACAAGTTTAGCTTGGCATAAAAATGCGAACAAGATTCTATGTATATTAACTCACTATTTTTGTGTATTGCTAAACAATAACCTTAAAGTGTCGATTGTAACTGCTCAACTAAACATTTTTATTAAAAATCACTCACTGACAATTTCTTTGGAGTAGCTGAATTTAGCTAAAACTATGGATACACAAATTGCTCAACTGATCGTCAACGGAATTGCCGTAGGCAGTATTATCGCTCTAGCAGCCGTAGGACTCACTCTTACCTACGGGATTTTACGGTTGTCAAATTTTGCCCACGGTGATTTTTTGACTTTGGGAGCCTACTTAACTTTGTTAGTCAATACTATTGGGATAAATATTTGGCTATCAATAATTCTGGCGGCGGTGGGAACAGTAGCGGTGATGCTGGTTTCGGAAAAATTGTTGTGGTCTAGGATGCGCTCTATTCGTGCCACTTCCACAACACTAATTATTATTTCTATTGGACTTGCTTTATTCCTCCGCAACGGCATTATTTTCCTGTGGGGCGGCCAAAACCAAAATTACAATTTACCCGTTACCCCAGCTTTGGATATTTTCGGTCTAAAAGTACCACAAAATCAATTGTTGGTACTAGGGTTAGCAGTATTGGCAATTTTAGCTTTGCACTATCTACTACAAAACACCAAAATTGGTAAAGCTATGCGAGCAGTTGCTGATGATCTAGACTTAGCTAGAGTTTCTGGCATCAACGTGGAGCAAGTAATTTTCTGGACTTGGCTAATTGCTGGCACACTTACGTCTATGGGTGGCAGTATGTACGGATTGATTACAGCTGTACGCCCAAATATGGGGTGGTTTTTAATCTTACCCTTATTTGCCTCAGTAATTTTAGGTGGTATCGGCAACCCCTATGGAGCGATCGCCGCAGCTTTTATCATTGGTATTGCCCAAGAACTCAGCACCCTTTGGTTAGGTTCTCAGTATAAACAAGGTATAGCGCTATTAATTATGATTTTGGTGCTGCTCATTCGCCCCAAAGGTTTATTCAAAGGCACGATTTGAGCAGCACCACTCCACTTCTAATTATTCAATGATGTGGAAATAATAAGCTGCAACCAAGAAATTGATAGCTAACAGCAGTATTGCCCAACCTGTGCGAAAGGCGTAGGGAGGTTTAGCACCACTATCGGCAATAGCGGAATTCTTGCTTTTAGCAGTCATAAGCGGTTCTCCAAATGTCACGACTTTCTAAGAAATACCAAACAGCTGTACCAAAAACCCAAATTCTTTAAAAATGTTTTTGTCTTTGGGAATGGAGATGGGGGGATGAGGGAATGGGGAGGATGAGAAAGTATTTTCGTTATTGTCCTCTGTCCCCTGTCACCTGTCCCCTATCTTCACCCGCATGGTAAGAACTACGAACCAGAGGCCCAGAACGGACGTGGTTGAATCCCATTTCCCATGCTACGCTGCCCAAGGCATCAAATTCTTCTGGTGTCCAGTATTTTTGCACTGGCAAATGTTCCAAGGAAGGACGCATATATTGCCCAATAGTTAGGCGATCGCACCCTACCGCTCTTAAATCTGCCATTGTGGCAATGACTTCTTCCCTAGTTTCGCCGTGTCCCAGCATCAAACCTGATTTGGTGGGGATAGTTGAGTCGATTTCTTTGACTATAGCCAGCACTCGTAGCGAGCGATCGTACTTTGCTCCCCGACGGACTGGGCCAGTTAATCGCCTCACTGTCTCTACATTGTGATTGAAACAAGCTGGCTTAACTGTGACAATTGTGCCTATTCTTTGCCGTTGTCCTGATTCCCCAGCACCTGCACCACCCCAAAAATCTGGTATCAGCACTTCAATTTGAGTTTCTGGGTTTAACTGGCGAATTGTCTCTATCGTTTTCACAAACTGCCCCGCTCCCTGATCTGGCAAGTCATCACGGGCGACAGAAGTCAGCACCACATAACGCAATCCCAAAAGCTGCACTGCTTCTGCTACTTTGCGTGGTTCCTCTGAGTCAATAGGCATCGGTGCATGACCTTTATCTACTTGACAAAAAGCACAAGAGCGGGTGCAAACTGGGCCCATTAGTAAAAAAGTTGCAGTTTTTTGGGCGTAGCACTCTCCCCGGTTAGGGCAACGTCCTTCTTCGCAAATTGTGTGAATTTGGCGCTGCTTAATAATGCGTTGTACAGTAGAAAGTTCACTAGCCTTGCCAATGGGGCGACGTAACCAGCTAGGCATTGCCATAATTTCTGACTTGAGTTGGGCTGGTTGTAACGAAGTCATAGATATCCAAGCAAGATCCGAAAGTACTTTGGGGCGAATTTCCTCTGCACTGGAGCAAGGTTCAAGCCTTAAATATCACCATGACACAAATTTCAAAGAATATAAGCACTAGTTTTGTAAACTACCACTAATAATGTCATTTATACCGAAATATACTATCCCCCAATCAATAAAAAATTTGGATATAGTGGGAGCATTCTCAAGGTTAATCGGCATAGCCGCTATTTACACTTAAAATTTCTGTTAGAGCAATAAGTTGTGGCAAGTAACAAAATTTTAGTTATCGATGACACTACAGTTGTCAGGGTAAAAGTACGAGAAATGCTGCCTCCGGGCAATTTCGAGGTATTAGAAGCCAAAGACGGTTTGGAAGGATTCAATTTCATCCGTCAGGAAAAACTCAGCTTGATTATGTTGGATTTTCTCTTGCCTAAAATGAGCGGCTGGGAAGTTTTCCAGCAAGTTCAAGCACAGCCTGAGTTAAGGAAGATTCCTTTAGTGATCATGTCTGGTCGCAAGGAGGAGGTGACGGAGAAAATCCCTGAACCTTTTGAATATTTTGAATTTCTGGGAAAACCTTTTGACCAGAAACAACTGATTAATGCGATTAAATCAGCGATGGCTAAGGCGAAACAGCCTCGCTCAGAGCAAGTTCCAGTCGCAGCTGTGGCTACAAATGGTACAGTAGCAACCATTGCCGTTAAAAATGGCACGGCAGCAACTTCTACTATTGCAAATACTACCGTAGTAACCTCTGAAACTGAAGTAGCTGCTTCAGCAGAAGTAAATGCGTTGAATGAAAAAATTGTCACAATGCAAGCAGAAATTGATGGCTTGAAGAAACAGCTAGCTCAGGTAGTGACCTTTATTAAACAAAAATTCAAGTAGGATTTGCACTTACTATTATCCCTGCTGCTCTTAATGCCTAGTTCCGAAAATGGATACCCAATTAAATCCAGGTAACAATAGTTAGTTCAAAAAACTTAAAAATAGAAAAAATGAGTAGCATCTAAATATGCCACTTGATTTGAGATTGACAGGCCACTTGATGTGAGAAACATCAGGCTAATAGCAAAAGTCATCTCAAAGGCATACTATTTTTTTACAAGCAGCTATCAATCTATTCTGCCGTAACTTACCTATGAATTGGAGTTAACGGCAGTTTTTTTGTTTGGGTAAATACACCGATTATAGTTGCATTTAAAAATAAAAATAATTCTTAAAAACAGCCTAAAGATAGCTCATTTTAATTATTAAAACTAACATTTTCATTAAGGTAAAGTACATACTTAGTCAAGGGGTAAAGTTGACACTAATACATTTTTAAGTTTATATACATTTTAATAACAAGTTAAACAAAAGTACTAAAAAACTTGACTATTTAATGATAGCGATCGCTCGCTAAAGGGAATAATGAAAATAGAAATCAAAGTATGAGTATAGGCGAGAATGTTAATAGTATTAGATACTGTATATCCTATAAGTGGCTATCACATTACTGAGCAAATTTATTCAGGTAGTAAAACCTTAGTTTATCGAGGCATCAGAGAACAAGATCAAAAACCTGTGATTCTCAAACTGATGCGGAATGAATATCCTACCTTTGCAGAAATTTCTCAGTTTCGTAATCAATACACCATAACTCAAAACCTCGAAATTCCTGGGATAATCAAACCCCATAGCTTAGAAAATTACCGTAATAGCTATGTCCTAGTAATGGAAGATTTAGGTGGGATATCCCTCAAAGATTGGCAACGACAAGAGGCAAAATTAGAGCAAAGTGCCGTTTCTTTAAGTAAGTTTTTCCACATTGCCATTGAAGTTGCTTCCATTCTTGAAGAACTGCACCGCCATCGCATCATTCACAAAGACATTAAACCCGCTAACATTCTCATTCACCCCACCACATATGAGATTAAACTTATCGACTTTAGTCTTGCTACCCTCTTACCAAAAGAAATTCAAGTTCTGACAAATCCCAATGTTTTAGAAGGCACTTTAGCTTATATTTCTCCCGAACAAACGGGACGGATGAATCGAGGAATTGACTACCGCACTGACTTTTATTCTTTGGGTGTTACCTTCTTTGAACTTCTCACCGGAAAGTTACCTTTCAATAGTACTGAACCAATGGAGTTAGTGTATTCTCATATTGCCAAAGAGCCACCAAAAGTCAATCGGGTTAATGCCAATATTCCTCCGATATTATCTGAGATTATCAGCAAACTGATGGCAAAAAATGCCGAAGATCGCTATCAAAGTGCATACGGACTCAAGTATGACTTGGAAGTGTGCCGAAACCAATGGCAAGAAAAAGGAAATATTGCACATTTTGAGTTGAAAAGTCGAGATATCTCCAATCGTTTTGTCATTCCCGAAAAACTTTACGGTCGTCAAAGTGAAGTTGAAACTCTACTCGCTACCTTTGACCGCGTGACACGTGGGACAACTGAAATGGTATTAGTCACAGGGTTCTCTGGAATTGGCAAAACTGCTGTGGTTAACGAAGTTCATAAACCGATTTTGCGGCAGCATAGTTACTTTATCAAAGGGAAATTTGATCAGTTTCAACGTGATATCCCTTTATCAGGATTTGTCCAAGCTTTTCGGGATTTAATTGGGCAAATACTCTCAGAAAATGATGCCCAAATTCTCCAATGGAAAGAAAAAATTTTATTGGTATTGGGTACACAAGGTCAGGTAATTACTGATGTAATTCCCGAACTCGAACGGATTATTGGTAAGCAATCTCCAGTTGTAGAACTTTCTGGCAGTGCCGCTTACAATCGTTTTAATTTATTGTTCCAAAAATTTATTCAAGTTTTTACAACTAAAGAGCATCCTCTGGTAATTTTTTTGGATGATTTACAGTGGGCAGATACGGTTTCTTTGAAATTTATCCAATTATTAATGAGTGAGGCTACCGCTTCTAGCCTTACAGGTGAAATGCATAAGTTAGTTGAGGATAAGGGTAGTTTACTACTGATTGGTGCATACAGAGATAATGAAGTTTCAAATGCACATCCATTGAATTTGACACTGCACGAAATTGCCAAGCTGGGTGCAGCTATTCATATCATCAATCTTTTACCCTTAAATCAGTCTGATTTAAACCATTTGATTGCTGATACCCTTCATTGTCCTGAAGTAGTTGCTGTTCCTTTAACACAAATGGTGTTTGCGAAAACTAAAGGTAACCCCTTCTTTGTGACTCAATTTCTCAAGTGTTTATATGATGATGGACTAATTCTATTAAATTTTGATGTTGGCCACTGGCAATATGACATTAAAAAAATTAAAGCATTATCTCTCACAGATGATGTAGTAGAATTCATGGCAATTCAAATAGAAAAGTTGCCAAAGAACACTCACAAATTATTGAAACTTGCAGCTTGTGTTGGTAATGAATTTGACTTAAAAACTCTGGCTATCATCCATGAAAAAAGTGCAGTAGATACAGCATCAGACCTATGGCCAGCCTTGCTTGATGGATTAGTTTTACCTCAAAATGAGGGGTATAATTTTTCGCCAGAAGCTGATCATGAACAACAGGTCATGAGCAATGGGGAAGAATCGCACAAATTATTAACGACTAATTATCAATTAATTAAGTATAAATTTGTACATGATCGTGTACAACAAGCTGCTTATTCTTTGATTCCGACAGAGCAAAAAAAACAAATTCACTTAAAAATTGGGTTACTTCTATTGAAGAATATTCCTGTTGAAGAACGGGAAGAAAAGATTTTTGAACTGGTAAATCAGTTCAATATTGCAGTGGAATTCATTACTAATCAAGCCAAACGAGATGAACTAGCTGCAATGAACCTGATTGCTGGACATAAAGCTGTGACATCAACAGCTTATTCAGCTGCAATGAAATACTTAACTGCTGGAATTGAATTGCTGTCCGGTAATAGTTGGGATATGAAATATGAGCTAACTCTTGCTTTGTATGAAACTGCGGCAGAGGCTGCCTATCTGAATGGCGAATTTGAGCAGACAAAGCAACTTGTTCAGGTTGTGTTGGCAAAGGCTAAAACACTACTGGAGAAAGTAAAAGTTTATGAGGTGACAATTCAAGCATACGGGGCGCAGGGCAAAGCACAAGAAGCCGTCAAGGCAGCACTAGCTTTTTTGAAGTTGTTGGGGGTGGAATTCCCAGAGCATCCTAACCAAGGTGATGTTCAAAAAGAAATGGAAATCACAGCTTTAATTCTCGCTAATCGCAGCATTGAGGAATTAATTGATTTACCAGAGATGACACAACCAGAAGCGCTGGCAGTAATGCGTATTTTATCTAGTGCCATGGCTCTTGCCTGTCAAGCTGTTCCTGAAGTATTTCCTCTGATGATTGTTAAACAGATCAACTTATCGCTCAAATATGGCAATTCTCCTTTGTCAGCTTTTGTTTATGTTGCTTATGGTTTAATGCTGTGTGGGCCTTTGGAAAATATTGAACTTGGTTATCAGTTTGGCAAATTAGCTACAAGTCTATTATCACGGTTCAATATTAAAGAAATTAAAGCTAAAGTTATCCAAACATTTAATGCCCATGTTAGGCATTGGAAGGAACCAGTCAAGCAAGTTTTCCAGCCTCTATTAGAAGCTTATTCTGCTGGATTAGAAACAGGAGATTTAGAATTTGCTGGTTATTCTTTATATTCATACTGCTACATTTCCTATTTTAGTGGTAAGGAACTGACGGGACTTGAGCGGGAGATGGCAAACTACAGTTATGCCGCCAGCCAACTCCAACAAAATGGAGTCTTTTACTGGATTGAGATTTATCGACAGACAGTATTAAATTTGATAGGTGATGTGCAAGATCCTTGTCATTTGCTTGGTGAAGCTTATGATGAGGCAAAAATTCTGCCAGTTCAGATAAAAGCTAATGATGGAATTTCTATTTTATATGTTTATTTGTGTAAGCTTCATCTGTGTTATCTCTTTGCTAATTACCCTGAAGCAATTGATAATGCTGTAAGAGCAGAACAGTATTTACTCAGTACCGCCGGACAGTTCGTGGTTCCTCAATTATATTTCTACAGTTCTCTAGCATTGCTAGCAACATATGATGAAGCTGATTTATCTCAACAAGCAGAAATCTTGACTAAAGTGCTAGCTAATCAGGAAAAAATACGTAAATGGGCAGATCATATGCCGATAAATCATTTACATAAATTTTATTTGGTAGAAGCTGAAAAATATCGAGTTTTAGACCAATATCTGGAGGCAATGGAATATTATGATTATGCTATTTCTCTCGCTCAAGAACATGAGTATACCCATGAAGAAGCTTTAGCTTATGAACTGGCCAGTAAATTTTATTTAGAATGGGGCAAGCAGAAAATTGCCCAAACCTACCTCATTGATGCCTACTATGGATATATTCGCTGGGGTGCATTAGCAAAGGTAAATGACTTGCAAAAATGCTATCCTCAATTACTTAGCTCTATTATTCAACAAGAAAAACTTAGTCTGCATTCCAGTGAGAGAAGCACTTCTGAGCTTAGTTTAACTCGAGCTACACCTAGCACTCAAGATGGATTGAGTACTAATGAAACTGTGATTGGCTCTAATACCAGTATGTCAGATATGCTGGACTTAGCAGCTGTGATTAAAGCTTCTCAAGCACTTTCTGGGGAAATTGAGTTACAGGAACTTCTTTCTACTTTGATGGAAGTTGTAATGGAGAATGTAGGAGCTTCTAAATGTGTGCTAATTTTGAGCGAAAGCGATGAATTGAACTTAAATGTTACCGCAGTTAGCTCCAGTTCAACATTTACTGCTACCTACACAGAATTTACATCAATTCGTCTAGAGTCAAGCTGTGATGTTCCGATTTCTTTAATTAATTATGTCAAACGTACTCGAGAAATATTAGTTATTGATGATGCAAAAGCTCAAGCTTCCTTAGCGGCAGATATCTACATCACCCGTGAAGAACCAAAGAGTTTATTGTGTATCCCAATGATTAATCAAAGTAAGTTACTTGGCATTCTTTACCTAGAAAACAATCTGACTACGGGAGCATTTACACGCGATCGCCTAGAACTCCTCAAACTTCTAACTACTCAAGCTGCAATCTCACTAGAGAATGCTATGCTATACACTAATTTGGCACAAGCTAATAAGAAATTGGAGGAATATAACCACACATTAGAGGAAAAAGTAGTTGAAAGAACAGCAGAACTCAACGAAAAAAATCAAATTCTACAACAAGCTCTACAGGAACTACAACGCACTCAAACCCAATTAATTCAAAGTGAAAAAATGTCTTCTTTGGGTCAAATGATAGCGGGAATTGCTCATGAAATCAATAACCCTATTAACTTTATCCACGGTAATATTTCTCATACTAGTGAATATGTTAAAGATTTGCTGGAGTTGATTGCTGTTTATCAACAGGAGTATCCCCTTCCTTCTCCTGTAGTTAAAGAGAAAGCTGAAGAAGTTGATGTAGATTTTCTAGCGACAGATTTGCCAAAAACTATAGATTCTATGAAAGTTGGAAGTTCGCGTATCCGAAATATTGTTTTGGGTTTACGTAACTTCTCCCGTTTAGATGAAGCCGAAATGAAACCTGTAGATATTCATGAAGGATTGGACAACACTTTGATGATTTTGCAGCATCGACTTAAGAAAAATAGCACAGATGCAAAACGGTGTGGGGATAAAAATCGCCGTGAAATTGAAATCATCAAAGAATACGGACACGTACCAGAAGTTACTTGTTACGCTAGTCAACTCAATCAAGTATTTATGAATATCCTCAGTAATGCAATTGATGCTTTGGAGGATTTACAGGTTAGTGATCAAACAACTAACACTCCCACAATTCGCATTTGTACTGAAATAGTAGACTTAAATATACTAAGGATTCGGTTGGCTGATAACGGTTTGGGGATGACAGCATCTGTGCGGCAAAAAATATTTGACCCATTTTTTACCACGAAGCCAGTAGGTAGTGGTACAGGGTTGGGTTTGTCAATTAGCTATCAGATTATCGTGGACAAACACAAGGGTAAGTTAACTTGTAATTCTGAGGTAGGTAAAGGTTCTGAGTTTGTAATTGAAATACCAATTCAATAGTTATGAAAATAAGCAACCGTGAAATGCGGTTGCTCAATGAGAAAGTTATAGATTAAGGAAATGAGTGTAACTGCAATCATCTCCTTCTCAATTAGTAATTTACTTTTAAACTTTTAACTGTCTCAGAATTATTTGCAGATGGAAGCCTTTTTCCCCGCAATTGTTGTCGGATGTGTTTATAGGCGGATGGATTGACTGGCATCATTACTTCTGCAACTCGCTGCCAGCCTTTCTGGTGATTCCTCACTCCCATATCTTGAATCAGTTGTTCGAGGTGATGAAAGTTAAATGGAGATATACATCCCCCACTACCTCCGCCTGGAGGCAACTTAGTCTGTCGCCAGTGAAATTCCGCATCCATATCCTGGAGCATTTCGGTGTGTGAGGGTAAAACCAAATTACCTTTGACATACTCTGCTAACCACCATGATCCCACCTCCGAGGTTAATTGGCAAAAGAAACTAGAGTTATAGCCTACAAAGCCTATTTCCGGAATATCAGGGTGAATCAGATTGCGATATAGGTGGAAATAGCCTTGGTCATCGATCAGCATTTGACGATACTTTTCTTCGAGAAAGGGGACATCCTGGCGAAATCCTGTCCCAAAAATAACTATGTCTGCGTGCAACTGCTCACCATTTTCCAGTTCTACCCCGTGGGTGAGAAACCGAGCGATCGCTGCTTTTTTGGCCTTGAGTTTGCCAGAGGACAAGTACTTGTAAAAACTTGTGGCAGCGATCGCACTAGAACAGTTTACCGATTTATGCAGGGGTTTATCAGGCAACATCCCACAAGTATCAAGACCGAACTGTAAGCGCAGAAGAATTTCATTTGTCTTCCAGAAAGTCCATACTAAGGGTTTTCCTAAAGTATGTAGCACCCACTCCATC
This sequence comes from Nostocales cyanobacterium LEGE 11386, assembly GCA_015207155.1. GTDB lineage: Bacteria > Cyanobacteriota > Cyanobacteriia > Cyanobacteriales > Nostocaceae > LEGE-11386. The sequence continues at coordinate 19,913 of JADEXK010000018.1, read as the reverse complement.
CCTCGCAGTTGACGATAAGGCAACCAAGCCTCTGCAAAGCGGGTTAAAAGAATATACTTCAGGTTGACCAAACCTAGGAAAAATCTCGGAAATTTCCACAAGGTGTGACGGAAAACAAGAGTGCATTCTTTGACTAGAGGGACAGCATAATTAGCTATGTCAGTTGCCGATCTGCCGAACCCCACAACAATGATTCGCTGATCTTTGAGTATGGAACTATCATTAAACTCGGTGGAATGTAGCACCTTACCCCCAGAGGCAATGAAATCCTCCTTACCCGGTAATAAAGGTATCTTGGGGAGATTAAAAAGACCATTGCACACAAGAACGAAATCAAACTCGTGTTGCTCATGTTTTGTCTTATTGGTGCCATTTTCCTCAGATTTAACGCCAACTATCCATCCCGGTCGTATCCCAGTTTTTCTCTTTAGTTGAGTTATTTCTGCTTGAAATCGAATCTTTTCGACAATGCCAAAGTGCTGTGCATAAGACTCCAAGTAATTCCGCATCTGCTCGGCTGTAGGCCACTCTGGATAGGATGCAGGCATGGGATAATCGGAGAAAGCATAAGTGTCACGAGGGTTCTGGGTGGTTAACCCTACGTAAGTCCGAGAACCTTCCCACACACCACCGAGTCCTTTCTGTTTCTCGAACACGGTGACTTCGTAGCCTTCTTCAATAAATGTCTTAGCTGCGACTAGACCACTAATCCCCGCACCAATAATGCAAATATGCTGAATTGCCATATTTATTAATGGGGAGTTGATGAGGCTAATGTCGGCAGAGATACTTTGCTTGATAGCTGATTTTGCAAGAACTCCAGTAATGGCTGAATGTGGACATCTTCTACCCATTCAGCAGCTAAATCTTCAATGACATGATGTTCTGCAATCAATGTGTCACCGGAGAAATGGCGAATGATGGGATGAATAAAAGCACTTTGCGAAGCATTGTTAGTATCATCTTTATGGACGCGGTTGATGGCAAAAGGATCTGGCATTTTCTCAACCTCATACCCAAATTCTAAAGAAACTGTGTAGTAGTGGTCAGTGTCACTATTACTGTCATGTATGTAGTCTACAGGTAGTTCTTGATAGTATCGTGCTACTTGTTCGACATCTGAGATAACGATTAAGTCACAGAGAAAACCTGTTTGCTGCCATAATCCTGAACTAATATTAACCCGCTTGAAGATTGTCTCTGTTAAACTTTCAGGAGTGGGAGCAATTGACTCATAAGGTAACTCTTGATGATCATATTTAAGCTTTAAGAAGCTGTGCAATGCTCGAATATTATAGCGAAATCCATGTATAAAACCAGATTGCTTCTTCTTATAATCCCGCATATGCATCAGGACTCCAGCAAAATATAAATCTTTAACGTTGGTTGACTCCCATTCACTGGTTTGATTAGGGAAGCGGTTATTAATAGTTAGTTCAGGTTTACAGGACTCGTCAAACATAGAATCTTCAAACCGAAATCCTGTACACAAAATTATGCGATCATAAAGTATATCTTCTTGTTCTCCATTAGCATGTTTATAGGAAAAAGATACTAACAATTTATCACTTTGTCGTTTTATATGAGTGATACTAGCGTCTAAAATCCCATTTTGTGACTTTAGCTGATAAGTATCTAGGAAATTATTATTAACTGCTCTTAGATGTCCTACATACTTAGTCTTCCATGCCATAGATATGGGAGTTTCACTAACCATATGGATCAATGCTGCTGTGCCAATTATATTATCAGCAGTTTCAAATCCAGAATTACCTTTACCGATAATTAATACCTTTTGATTTGCAAAGTCTTCTGGATTTATGGAAACATCAGTATATTTTTCTGCCAACTCTATACCAGGAATTGGGGGAATATATAGTTTAGAAAAACCTGTAGCTATGATTAAACGATCTGCCGAATAAACGTTACCATTGCTATCTATAACCATGAATTTGCCGCTTTTAGCAATCCTGGATACTTGGCAATTATATTGAATTTTGAGATTAAAGTATGTAGCAAAATCATTGAGATATCTAACGAGTTCATCTGTACCAGGAAAATATTGTCTACTATAATTTTTAAACAACATTTCCTCACTATCACTCAGTAAAGAATTCCAATCCCATCTGAGATTAATTTCTGGGTCATCATAACCCGTATAAACCTTATTAATTGAAATTAATTTTTTATGTCTAGGAAAATCTTTAAAGTAAGTCCCAGACGTATTACCCGCTTCTAATATCAAGTAATTAGAATTGGATTTTTCTAGAAAATACCCTAGCTGTAATCCAGCAGGCCCAGCACCAATAATTAAGTATTCAAAATCTGCTAATACGTTCATGGTTTTACCTTTCCAATTCTGTTAATTAAGTTTGCACAACTTATATGTTTTCAATTAAGTTGATATTCCCAAGTAACTGGAAATACAAGGTTTTAAAAACTGGCGTTGCTGAATCATGGGATGAAATTTGATGTATTAAAATCTTAAACTCTTGATTCTCTCTGCGCGGCAGTCACTACAAGTCGGGAAACCCGCCCAAAGCGCTGCCTTGCCTTTGCGCACGCCACTTGCTACAAGTCGGGAGACCCGCCCAACCCAGTGGCTCCTCTGCGTGAGATCAATCATCCCGCAATTATGCAACGCCTAAAAACTATATAGTTGTGACATTTTGAGAAAACGATAATCCAAAAATTGATTATCTAACTTTCAATGCTTGCCCAATTTTGTCTTTTTTTGCATGAACCAAAAGTTCATGTGTAAATTTTGTGAAAACATCAAATACCTGCTCAACTATTTCAAACGCTTCTTGGCGAGTTTTTTCTGTTAGTTGAATTTCTTGGATAAATTCCTCTATTCCAGGTGAACCTGTTGTGTGTCCAGTTTCTACATTTAAATGGAAATTGGCAAAATACAAAAATTCTTTTTGAGTAATTGCCTTTATTTCTTTCCCAATGTCTGCTGCAACTGAGAACATAACATTTCCAGTTGCTTCAATCACCTCAATAACTATTAATTTTTGTAGAGAATCAGCTTGTAAAGTAAATTTGTAAAGTTGATATACTAACCATCGAGAAATTTCTGTCTCTTCACCCCAAAGAAATCTCAATGCTTCACTAAGTTTTAATGATTGGTCAATACCCAATTGTTTGAAATCTTCTAAAAACCACAACCAATGATGATCATCTTCATAAGAATGTTTATTAATTATTGCCTGAATAGGATCGCTGGTTGGTTCATCTCGGAAAACATATTTGTTCATTTCTCCAAAATTCATAATAAAAGGAGCAGCATAGGGGGCCCAAGATAGTCTTTGTCTAGGGTCGATGCTTTTGTCTCGCATGAACTCAAATAACGGCAAATCAGCAAACTCTTGCTTTTTGTTCTCAATAAATGTCAGAACTTCTTGCATTATTAATAACTCCTGATTCAATACTTCAGAGTTCCAAAATTGGCTATCATACCTTGCTGTTTATAAAAGTAGAATTACTATTAAAATAAACAACTAAGGCAAATTAATTCAGCAATACAGATATATTCGCCCAAAACTTTGGAAATATCCTCTAATACTGGCTAGATTTGTTCAATTTCTGCGTTAGAAATTTTTGTAGTTTGCAAATTATATCTGCATTACTACTGATGGCAACTTAAAATTGTGATCAATATTTCCAAAACTAAACCTATGTAACCATTGTTTAATTTTTCATGAAAAATGATATCCGTAATTTTCTGTAAATTTAAGAATTTGTTTTTATGTCTAGATGTAATTTATCCAGTAGGTAATTAAGCAATTTTACGTAATTACCCACGCTGATAAAATCTATATAAGTAAGCTATTTACCTTACTCTTACTACTAAATAAATAAAATATGCTGAAAAATTTTTTACCATAATATTTTTATCTAGTAGAAATTACATACAAAGTATTTTCAATACTGAGTAGCAAATTTTATTCATATACTAGTATTACTTAAATTAGGGATGACAAACTAGAAAATTAAAATGAGCGCGATGCTTAGAGTTCTCTGACTAAGCGCATGAACAAAGATATTCTGTAAAGCTCTGTGTCGTTCCGAATTTATGTAACTGCAATTCTATAGCGATAGTAAAAGTCGATACATTTTTGGGAAAACTGATGAACAAGGGGTAGCGATCGCAAAATCAATCTTAGCGTCCAAACTCCTATATTTGAGGAATAGCAGAGGGTTTTTCCTGACTTGTCGCACTAAGACTGACTAAGGACTCACCATTACGAGTAGATGCTAAATTATTTGCCTTAATTATAAAATCTATAAAATCAAAGAATGAAAATGTCTACCATGCCAGAAAAATGCTTAATTTTAGTCGTGGATGATACTCAGACAAATTTAGGAGTCATTTATAAGCTTTTAACTGATGCAGGTTTTGAAGTTGCTACCGCTATTGATGGAGAAATGGCACTTCAGCAGGTAGAAAAAAGACTGCCTGATTTGATTTTATTAGATGTAATGATGCCTAAAATAGATGGATTTACTACTTGTCAGAAATTGAAAGAAAATTTGCAGACTCGTGATATACCTATAATTTTTATGACGGCAATTTCTGATACCGATACTAAAGTTAAAGGTTTAGGTTTAGGAGCTGTTGACTACATAATTAAACCCTTTCATGAAGAGGAAGTATTAGCTAGAATCCACACTCATCTAGAATTACGAAATCTCACAAAAACTCTAGAACAACGAGTATCAGAAAGAACAGCAGCACTTTCCCAAGCACTAAAAGACTTACAAGAGTCTCAACTCCAACTTGTACAGAGAGAAAAAATGTCTGCTCTTGGTCAATTAGTAGCGGGGATTGCTCATGAAATTAATAATCCAGTTGGTTGTATTTATGGCAATCTCGGCCATGCTTCGGGATATTTTCAAGACATGATTAATTTGATTGACCTTTATCAGCAGCATTATCCTCAACCAATCACAGAAATTCAAGAAAGAATTGCAGCCATCGACCTAGATTATGTGCGTGCTGATTTACCTAACTTAATTTGCTCTATGAAAGAGGGTGTTCAGCGTATTCGCAACATTAGCACCAGTTTACGAACCTTTTCCCGCGAAGATAGCGATCGCAAAGTTTCTTGTAATATTCATGATGGCATCGATAGTACAATCATGATTCTCAAACACCGCTTAAAAGTATCAGAAGGTCGTCCTGATATTGAAGTAATTAGAGACTACGATGATTTGCCGGAAATAAAATGCTTTAGCGGTCAAATGAATCAAGTTTTTATGAATCTTTTAGCTAATGCTATTGACGCTTTAGAGGAATCTAATCTAGGGCGTAGCTATAGCGATATTGAAGCCAATCCCAATCAAATTACTATCCAAACTAGGCTGACTGAAGATCACAATCATGTGTTGGTTCGGATTAAGGATAATGGGGTGGGAATGTCGCCGGATATCCAGCAGAAAATCTTTGAGCATTTATTCACAACTAAACCTGTAGGTCAAGGTACTGGCTTAGGATTATCAATCGTCCGTCAAATTATTGTAGAAAAACACCAGGGAACTCTAGAAGTAAATTCATTACCAGGACAAGGTTCGGAGTTTGTGATCACTATTCCTATTCATTAGCAGAAAAATTTACAAATAAATATATTTTCGCGAAGCGTCTCCGCAGGAAATAGCAGTAGCAGGAGTCACTGAGCAGCCCGCGCTCTATGCGTCAGTATCTCACTAGCTGATGAGTGATGCTGGGAGACTTCGTGGCTGGCAATTTTCATCATGGAGCATGTCTGACATCTACCGCCTTGACCATTGTGACGGTTGTGATACAAAACAGGGAACAGGCTTAAAAGTCTATTGGCGTCCGGGTTTTATGAGCAGTTGATGTTCTCAGCTATCTGGCAACTGCCATACATATTTATTTAAACAATAACTAATTATTTGCATAAAGTTTTAGGGAAGTATAACTTTATCCTTTATAAAACACAAGTTTATGCATAAAACTGTGATTCACTCAATCGATACACTCCAGTTACCCTTGGAGCGTGACGTATTTTTACGTACATTAATTCGAGAACTATCTGGCACTTTACAAGATGTAGTCGGAATAGAAGAAGCTTCTGGATTTATTAGCGTAGTTGGTGAACGCATGGGTAGGCAGATGAACCAAGATTATAAATCTGCTTTGGAAGTTTCAAAACTTTCCCGTGAGCAAGTGGCTGATGTCTTAGTTGATTTAAAAAGACGAATCCAGGGCGATTTTTACGTTATTGAGCAGAATAATGAAAAAATCGTGTTTGGCAACCGTGTCTGCCCATTTGCCGAAAAAGTACTGGGTCGTCCTGCTATGTGCATGATGACTTCAAATGTCTTTGGCACAATTGCGGCTAACAATTTAGGGTATGCCAAAGTTGAACTGCAAGAAACCATAGCAGAGGGTGCTTCTGGGTGCAGAGTGATTGTTTACTTAAACACTACAGAAGAGGCAGAATACGCAAAAGGTCGAGAATACTTTGGGGGAATAGAAGCTGTATAAACTTTTCAACACTACGACTTTAGTACAGCTTCATGAAGTGTAGTCAAACTCTGAAATTGAAACTCCTATGACTCCTGAACAGTTTCTCGAACTTACCAGAGTTTTACCAGAACCTTTACTTTTGGTAAACAGTGAGGGTCAGCTACTAGCTGCCAATCAACCAGTGGCAGCTATTCTCGGGTTACGTAGCCAAGAACTACAAGAGAAAATGCTTTTTGATATCGTAACTGAGTCTACTAACGATATGAGAAACTACTTGCAAGCTTGTTCAAGTAGTAGAGCAATGGTTCTTGGTATCATAACTTTACGCAAGAATGATGGACAAACGTTAATCTGCCGTAGTCAAGGTGCAGTTATTCAACCCTGGTCTCCTGAATCTTCAGCGCTAATTCTCCTTCGTTTGGAAAGTAGAACTACAGCCAGCAGTAATTTCGTTTTACTCAACAAGAAGATAGATGAGTTAGCAAAAGAAGTCCAGAAACGCCAACAAGCAGAAGAAGCTCTCTGGAAAGCAAATGAAGAACTAGAAATTCGCGTTGAGGAACGGACAAATGCTGTCAAAGAAACACTAAAAGAATTGCAACTTACCCAAACTCAACTAATTCAAGCTGAAAAAATGTCTAGTGTGGGTCAAATGGTTGCCGGTGTTGCCCACGAAATTAACAACCCCGTAAATTTCATTTATGGAAATCTTCACTATGCTCAAGAATATATTGAGGATTTACTAAAGCTAGTGCAACTTTATCAACAGCACTGTCTGAATATTTGTCCAGAAATACAAGAGCAAATAGAACTCATAGATGTGGATTTCCTCATCCAAGACCTAACTAAAATCTTCCAGTCTATGAAAGTAGGAACAGAACGTATTCGGCAAATTGTTAAATCATTACGAAACTTTTCTAGGCTTGATGAAGCAGAACTAAAAAAGGTCAATATTCATGAAGGGATTGATAGTACTTTAATGATTCTGAAACATCGATTGGAAGCTCTACATGAATACCCAGAAATCAAAGTCAATAAAGAATATGGGAAACTACCTGATGTTACCTGCTACCCTAGTCAAATTAATCAGGTATTAATTAATATTCTTGTTAATAGCATTGATGCACTGGAAGAGTTAGCAATTAATGGTCAATTAAAGGATTATCCTCAAATTCACATTCAAACTGAAGTAATAGATGAAAACTGGGTTTGTATTACTATTGCTGACAATGGCCCAGGAATAAATGAAGAAGTACTTTCAAAATTATTTGATCCCTTTTTCACCACTAAAGCAGTAGGCAAAGGCAGTGGATTAGGATTGTTTGTCAGTTATCAGATTATAGTTGAAAAACATGGGGGACAACTTAGCTGCTTCTCTACTTTTGGCCAAGGGGCAAAATTTGTAATTAAGATTCCTGTGAGTAGGGGTGCAATTCCTTGCACCCCCATAGCATCAGTAATGAGCTAACAAAAGTACAATTTACAACTCTTTGGGTTGTTCTGTGGAAATTGTACTTACTTGAATTCTCTCAACAGTTGTTGCTTGGAGCATTGGGGTACGAGAAATAGAATTATTCGCCAGTGTAAACAGGGGATTTGACAAAATACCAGCTATGGAAGTGGCAATTAAAGTTACCACCAAACCTACCTGTAAAGGTCTAAGTCCAGGCAAATCCCAACGCACTTGCGGATAATTCTTCACTACTTCGGACATTTCTTGGGGTTCCTTGACTACCATCATCTTGACTACGCGAATGTAGTAGTAGATGGAGACTACACTGGTGATTAAGCCCAGCAAAACTAACCAGTAAAGACCAGCCTGCCAACCAGCCCAGAACAAGTAAATTTTGCCAAAAAACCCAGCTAGTGGGGGAATACCACCCAAGGACAGCAAGGAGATACTCAACCCCAGTGTCAGAAGTGGGTCTTTTTGATACAAGCCAGAGTATTCAGCGATCTGATCGGTTCCCGTCCGCAGGGAGAAGAGAATTATGCAGGTAAAACCACACAAATTCATGAACAGGTAAACCATCAGGTAAAAAATCATACTGGCGTATCCTGCCTCAGTAGCAGCAATCAAGCCAATCATCACAAAACCAGCTTGAGCAATGGATGAATAAGCTAGCATCCGTTTCATGCTGGTTTGGGCAAGGGCGACGACGTTACCCAATATCATACTGAGCACGGCCAGGGCAGTGAAGACAAACTTCCACTCATCTGCAACGAGGGGGAAGGCTGTTGTTAGTAAGCGGATAGCTAGGGCAAATCCAGCCGCTTTGGAACCCACAGATAAAAAGGCAATCACTGGGGTGGGAGCACCTTCGTAAACGTCTGGTGTCCACTGGTGGAAAGGTGCAGCAGAGATTTTAAAACCGATACCTGCAATCACGAAAATGAGAGCAATGATCAAACCTAAGGATTGACCAACGTTAGCTGCGGCAATACCATTTGCGATCGCATTCAGTTCGGTTTGTCCACCCGATAGACCGTACAGCAGCGAAACACCGTATAAAAAGATTGCCGTACTGGAAGCCCCAATCAACAGGTATTTCAGCGCTGCTTCGTTAGAGCGTGGGTCACGCTTGGTATAACCTGTGAGTAAGTAAGAGGAAATACTCAGGGTTTCTAGAGAGATGAAAATCATCACTAACTCACTAGCCCCGGATAAGAACATTCCTCCCAAGGTTGCAGTTAGCAAAATCGCGATGAATTCTGCTAAAGCGGTACCACTCTGCTCAACATAGCGAATTGACATCAATATAGTCACAGCCGCAGACAAAGCCACGATTCCGCGAAAGACTATACTGAGGTCGTCACCAATAAAACTACCGGTAAAGGAGATGGGATTAACCGCATCCCATTGAAAATACAGGGCGCCAATCGCAGCCAGTAAACCTGCGATCGCCAGATATCCAATCCAACGTGAGGATGTACGCCCCAAAATCAAATCCACAATCAAAACCCCTAAGAGGGTAACAATTACAATTCCCTCTGGCAAAATCGTTCCAGCATTTAACTGGGATGCAAGATTAGCAAAATCCATGAGATATATAGGTTTTGGCGATTAGACATTAAGGCTAGCTGAGTTCATTTTATCTATTGTTCTTCACTAAAGTTGCATTTATCTTTTTAGGGAATCGGGAATCGAGAATCGGGAATCGGGAATCGGGAATGGGGGAACAAGGGACTAAAAGGAATACTTTTCCTCTTCTCTGATGCCCAATGCCCAATACCCAATACCCAATGCCCAATACCCAATGCCCAACAAATAAGCAGTTCAGTGAATCACTAAACTGCCGATTATGATATATTAATCAGCAAATGCCGTTTGTTTGTGCATTTGCCCTGCTGAATCACCTCAAGACTTAATAACGTCGTGAGTATCCACCACCACCAGAGCGGCTACTTTTTTCCTCCCGTGGTCTAGCTTTATTAACTTTCATTACACGACCCATCCATTCGGCACCGTCTAAAGCCTCAATTGCAGCATCTTCTGCGGCTTCTGATTCCATTTCTACGAAACCAAAACCCCGTGCGCGTCCAGTTTCCCTATCTGTGGGTAATTGAACACGCTTGACAGTGCCGTAATCGGAAAATACTTTAGTGAGGTCGTCTTCTGTGACGCTGTAGGATAGGTTCCCTACGTAAATTGACATGAAACTCTCCAGAATCCATTGATGCAGAGATGTTCATCCGGAGAGCCGCTTGCAATTATTACTAAAAACAAGATTCGTATCGCCGAACTTAACTTCTCCAAAATTATCCTAACATATACTTTTAGCGAGAAAAAGCTTAAATCTTCCTATTTTTTTCAAATCTATGGTATAATTCATCAAATTTGTCTATATTTATTATTTTTTTAGCTTATTGTTCAATTTAAGAGAGTTAGGTATATGCAGCAAATGCCTCTAGATAAATTTCCCCATTTATCTGGTTGCTGGCTTCGTGTGCTATTACACAGTAATTATCAGTATTAATTTTGTAGTGGACTGGCACAAATAAAATAATGTACTAAATATAACTCTTCTATTGTGGGCATCTTGACTGCACCGGACAGACGAGACGCCCATCCTAGTCAAACAACTGTCATGCATCAATTTAGACGTGTTAGCCCAGTAGCGTGCATTATAGTCATTAGTCCCACTTCTCTTTTTGGCTCTCAAGTTTGGTTTAATTTGGGCACAGCCTTTTGAGACAAAGGGAACATGACACAAGCAGGAGAAGGAAAACAACAGCAGGGGAAATGACGCAAATAAACTCAATCTTGTCTGTCTTCTCTCCAGTTCAATTAAAGGAGTTAAGGTAAAGTATCACCCTATTCAACTTCAGGGGTATTTTGAAAACTCTATTCGCCAATTATGCCCTAGATAAGTTAAAGATTGAAATAGCTGGCAATTCATGCCTAGCAATCCTCTACCCTATCCGCTAGGAACGGCTGCGCCATAAAATTAGTGTATTGTCAACCTAGTGGGCAGTTTATGTAAGGATTAAATCACAGCCCTAAGCGTGACGTTTTATCTTGACATTTCACCGAAATTACCTCAATTTGACTGTTTAGCTTAGCAGCTACTTTTTTTCTTGAAATTTCCATGTCAACTCTCGTCATCGTCGAATCTCCGACCAAAGCTCGCACCATTCGCAACTACCTGCCAAAAGACTATCGGGTGGAAGCGTCTATGGGTCATGTACGTGACCTACCCCAATCGGCTAGTGAAATTCCCGCCTCTGTGAAAGCGGAACGGTGGGCACAGCTGGGGGTAAATGTAGACGCCGACTTTGAACCGGTGTATGTTGTCCCCAAAGACAAAAAGAAAGTTGTCACCCAGCTCAAAGATGCCCTCAAAGAAGCAGATGAACTGATTCTGGCAACTGACGAAGACCGGGAAGGTGAAAGCATTAGTTGGCATTTGTACCAGTTGCTGAAGCCAAAAGTTCCGACTAAGCGGATGGTGTTTCACGAAATTACCCAAGACGCGATCAAAAAAGCTTTGAAAAACTGCCGCAATATTGACGAGCAGTTAGTTCGCGCCCAAGAAACACGGCGAATTTTAGATCGATTAGTTGGCTATACCCTGTCTCCCCTGCTGTGGAAAAAAATCGCCTGGGGATTATCTGCTGGGCGAGTGCAATCTGTAGCTGTACGACTGTTAGTCAAAAAGGAACGCCAACGCCGCGCCTTCCATGAAGGTACTTACTGGGATTTGAAAGCTAGCTTGGTGCAGGAAAAAACTTCCTTTGGTGCCCAGTTGATGACCTTGGGAGGAACAAAAATAGCCACTGGTAGCGATTTTGATCCAGCAACTGGACAAATTGCCGCAGGACGTAACGTCTTATTGCTCAACGAAGCCCAAGCAGTAGACCTCAAAGAACGTCTGACAGGGAAAACCTGGAGCGTTACCGACATCGAAGAACGTCCAGTGACGCGTAAACCTGCGCCACCGTTTACCACCTCAACACTGCAACAAGAATCTAACCGCAAACTGCGTCTCTCAGCTAGAGACACAATGCGAATTGCTCAAAATTTGTACGAGCAAGGGTATATTACCTACATGCGTACAGACTCAGTACATTTGTCTGATCAGGCGATCGCAGCTGCTCGTAGTTGTGTAGAACAACTTTACGGCAAAAACTACCTCAGCCCCCAACCCCGGCAATACACCACCAAATCTAAAGGCGCACAAGAAGCCCACGAAGCCATTCGTCCGGCGGGTAGCACTTTCCGCACTCCCCAAGAAACTGGTTTAAGCGGTCGGGAACTTGCTGTTTATGACTTGATTTGGAAACGTACTGTCGCCAGCCAAATGGCTGACTGTCGGCAAACCCAAATTGCGGTACAGTTACAAGTCGAAGACGCAGGCTTTCGTTCTTCTGGTAAGCGCATTGATTTTCCTGGTTTTTTACGTGCTTATGTCGAAGGTTCAGACGATCCTGAAGCAGCATTGGAAGATCAGGAAGTTATTTTGCCTAACCTGAAAGTTGGGGATCATCCAGATTGTACCGAGCTAGAAGCAGTAGGTCACGAAACCCAACCACCAGCGAGGTACACTGAAGCTACTTTGGTGAAAACCCTAGAAAGTGAAGGCATTGGTCGTCCCAGTACCTACGCCAGCATCATCGGTACAATTATCGATAAGGGTTATGCCCAATTGGTGAGTAACGCCTTAATTCCTACCTTCACCGCCTTTGCTGTCACCGACCTTTTGGAAAAACATTTCCCTGATGTCGTAGATCCTAGTTTCACCTCCAAAATGGAGCAAACCCTAGATGACATTGCCACAGGTGAAGCTAAGTGGTTACCTTACTTGCGAGAATTTTATTTAGGTGATAAAGGTTTAGAAACCTTAGTTAAAGAGCAGGAAAATCAAATTGATGCCAGCAAAGCCAGAACCGTAGAATTAGAAAATTTACATGTCAAAGTCCGTATTGGCAAATATGGCCCTTACATCGAAGTCGAAAATGATGGTGCTGTCGTTACGGCTTCAATTCCCAAAGACCTAACACCAGCTGACCTCGATCCCAAACAAGTAGAAGTACTGCTCAGGCAAAAAACCGCAGGTCCTGACCAAGTAGGTCGGCATCCCGAAACAGGAGAACCGATATATGTGAAAATTGGTACTTACGGCCCCTACGTGCAGTTAGGTGACAAAACCGAAGAAAATCCCAAACCTAAACAAGCTTCGCTACCCAAAGGTGTCACACCAGAAAATGTCACCTTAGAGATGGCTGTGGGTCTTTTGGCTTTACCCCGGATATTAGGAGTGCATCCGGTCACAGGTGGTAAAATCCAAGCTAGTTTGGGACGTTTTGGCCCTTACGTGGTTCATGATCAAGGTAAGGAAGGAAAAGACTACCGCTCCCTCAAAGCTGGTGATGATGTACTCACAGTTTCCCTAGAACGGGCATTAGAGTTATTATCTGAACCGAAAAAGGGGCGTGGCTCTAGCAGTAGCAAGTCCAAAGCAGCCTTACGCGAACTAGGCGCGCACCCCGAAGACGATACGCCAGTGAACATCTATGATGGCCCCTACGGCCCTTATATCAAGCACGGCAAAATTAATGTGAGTATCCCAGAAGGTCAGTCTGTGGAAGATGTAACGCTATCTACAGCGCTACAATTATTAGCAACCAAAGCATCGGCCAAGAAATCTACTCGCAAAACGAGTAAATCAACAACTTCTCGATCTAAGTCAACTGCTAAATCATCCAAGACTGGTGCTAAAAGAAATGATGCAGAAGACTAAGACTAGTTAACGTCAAAAATCAAAAGTCCATAGTTGTAGGAAAACTTGCTGACTATGGACTCTTGACTGTTGATCCTCAATACCCATCCTTTGTAAGAAGCAGTCTTGTCGGTTTGTAATGTGATACTCTAAAAAGCAAGGGAGATGACAACACCAAATCCGGGAAATAACTCAACCCTAAAATTTGGCAGTTTATGTCAAGCCCAACTACAAACCAGAGGTGCAAAAGCGCGCTGATTCTGCGTAGCTGTTAGTCAAAAATTGAGGTAGTATCTCAGGAGCGATCAGTTCAATGGACTATATAGAAAAGGTGCTAGAAAAGCTGAAAGAATTGGCACGCAAGCTTATTGAAGCCCTACTAGGGCCGGAAGCTGAACCGGAACCAGAACTGATTCCGATTCCTGTGAATGAACGATCGCGTCGTCGTTAAGAACCTGAAGGTATTGAACTTGTCGCCACCTCTAAGCATTTTGGTGCTGCACGGGCCAAACCTAAATTTACTCGGACAGCGAGAACCAGGAATTTATGGTTCCTCGAGTTTGGCTGAAATTAATCGCTGGCTAGAAGAAGAAGCTCTCAAGTTTCAGGCGAAAATAATTCCCGTGCAGTCGAACCATGAAGGAGTTTTGATAGATGCTATTCATGAGGCATTAGGAAACCATCAGGGAATTTTGATTAATCCAGGAGCTTACACTCACACAAGTGTGGCTTTGCGCGATGCGATCGCTGGTGTTAACTTACCTACGGTAGAAGTACATTTAAGCAACATTTATCGCCGGGAAGACTTCCGCCACCATTCTTACATAGCACCCGTAGCCATAGGGCAAATCAGTGGTTTTGGTATCCAAAGTTATTTGTTAGGCTTACAGGCTTTAGTGCATCATTTAAAAAATTAAAAAAAGTTAAAGATAAATAAGGTTCAAACATAATTCTTTAACCCTTTCAAGTTGACTCATAAAATATCTTTCTTTGCGTCTTTTTGGTTTGGATGTAATGTATTTAACTGCAAAGGACGCAAAGAGCGCTAAGTTAAGAGGTGAAAAAAGAGTCTTTTGACCAAGATTTTTATCTAAATAGGGAAAGGATAAAATATTTCTTTAAAAATTTTAATTTTTTTTAATATGCGCTACTCACTGATTAATCGGTTTAGAGGTACTTTAGTTGGGGCATTATTGGGTGAAATGTTAGCTAAGGATGCTGACAAGCACTCTCAAATTGGTTCTGAAGTAGATAAAATAGCGGTTTTGGGTACTAAAAGTTTAATCGAGCTAGGTAAATTAGATTTAGATAATTGGTTAGAGCGTCATCACCAAAAATCTCCTCATTTAGATATAACTGAAAAAGTCTCACCAAAAGTTATTATTGCCACACTACCTGTGGCTCTTTTTTTTCATGAAAATACAATTCAACTGCGACAAAACTTACTGCATGTGTTGCAAATATGGGAGTATGACCCAATGGTCAGAGATGGCACACTAGCAGTAGGGTATGCGATCGCTCAATCCCTCACAGAACAACTTCAACCGCAAACCCTCATCCCAGAAATAATCGCTTTTATCGGAGAAACACCCACACTCCTACCACAACAATTATTAAAAGTTTATGAGTTATTAAACCAAGGCGCTGGGTTAGAAACAGCACAAGCCGAACTAAGTAAGGAACAAGAGTCGATTTATGCTGTCGCTATGGCATTTTATTGTTTTCTTAGCACCTTAGAAGACTTTCGGTTAGCGGTTTCGCGAGCTACCTATAAGGAACAAGCCTGGCGACAAGAAACTGGATTTTTACAGATACAAACTATAAGTGCAATAACTGGTGCTTTGTCAGGAGCTTATAACAGTACCGTGGGTATTCCTGTTAAGTGGCAAGTTTTATTATCTTCAGCCAATTTAACCGCCGGGGAACTAGCAAATTTTTCCCAGATGCTAGAATTAGCTGATGCACTTGTTGCTGTGTGGTCAGGAGTGTATGATGTTGCCCTACATCCAGGGAAGTTTCCAGAGAAAGGATGCGTGAGATTTGACGAACAGGCGGCTCAACTTTGCGTCTTTGCAGCTCCTCGCGTCATCCGTTCGCGTTAATAATTGTTACTGTTCAAACTTTAGGCGCAAAACACCAACTACCAACAAACAACTATAAAATTTAGTTGTTTTTTATTCACCAATTTTCTCATGAACACATAACCTTAGTCTGTAGGTAGCTATTGTGGCCCATTGGCTTCAACCATATCCCATCACTGATGTTCTCATCGCGTCTGCCGCCACCTCTGGGACTTCTCTGAGGATTGTCTTGTTTTGAGCTATCTAGTCAGCAGCCAGAGGTAATGAAAACACAGCGATTTTTTAAGTCTTTGAGCAAGCAACTCACTTACTGGCGACGACGGTACCAAGTACGACGCCGGAAAACACAGTTGCGTGGGGAAGTGAGCAATCAACACAGTACCAACCGCCAAAGTGCTATCCTCAATAATTTACTCCTGTATTTATTGAAAACCAACGACAACAGCGAATACCGAAAACGAGAAATAGCGCTCAGAACAATGACAAAATCAGTCAAAATTCAACGTGGGATTGATGCAGTATGTCTAGGCTGGGTGCATGAAAAGCGTTCCTCTGTTGTTTTGGCGATCGCAGTAGTATCCCTCACAGGAGTTATGGGGCACAAACTATATAATCAACCCCAGTTGACAGTAGGGACTCCCGCACCACAAACAATGAGAGCGCCTTATACTGCTAGCATTGAGGATCAAGAAGAAACAGAAGCCCAGCGCCAAGCTGCAAGTAAAAGTTCCGTACCAGTGTTGATGGTCGATGTCCAAAAGACGGAAAAAATTAACAAAAATTTACAGCAACTGCTAGATGAGGCTAATGAAATCCGCACTACTGCCGGATCTTTTCCTTTTTTTGACACGTCAGTTTTGTCGGTTTCGGTTCAGCATTATCTGCGCTCTGCTTCTGCCTCGGAATGGCAAGCGCTACTCATAACTTTAGAAAATACTAGCCAAAAGAAATCAGGATTTTTAGTTGGCAGATACAGAAATAGTCTCAAAATGAAGCTCCCAGGTGGCGTAGCACAAAAACTTCCGACTTCAGAGTATCTGCCTTTATTGCCATCATCCACAGGTGTGCTGATTCCAGAACCTCAATCGCTGTCTACTCTCCTCAACTCCAGTAATCTGCCCCTTTATCTGTCTCCTTTAGAAGTAAAACCCGTTAATGTTGCCCCAAAAACTTACTTTAATCAAGCAGTAGCAGAACTAAAGGCTTATCGGCTCACGACTTCAGAGCAAAGCTTGTCCTCACTCATTGTCCAAATCTCCCAAGTGCGCCAAGCATATTCTCAAGCCAAGTTCCAACTGTTACAGCGAGAGTCTACTAACTCAAAACAACTTTATAACGACACTACTCTACTGGAACTATCAGATAACGAGTGGGCACAAACAAAAACAGGAATTCGCCAGAGTGCAGAGAGAATTCTAGCTCAAGGAATTCCCCCAGGATTGCCGTCAAGCATTTTACAAAATGCCGTGAGCCTACAAGTGCAAACATTTGTCCCAAAAAATTCTGAATTTTTGGCAACCAAACTGTTAACAGCTTCACTACAGCCGAATCTGAAGAAAGATGAAGAACAAACTAGACAAAGAATCATCAAAGCATCAGATGGCGTATCACCTGTGATGGTGGAGGTACAGCAAGGTGAAGTGATTGTGATCAAAGGAGAGAATATTACTCAATGGCACTTTGATGTTTTGGAGCATTATCAACTAATTCGCCGGCAGAATAACTGGATGGGGTTGATGAAACTCGCTGGTGTTGTGTCGGGTGCAGTGGGCATTTTTGTTTTAGTGAAAAGGCGAATGCAGTATAAATTGCGGCAACGCGATTACCTGTTAGTACTGCTGCTGACCTTAAGTACCCCAGGAATCCTTACTTTAGGCATACCTTATACCACTTGGAGTGCCGTGGGTTTATTGTTGGGTAGCTTCTACGCACCGACTTTGGGCGTGACAGTTGTCGGACTGCTATTGCTCATTCTCCCCATGGCTATGGAAATCAGCTTGATTGCGCTTGTAGCTGGTGGGGCGGCGGGAATATTGGGCAGCTGCATGGCGCAAAGATTGCGATCGCGTGAAGAATTAGCATTATTGGGTGTTGCCATTGCCTTAACTCAGGGTGGTACGTACCTGATGATTAAGCTCCTCATTGGTGCAGCATTTGGAGCCGGCTGGTATAGCGTACTTCAAGGATCTGGGTTATTTGCATTATCCGGTTTAGCTTGGAGTATTGTTGCCTTAGGCTTAAGTCCTTATTTGGAAAAATTATTTGATTTAGTTACACCTATTAGATTAGCTGAACTGGCGAATCCTAATCGCCCTTTATTAAAACGACTAGCCACAGAAACCCCGGGAACGTTTCAGCACACCCTGTTTGTTTCTACCCTGGCCGAGGCTGCTGCTAAAAAATTGGGATGTAATGTAGAACTGGTCAGGGCAGGCACTTTATATCACGACATCGGCAAAATGCACGATCCCCTCAGCTTTATTGAAAATCAAATGGGGGGGCCGAATAAACATGAAACAGAGATTGACGACCCTTGGAAGAGTGCAGAAATTATCAAAAAGCACGTCAGTGAAGGGTTAGTAATGGCGCGGAAACACCTTTTACCTACGGCTATTCAAGCTTTTATTCCTGAGCATCAAGGAACAATGCTAATTGCTTATTTTTATCACCAAGCACAGCAAATGGCTCAGGAAGATCCCAACTTGACAGTAGATGAAGCAGATTTTCGTTACGATGGCCCAATTCCCCAATCACGGGAAACAGGAATAGTCATGTTAGCAGACTCCTGTGAAGCCGCTCTGCGATCGCTCAAAGATGCCACCCCAGAACAAGCCTTAACAATGCTCAATAATATTCTCCGTGCCAGATGGCAAGATAACCAAATGGTAGATTCAGGACTGACACGGCAAGAAATGTCACAAATTGCCCAAATCTTTGTCGATGTTTGGCAGCAATTTCACCACAAACGCATTGCTTATCCGAAATTAAAGGCCAGTAATGAGAAATTGGCTAAGGGATGAAACTAAACCCATTGCTGAGTGAGCGGGGGGATAGATGCAAAAATTGGGTAATTTAATTTTTAGAGTTTCCTCAGGCTCTTAGCATTAAACGAGCATTTTAGAGACACTAGAAGCTGAGAGTATTGATTTTACCTAATTATATGTTTCTGGTAACTGGAGCAACAGGAGGAATTGGCCGCCGAGTCGTGCGACTCCTACGCCAACAGGAAAAGTCGGCGCGGGCATTTGTCCGCCTGACTTCGCGTTACAGTGAGTTAGAACACCGAGGAGCAGATATCTTCATCGGTGATTTGCGACGGGAAAAGGATATTGAAAAAGCTTGTTGGGGTGTCGAGTATATTATTAGTGCCCACGGTTCTGATAGTGATGCCTTATCCTTAGACTACCGCGCCAATATTGAACTCATTGACCAAGCAAAAGCTCATGGAGTCAAACACTTTGTCTTCATTTCGGTACTTGGTGCTGAACGGGGATATGAAGATGCTCCCGTATTTAAAGCCAAAAGAGCAGTAGAGCAATATCTAGAAGCTAGTGGCTTGAATTACACTATTTTACGCCCATCTGGACTAGCATCGAACTTACTGCCACTGGCAGAGCGATTTCGTGAAACAGGGTTGTATCTGCTCATTGGTGATCCCAAAAACCGGACTTCGGTTGTCAGTACAGATGATTTAGCCAGGATAGTGGTGGACTCAGTTACAGTTGCAGGCGCACGTAACCAGATTTTACCAGTCGGGGGCCCGGAAATTTTACTACGTGAGGATATTCCCCGGATTTTTAGTCAGATTTTCCACAAAGAGCCAGTAGTAATTAATTCACCACTGTTTATTGTTGATGGGTTACGGAATGCTTTTGGTTTATTTAACCCCCAATTACAAAAAGCTTTAGGAACCTATAGAACATTGCTGTCCAATGAATTTTTCTGTAGAAAAGAGGAAATAGCCAACTTAGAGAGGATTTTCAATTTTCAATTGGAAAACTTAGAAAGTTTTTTACGGCGCTATCTTGCAGTTTGAAGTAGGGAGTGGGGGACAAGCGCAAAAGCACAAAAATACTCACCTTGTCCCCCCATCCCCCCTGTCTCTTATAAACATCT
>JADEXK010000017.1 GCA_015207155.1 Nostocales cyanobacterium LEGE 11386 | reverse complement strand
TTCAAAAGGGTTCTATCTTGCTCTCTAGTCAGAAATACCCTTAAACGGCTGCCCATATCCCTGTTACCTTTGTAGACACATTTTACGTTTTTACTTATCTTTACACAGTTTGGTTTTTTCACCTCGTTTTACTTATTTGCTAAATATTGATACATCTGCCAACGCGCATCAACTTCGGCTTGCGCTTGTTCTAGAAGTTGTTTAGCTAACTCTGGCTTACTTTTAGTCAGCATCTTGAAGCGATTTTCTTGATACATGGATTGCTCTACTGATTGAGTAGGCACTCGCATATCCAATTGTAGAGGATTCTTCCCTTGTTGCTGCAACTCTGGATTATGGCGATATAGTAACCAACGACCTGATTCTACCAATGATTTTTGATGGTTCATGCCTGTGGTCATGTTGATGCCGTGGGCGATGCAATGGCTGTAAGCAATAATCAATGAGGGGCCATCAAAAGCCTCAGCTTCTAAAAATGCTTTGAGGGTATGTTCATCTCTTGCACCTAACGCTACACTTGCTACGTAGACATTACCGTAGGTCATAGCTATTAAGCCTAAATCTTTTTTCGGCGCAGGTTTACCACTAGCGGCAAATTTGGCTACGGCTGCTTTGGGTGTGGCTTTGGATGATTGACCGCCAGTATTGGAATATACTTCTGTATCCATGACCAAAATATTTACATTGCGACCACTAGCTAATACATGGTCAATACCGCCAAAATCAATATCATAAGCCCAGCCGTCACCACCAACAATCCAGACGCTTTTTCTCACTAAATAGTCAGCAAGGGATTTAAGATTTTGGATTTGGGATTTGAGATGAGGGTCAGAAGTCGCAATTTTATCTAACTCATGTTTCAGCAACGCTACCCTTTCCCTTTGTTCCCAGATATCCGCTTCAGTTTTTTGTTCAGCAGTGAGTATAGATTTTACCAACTCATCAGAAATCCCCTCAGTCCCCTGTAACAATTCCGCCGCAAACTCAGCTTGTTTATCTAGCGACAACCGGAAGCCAAAACCAAACTCGGCGTTATCTTCAAATAAACTATTTGACCATGCAGGGCCGCGTCCTTCGGCGTTGGTTGTCCAAGGGGTTGTCGGCAGATTTCCACCGTAAATTGAGGAACAACCTGTTGCATTGGCAATCACCGCGCGATCGCCAAACAATTGGGTTAATAATTTTAAATAGGGTGTCTCTCCACAACCTGCACAAGCACCGGAAAATTCAAATAATGGTTCTTGCAGTTGTTGTTGGCGAATTTGGTTGAGTTTTAGTTGTCTGCGGTCAGGATTGGGTAAACTCAAGAAGAAATCCCAGTTTTTGCGTTCTTGTTCCCGTAAAGGTAGCTGCTGCGCCATATTAATGGCTTTCTGCAATGGTTCAGCTTTATTTTTAGCCGGGCAAATATCTACACAGATGGCGCATCCTGTACAATCTTCTGGGGCAACTTGAATGGTGAATTTTTGATTGTGAAAACTCTTATCTTTGGCATTAACTGATTTAAAGCTAGTCGGTGCATTAATTAATTCTTCTGGTTGATAAGCCTTGGCGCGGATAGCACTATGGGGACACACCATCACACATTTACCACACTGAACGCAGATATCCGGTTCCCATACAGGTATCTCTTCAGCTACGTTGCGTTTTTCCCATTTCGCCGTCCCTGTAGGAAATGTCCCATCAGCTGGTAATGCACTTACAGGTAATTCATCACCATGCCATACCATGATTTCACCCAAGACATCCCGCACAAATTCCGGCGCATTGTATAAGAGGGGAGTGGGGAGTTGGGAGTTGGGAGTGGAGGAAAAAGAATGGGGGATATCGACTTTATGTAAGTTGGTGAGGGTGTTGTCTACTGCTTGGAGGTTTTTTTGGACTACTTCTGTTCCTTTTTTACCGTAGGTCTTTTCAATGGCTTTTTTAATTTTGGTAATTGCTTCTGCTTGGGGTAAAACTCCTGCTAAAGCAAAGAAGCAGACTTGCATAATTGTGTTAATTCTGCCACCCATGCCACTTTCACGGGCGACTTGGTTGGCGTTGATGATGTAAAATTTTAGTTGTTTTTCGATAATTTGTTGCTGTATTTTTTGGGGTAGATGTTCCCAGACTGTATCAGCATCATAGGGACTATTTAAAAGTAAAGTTGCCCCATTAACAGCAGATTTTAATACATCTATGCGTTCCAAAAAGCCCCAGTGATGACAGCCAATAAAGTTGGCTTTGTCAATTAAATAAGTTGAACGAATTGGTTGGGGGCCAAAGCGCAGGTGAGAAACGGTGATGGAACCAGATTTTTTGGAATCGTAGACAAAGTAGCCTTGGGCGTAATTTTCGGTTTCTTCGCCAATAATCTTGATGGAGTTCTTGTTTGCGCCTACTGTACCATCAGAACCCAAACCATAGAACATTGCCCGCACAACGTTATCCGGTTCGGTGGAAAAATTAGCATCAAAGCTGAGGGAAGTGTGACTTACGTCGTCATTAATACCCACAGTAAAGTGATTTTTCGGTTGTGCTTGGGCAAGATGATCAAAAATTGCCTTCACCATTGCTGGGGTGAATTCTTTGGAAGACAAACCGTAGCGACCGCCGATGACTTTGGGGAATGAGGAAGTTTTTGCCCAGGCTTCATGGATAGCAGCGACTACATCTAAATACAAGGGTTCACCGGCGCTACCTGGTTCTTTGGTGCGGTCGAGGACTGCGATTCCTACGGAGCGCTTCGCTATCGCCTGTACACTTTGGGGTAAGACTGCGATAAATCTCTGCACGTCAAAGGGACGATAAAGTCGTACTTTCACTACTCCCACCTTTTCCCCTTGGGTGTTGAGATAATCTACGGTTTCATGGACTGTCTCACAACCGGAACCCATGAGAACAATCACGCGATCGGCATCACTCGCGCCGTGGTATTCGTAGATTTGGTAATGTCTACCTGTTAATTCGCCAAACTCATCCATGAGGCGTTGAACAATGGCGGGAGTCGCGTTGTAGTAAGGGTTAGCACCTTCACGGGCTTGGAAGTAAACATCAGGGTTTTGGGCTGTACCCCGCAATATGGGGCGGTCTGGGGTGAGGGCGCGGGCGCGATGGGCTAAGATTAAATCTTCGTTGATCAGCGATCGCAATTGCTCATCTGATAATAATTTGACTTTTTGCACTTCATGTGAAGTGCGGAAGCCGTCGAAGAAGTGCATAAACGAAACACGAGTTTCTAGAGTAGCAGCTTGGGCAATTAAGGCAAAATCTTGGCTTTCCTGTACTGAGGCGGAACACAACAAAGCAAAGCCAGTAGCGCGAGATGCCATGACATCGCTATGGTCACCGAAAATAGATAAAGCATGAGTAGCCAAGGAACGGGCGGCAACATGGACGACAGTACTAGTTAATTCACCAGCGATTTTGTAGAGGTTGGGAATCATCAACAATAATCCCTGGGAAGCCGTGAAAGTAGTACTCAGAGAACCTGTTTGTAATGCCCCATGCACCGCACCAGCCGCACCGCCTTCGCTTTGCATTTGCACGACACTGGGAATAGTATTCCAAAGATTAGGACGATTTTCGGCTGACCAAGCATCTGCCCATTCACCCATTGCTGAGGAGGGAGTAATAGGATAAATGGCAATGACTTCATTTAATTTGTAAGCAACACGGGCAACAGCTTCATTCCCGTCAATGGTTGCAAAGGTTTTGTGCATGATATTTTACCCTATCTCTGTGTGTGGCGGTAAGCGGAGCTATGCCGCAGGCTTATCGCTGGGAATGAAGAGAATTTGTCAACTATAGCCAGTGTTTTAAAATCGATATTTAATTACGTATTATTTTGACTCTTGGCAATTTTTTAAATTTTAGCGTCTGGTAGATATTTCTCTCTATTTAATATTAATCATGTACTCATAATTTATTAGCTTTTATTGGTGAGGGTTTGAAGTGATTTTGTTTTGGTTTATGGGGTGTAGGTGTGGGAGTTTTTTAACACAGAGGTACAAAGAGGATTTTAACTAATATCTTCCTGGGGAAGGGTTTATCAGTTTTGATGGGTTAACTCACAATATGCCATTTGCTAGATACGGAAAAATTACTGAGTTAAGAAAATAACAAATATATCTAGAAATAAGACAAATGAAAGTTGGTATTCAGAAGACAGCAGAGTTTCTGGAGGAAGTTCATCAATCAGAGTCCAAACAGGGGCTAAAAAATGAAGCTTGTCGCTCAAAATTTTTGATTCATCCCTACTCCACGTCAAAAGTTTGTCTCTTCTTGCATGGTTTTACAGCAGGCCCATACCAATTTGAGCCACTCGGTAAAGCTTTTTTCAATGCAGGATACAATGTTTTAGTTCCCTTACAACCTGGTCATGGATTAGTAGGGAACTGGAACCGCAAACATCCTCAGCCGTTACCAACAAATATTCAAACTTATCAAGAATTTGTGCTGAAGTGGTTGGAAATAGCCAAAACACTAGGTGAACAAGTTGTAGTCGGTGGATTATCGACGGGTGCAACTTTAGCGGCTTGGTTGGCTTTAAATCATCCCCAGCAGATTGACCGCGCTTTATTATTCACACCTTATTTGGGTAGTCGTCATTTATTATTTGATTGGCTAATTAAAAACTTACCAATTTATTTTGAATGGTTCAACAAAGACGCACCTGGCAATTTTGGTTATAAAGGTTTTTGGCTTCCGGCATTAAAGATATTTTTGGCATTGGGAGAGCAGGTTTTAGAACAAGCTCAAACTAGTATTGCTGCACCTACATTAATAGTTTGTAGCGAGGGGGATAGTGTTGTTAACCGCTCTAAACAGCAGAATTTTTTTAAAATGATCCTCAAGCAGCAACCAAAATCTTGGTATTACTGTTTTGATGATTCGCTGCAAATCGAACACCGGATGATGACAAAAATGGAAGATAATAATTATGAAGAACTAGTAATTACCATTGCGAAGGCATTTGTTGAAAGTGATTTATCCTGGGACAAATTTCAGCAAATAGCAACCCGGATAGTTCAAGGAGAGATGTATGAGCAAATCCAGCAAGAGTTTAATTTAGATAGTCAAGTTTCTGAACAGTTATCTGCAATGATGACTCAACGTTTCGGTTGTGATCATCTCAAGTGCATTAATCCATCTAATTCGTAAGTCGTAATTTTCTCATTACTGGTTTCAAATTGAGATAAGTTAACGAAGATTACGGGACTGTGGCTGATTTGGCAGAGAAGACGGACGCGGAGAAACTGGATTTCGCAACAAGAGTAAAGGAATACTCAGAAATCCTAAAATCATCACTACTCCTGTCATAATCCAAACTGGTAGACGGTTTGGCCGATAGTCACCCCGTTCGATTTGCCAAAATACTTGATTGTATCGCCATGCAGCTAAAGCGATCGCTAAAATACCCACAAGTACTAAGATAATCCCCAAGTTTTCTGAGCTAAATAAAGGATTGACAGCAGGCTCTTCTTGTGTTAATGCAACATTTAACTGACGCAGAAATAGACCAAATCGAGCGATCGCAAAACCAAAACCAATTAAGGCGATGGAGGTACGTAGCCAAGCTAAAAAAGTCCTCTCGTTGGCTTGATGTTCGCGTTGACGGTCAATTTTTGGCATTTTACTCATGTTAAGAAGAAAGTTTTTTAACGCAGAGGTACGCTGAGGTAAGCGCAAAGGTACGCTGAGGGTTTTTGGACATTTTTGAAATATGGGAAGTATAAAATAACTTAGATAGTATGCCTATGCTAAAATAGTTAAAAATATGGTGAGTAAAAATATGAATAACATTTATTTTCAACAACAAACCGACTTTCAACGCATTTCAGCACTTATAGAAGATTTGATTGCTAATAACAGTTTATATCAAGAAAGATTAGATAAAAACAAAATGACCAATAAAATTTATAATTTGTTTATTCAACCTAATTCTGGTGATGATATAAACACTATTACTCAAGACGACTTAGCCAATAGAATAAATCAAATCTTAGTGGTAGAAGCAATGGCCGGTTTGTTAAACGATTTGACACCAGAAGAAATGAAAATTTTTGATGAAGCAGTCAAGCGTCAATAAATGGGATATCTACTGGACACTAATATCGTCACAGCAATTATTAAGCAAAACGAAAAAGTAACTACTAAGCTAGAAACTTTAAAGCGTCAAAACCAGGATGTTTTTATTAGCGGTATTACTTACTATGAAATTGAGCGGGGACTTTTAGCAGTTAAAGCTGTCAAGAAATTATATGATTTTGATAGTTTATTGCAAAAATTTACGATTTTGCTATTAGATGATTTGGCAACATTTAAAAAAGCTGCGGAAATTCATGCTGACTTAAAAATTAGAGGTTTACCAATCCAAGAAGCAGATATATTTATAGCAGCTACAGCTATAATTAATAATCTTATTTTAGTTTCCCATGATGCTGATTTATTAAGAATCCCAGATTTACAATTAGAAGATTGGTTGCAAGAGTAATCCTAATTAGCCCCTTGTTTTAACATCCCACCAAAATAAGCTAGAATTCAAGCAGAACAAGCATTTCTCGCTTAACAACATCCCATGCTGGAGACTCTGCAAACCCGACTTTACGAACTAGAACAATTTGCTAATACTGTTGTTTCTGACCAACTAACACACCTCAACTTACTAAGTATTGGTATCATTTTTGCAGCAGGCTTACTTACCAGTCTCACACCCTGTATGCTTTCCATGCTGCCTATTACCATTGGTTATATTGGTGGTTATGAAGCAAAAGGTCGCCTCCAAGCAGCCGCCCAATCCACATGGTTTGCGTTGGGATTAGCAACTACCCTAGCCGGATTAGGTATTACAGCCGCTTTTGTTGGCAAAGTTTACGGTCAAGTGGGCATCGGCTTGCCAATTATCGTCAGTATTATCGCCATCCTCATGGGACTGAATTTACTAGAAGCCTTACCCTTACAATTTCCATCTTTGGGTGAAACGAATTGGATTTCCCCAGATTTACCGCCGGGAGTGCGTTCCTATTCTTTGGGTTTAACTTTTGGCTTAGTTGCATCTCCTTGTAGTACCCCTGTTCTAGCCAGCTTACTGGGTTGGGTTGCGAGTACACAAGACTTAATTCTCGGTGCTGTTTTGTTACTATCTTACACAGCAGGGTATGTAGCACCATTAATTTTGGCAGGTACTTTTACTGCTTCCATCAAAAAACTGCTGGAGTTGCGGCGCTGGTCTGGTTGGATTAACCCAGTTAGTGGTGTGCTATTAGTAGGATTTGGTGTATTTTCCTTAATTTCTCGATTTCCCTGGGGAAGTTTTTAAGCAATGACTGTAGAAAATTCAGCCTCCACAGCATCAAGTTTGTGGTCAGTACCTGGGCGATTCTTACGGCGAGAATTATTGCCTGTACTGACTAATTTACGATTAGCGATCGCACTCTTACTACTCATCGCTCTTTTTAGCGTTAGCGGTACGGTAATTGAGCAAGGTCAGTCACCCGCATTTTATCAGGCTAACTACCCCGAACATCCAGCTTTATTTGGTTTTTTAACTTGGAAGGTCATTCAGGTAGTTGGTTTAGATCATGTATATCGTACTTGGTGGTTTCTGGCGTTACTCATCTTATTTGGTACTAGCCTGACTGCTTGTACTTTCACTCGTCAGTTACCAGCCTTAAAAGCCGCCCG
This sequence comes from Nostocales cyanobacterium LEGE 11386, assembly GCA_015207155.1. Classification (GTDB taxonomy): domain Bacteria; phylum Cyanobacteriota; class Cyanobacteriia; order Cyanobacteriales; family Nostocaceae; genus LEGE-11386. Next base: position 84,720 of record JADEXK010000017.1, on the reverse strand, counting down.
TCGCTGGAAATATTATGAAGAACCCCGACAATTTAAGAAGTTAGCTTTAAGTGCAGAATTAGATACTGGTTCCTTCAATTCCTTAAACGAAATCTTACAGAATCGCCGCTATAAAATTTTTCAAGAAAAAGACAATATTCTCTACGCCCGCAAGGGAATAACCGGACGTATCGGCCCGATAATCGTGCATGTGGGTATCGTGACTATTCTGCTGGGGGGAATTTTGGGGGCGATGACAGGATTTGTCGCCCAGGAAATGGTAGCTAGTGGCGAGACATTTCAGGTAAAAAATATTATTGATGCTGGGCCTTGGGCTAATCCCCAAGATTTGCAAAATTGGGCTGTGCGAGTTAATCGTTTTTGGATTGATTACACCCCATCTGGTGGAATTGACCAGTTTTATTCAGATATGTCTGTCTTGAATAATCAGGGTAAGGAAGTTGACCATAAGAAAATTTTCGTCAACCAACCCTTGCGTTATCACGGTGTCACTTTTTATCAAACTGATTGGGGAATTGCGGCTGTTCGCATCCAATTTAATAACAGTCCCATTTTCCAGTTACCGATGGCATCATTAAATACCAACGGTAGAGGACGCATTTGGGGAAGTTGGATTCCCACCAAACCGGATTTAAGTGAGGGTGTTTCTGTCATTGCCAAAGACTTGCAAGGCATGGTATTAATTTATGATTCCACTGGCAAGCTAATAGATACAGTACGCACAGGAATGTCTGCCAAAGTCAACGGTGTCAACCTGAAAATTGTTGATGTCGTGGGTAGTACTGGCTTACAAATCAAATCTGACCCAGGTATCCCTATGGTTTACACAGGCTTTGCATTATTAATGTTAGGCGCAATCATGAGTTACTTCACCCACTCGCAAATTTGGGCATTACAAAAAGGCGATCGCTTGTATATTGGGGGTAAGACTAATCGCGCCCAGGTAGCTTTTGAACAAGAGGTTTTGCAAATTCTAGATAATCTCAGTTCTCAGCCTAGTATTTCTCAGCGTACCTCAGCGTAAACCTCAGCGCCCCTCTGCGTTGAGAACTTATTTCTGGTGACGCACTTCCACCACGGTATGCACATTCCCACGGGGAGTAAAATCTGCCTTAATCGTGACTTCCAACGGATCACAAGCAGCCACAAAATCATCCAAAATTTGATTAGCAGACTCCTCGTGGGAAATATAGCGATCGCGGTAACTATTAATATAAAGCTTCAGCGCCTTTAACTCCACGACTCGCTCATCCGGCACATAGGTAATGTAAATCGTCGCAAAATCTGGATACCCAGAAAACGGACATTTACAAGTAAATTCCGGCAAAGTAATATTCACATCATATCGCCTACCTACACGCGGATTAGGAAACGTAATTAATTGACCTTCCGCAATCTCGCGTTCGCCATACTTCATTTCTGACGTTGCTTGGGATACAGTCTCAGGTGCAGAATTGCTCATAATTTGTTAAATATATAACTTTTGTAATTAAAAAACTCAGCGTACCTTAGCGACCCTCTGCGTTTAATCCTTCTCCTCTTCCCAGTCAGGACAACTTTCATCATCCCACCCATGAGGATGCATAGCACAGACTAACAAATTACCACCATAAACTTGACCGTGGTAATTATGACAACCTATGCAAGCAGCATTTTTATGCGGTGTTGGTTCCACCCCATAAGGAAAACCTGGATCTGCATCTCCTACAACATCTTCTAGTTCCCAGTAAACTTCCAAAATCGGGTCAGTTAGATCCTGTAAATACTGGTCAACTTCAGTGGCGATAGAATTTTGTACTTGATCAGTAAATTCTTCCGTTAGCTCAAAAAAGACATCTACCATTTCACTCATTCCTATGAAGAAGCGTTCTACTTCATCAGCCACTGTTTCTATGATTTCTACTAAATCTTTTTGCCATTGTTCCATAAACTCGACGCCCTTACTGGCTATAAACAGGACGTTAGTGCTACCTGGATTAAAGCACTAGACTACATCCTAGGCAATGTATGTTATCAAGTTTCTGCGCATAACGCCATGCCCAAGTGCAGCATACTGCTAAATAATTCAAGCTAAAAAGTTACTTTTTACTGGTCTTGTTGCAGTTTTTTTAACTCTTCTTGCAGTTTTAGCACTTGTTGGCGTAAGTGATCAACATTCTCTGTTGATGTCGATGTCTCTTTCACAGTCGCTTCTTCATCTTCCTCTAAAATTTCTATGCGTCGAGGTTCAGAAGGCTGTGGTTTCTCAGGGGTTTCACTGGGTGTCGGCGGCTGTTGAGCCTGCTTCATCATATCTTCGACGAAGCGGCGGGCTTCTTCTGTATTCATTTCACCCTTTGCCACCATTTCATCTGCCAGTTTTTGGACTTGCGATCGCAGTTCGGCTAACTTCCCCCCTGCTTTCTCACCCGCGTAAGAAGCCAAACCGACACCGAGGTAAAAAGCTTTTTGAACAATATCTCCAAAACCAGGCATTGCTGCTGAGCGCTCCTAAAAAATAGGGCGACCCGGAGACTACGCCTACCACAAGCATCCCGTATTGCTGCTACCTTCCGGTTCTGACAAGATTTAGGCGTTGCAGTCGCATAGATCCAGGTCTAAATATCAGCATAACACCAAAAGTACTTAAGTGTGTGTTATTCGACTACTATTTTCCATTCATACAACTGATAATTAACACAGCCGTTTTGCACTAATGGGTCAAGAGCTACAATTGCTTCTGCCTCATCTTTAGAAGCAGCTTCAAACAGCAACATCCCCCCTCGTTCCTCTGCCCAATAGCCTGTTCGGGCTTTGTGTCCTTTGGCAATCAAATCCTCAACATAAACTTTATGGGCGGGTACGTATTGGTCAAAGGTGGGTTTATCGACTTTACCTGCTTCAATTTTGACAAACCAAGGCATTTGCTCGCAACCTCTTCAATTTCTGTGCCGTAATTATAGTTGTAATATTTTTTCAGCTTTGGCAAAGTGATCACAGTAGAGTGAAAAATTTTTCAATGACGCTTTTGCATGTAAATCGGGATGAAATCTCAAATGAGCCGTTTTTTCATTGCCCTCTTACCACCACAGCACATTCAGGAGTACGCCAACAATATTCAGCAGTACTTTGCTGACCACTATGCCAGTCGTGGTGCCCAAAAGTCACCGCCTCATATTACCCTCCAACCACCTTTTGAATGGTCAGATGCCAACCTCCCGCAGCTAGAAGCATCTCTTAGAGCGTTTGCCAGTAAACAACAGTCAATACCAATTACACTTAGCGGTTATGCAGCCTTTCCTCCACGTGTCATATACATTAATGTAGTTAAAAGTCAAGTACTTTTGACCTTGCAAGCAGATTTCATGGCTTATGCAGAAAGTAACTTAGGAATTATAGACAAGGTTGGTAAAACTCGACCTTTTGCGCCTCACATGACTGTGGCATTTCGGGATTTAACAAAGCAAAATTTTAGAGCCGCTTGGCCAGAATTTGCCCAACGTCAGTTAGATTTTGAGTTTATGACTGAGAATTTAACGCTGCTACTTCACGACGGTAAGCGTTGGCATATTAAATCAGAGTTTCCCTTTAGCCTGGGATAATTTCAGGAACTTTTTTTGGGAATTACATCTACACCACGATTTTGTAGAGCTAAAACTAGAGCGCGTGCAGTAGAATCCTCATCCATGTACAAATTAATCCGGCTCATGAGAGCTTTTCACTTTTATGCAATGCTTCAAGTTGGTCAGCCTCTATCTCTTCTGCTGCAATGTCAGCATCAATTTCATCCCGGTTTGCATGGTAATAAGCTAGAGCCGCATAAATCTGCGCTAACGTCAAATGACTAATTTGCTCCGCAATTTCTTCCGCGCTGTAACCTTGTTTGTACCAGACGGCTATGCGCCGGACTGTCACTCCTGTACCAGCAACAATCGGACAACCGCCGTGTATTCCAGGATTGTGGTTAATTAGTGTGCCGATATCGGTAATAGTTGCCAAAACTTTTTGCTCCCAAATGACTCACACTAACTATTATCGTTTAGGGTAGCGTCAGCATCTTAGTCCGCCGAAGTTACGTTATCAGATGTTGAAGAAAAGAGCGATCGCCTGTTAATTTAGCTTTATACTCAATGCGATCGCTCTTCCTATTAATTCTTACCATTCGGACGTTGAATAATCGTTTCTACTACCCGCCGTTTAGCTTTCGGGTCAATCCCCACCAACCGCACATACTCACCCTCATATTCAGCTAGATAAGCTTCTAAAGCTGATATTGCATCCCACTCAGCATCAATGTGAGCAGTGCCGCAACTTTGCCAAGAACCAGTACGGAAGCGGCGTTCATCTACGTGTTCAAAGTTAATTCTGTGACCTTGAGCTAAGATTTGCCGGATTTGTTCTTGTGTCTCTAGAGACAGATGGGCACTTGAGTGTTGCTGTTTCTGGAACCCATTACTATTTGCAGGTTGGGTTGAACCATTACCTGACGGCTGACTAGGTGCAGGTTGATAATTTTTACGCCCTCGATTTAAGCGATTATACTCATCAACCAATTGGGAATTTTCCACCCGTTGTTGTTCACCTACCATCAATTTACCAGCCTCGATCAGATGAGATAAACTGAAATCCGGCTTTTTAAATTCTGGTGGCTTCTCTGCACTGTTGACTACGCGTAATGATACACGCTCAAAACCTACTTGATGGATAAATTCGCGGATTTGTTCGTCATAAATACGCGATCGCAAGGCACTATAAAAGTCTATAGATTGATTAGGGAAAGTATCAACTAGTTGTGCTACTTCCTGCCGTGAAAGTCCATCTTCCGCAAAAATTCCGCCAACAATTCCCACCCTATCATCTCTATCAGGTTCCCAGTAAAATTTTTCCATCCGCCCATCCCGAATTAATGGCGCATAGAGAGTGGAGAAATCATTACCTGTAACAATAATGGGTACACGATGTAATGGTGTGGAATCGTAACTTCCAGGTAACTGCACATCTGTAGGATTATCAGCAATATTCATCAGTGTAGCATTTACCAACTGGGTATTTACAGTGTACTGAGTACCTTCATCAAAGCGTCCAGCACCCGCATCTAAATCATTAATCATCAGCACACACATTTTGCCGCGCACTTTGATTAATTCTGCTGTTTCGCGATAGCGCAAACGAATCAACCGCGCTGGATCTCCGGCATCGGGACTTTCCAATTCTCCACCAGATATGAGAGTCACTTCGATGCCCATTTTCTCAAAAACTAATTGGCATTGAAAAGTTTTTCCTTCACCTTTGCGTCCATGTATACCCAAAATCAAGGGGACTCGGACACCAGGAAGATTCAAGAAATTTTTGGTAATGTGAACGCCAAGTTTGTCAAGAAAGCGGGGAGCAATGTAGTAACTCATAAAATAATTATTGGTTAGAACTTATTACAATCATGCTAAGTTTTTTTGGGGCCTCTTGTTAATTTATCTTCTGGTATAAATTAAGTGCTGCCTACTACAAACGTTGCATTAGATACGCATGAAAATTGCCTGATTGAAGTATTAAAAATTTGGTGACCATCGTTGCGAACATGCTTAATATGCTGGGAAATTCAACCCTTGTTGTAGAACTGTTAAAACTTGTATGAAAGCAGGGTAGGGTGTAGGGAATTTCATAATTAAAATCAAGAATCACTGCAATCTTGTTGGCTGCTAACCAAGAGCAAGTAGCTCAAAATACACCTTGTATAGACCCAAGACCGCGCTAATTACTGAGGTGGGATATCATCATACTTGGAAGCATCGGGCATGATTGTCTCTTGAAGATTCACACCATTGAGGTTAGCACCCTTGAGATTAGCACCTCTAAGGTTAGCACCTGCTAAGTTCGCTCCTGCTAAATTAGCTCCTGTCAGGTTAGTCCATGACAAGTTAGCACCCCTCAAGTCAGCCTCACTTAAGTTAGCCCGTAATAAGTATGCTCCACTTAAATGAGCTTGGTTCAAATTAGCTTTGTACAGGTCAGTTTTGTACAGATAAGCTCCCATTACTTCTGCCTCATACAAGTTGGCTTCACTGAGGTCAGCTGCTATTAAGTTAGCTTCAATTAGATTTGCAAAACTGAGGTTAGTCCTAATTAGCTTCGCAGTACCCAAATCGGCATCTCTCAAGTTAGCGTCTCTCAAGTCAGTTCCTATCAGATTAGCATCAGTGATTACAGCACCTTGGAGATTCGCTGCACTCAAGTCAGAGCTAATGAAATTGGCATAACTCAAATCTGCCTGGGTAAGTAAAGCACCCCTCAAGTTAGCCACACTGAAGTTAGCGGCACTCAGGTTAGCTTCAATCAGCTTTGCTTTGAAAAGGTTAGCACCACTGAGGTCAGCGCCATGGAGATTGGCTCGCACCAGTAAAGCATTACCTAAATCAACCTTGCACAAGTTTACCCCTTGGAGGTTAGCGCCTCTGAGGTTATTTCCTTCGAGGTTTGCAGCGCTGAGGTCTGGTTGAATCTGGGGATTTTTCCTTCTCCAATCCATCCATGTGACTGCACCTGCTTTTAGTAAAGCCAGATGCTCTCGATTTGCCATTTTCTCTCCTTTACTCCTGACTCCCACCCTGAGGATTGACCCGACCGGCTACACTTTCAATGGCTGTTAATGCTCCCGCCGCACCAGCAAGGATATCTCGTTCTTGTCCCCCTAAATACAATCGGCCAAAGCTACCCACAGCTTGTACTTCAAGGATATTTATCGCTGCTGCTTTCTCAGCCTCATTTGCAGCCAGTGCTGCATAAGTAGCAGGCTGAACTTCTAATACATACAGTGTTTGTCCTGCTAGTAGTAGCTGACCTCTGCGTGTGCGATTAATCAGTTGGGTTTGGTAAGCATCAATGTTGCGGATAATCTGGTTAGAAACGACACGCGGTTTGAGACATTCCTCTTTGCGGACTCCCAGTGTCGCCAAAATTGCTTGTCCAGCAGCTCGCGTTTCTCCTTGGGAGCTAGAGTGAATTTCCAGTAGACCGTAGAGTCGTTCGACTACCTGCACTCCCGGACGGACAGAGGCAGCTTTGAGTGCTACATCTGTAATTCGATTAATTTCAATACCAGGAGAGATTTCAATCCACAGTGATGTATCTCCTGGTAGTGGTAAGAAACCCTGGGCTACTGTTCCCATATAGGCTGCGTGTTGTGGTTGCAGGCTGTCGAGAAATACAAAACTGCGTAGTTCTATTCCCAAGGTTATGCTCTCCAGTCATGAGGATAAAAATTATCTATTGCAATGTATGAGTGTAACCTTAAACTACCACAAGGCTAGGTACTGCAAGGAGCTTTGGTCATGAACTTGTAGTGTTGTCTTATCTATGACTTTGCTCAAGTATTTGAATTTCTGCCTGAAGATTGGATCTGGCGATTTGTTCTGCAACCTCGAACATCAAAGGCGTAAAATAAATACGCTGCCGTTGCCAAAAACGCTCTAAAACTTGTCTACGACCTTTAATATAGTCTAATTCTGGTACCCATGCATACTCTTGACGAATAGCATTGGCGTATTCTCGATACTGGTCTGGGTGAGCAGCCAAAATTGCTAAATCTGCATCGAGCAGGATATAGCTATCATAGTCATCTGTAGCAGCTTGGTGATTTTTTGTATGAAGAATGAGACGGCTGACAGTAGCTAGAGTATTTGTAGGAATACCCAAACTAATTAGCAATTCACAAGCATAGTCTGCGCTTCTTTCTTCGTTATCTTGAGCTTGGGTGTCATAAACTACATCGTGAAACCACGCCGCCAGCTGCACAGCAGTGAGGTCTTGAGCGTAGGCCTGTAAAGTGTTAATTATGCTGAGGACGTGATCAATATGTTTTAGTGTGTGGTAGTGGCGATCGCTAGTAGAATAAGCCTCAATTAAACGAGTAAAAACTTGCTCAGCTGCTACTTGATCAACTCCAAAGCCTTGGAGTGTATGTTGCCATTGACAAAATAATTGCACTGCTATTTTTATCTCACCAAAGGCTGAATTTGCTGACTATTTTGTAAAGAAGGAAGTGGCTGGTTGCTAAAGTGAGGATGTTGGGCATCAATCTGGTGTGCTTTGTTAACGAGCCAGTTAAATAAGAGATTGACAAGCTTTAATTGCTGAAATATCTGCTGCGGGTCTGCAAGATGGGTTGTTGGCAGATTTTGTCCTACTTCTTGGAAAACTAGACCCATAGGCACATTAATTTCATCCTGGAGTTGCAGATAACGAGTAAAGAGTGAACCATAAGCTGCAATCAGCGATCCCACCCCACCTCGTGCCTGTCCCCAACCGATGAAATATAGTCCCTTATAATCTGCAAGCAAAGAGCCTCCATAGCATTTAACTACTGCGCCTTCAACGCGCTGAAGTTCTGGAGGTAAGAACGGATAAGCAACGTAGTAACCTGTTGCACAAACGATCAGGTCAAACGCTTCTCTACTACCATCAACAAATTCAACTTCCCAACCATCAAACCGACGCACGCCTGGTTTGGAGGTGATTCTTCCATGTTTGATGTAGTAGGGAACTTCATTATTGAGAGTAGGGTGCTTATCAAAAATTCGGTAGTTGGGTTTCGCTAAACCATAACCCTCGTGTGTGCCGAAGGTCAGGCGGATAATTGCGTAAATCATCAGCCTCTGTAACCATTGTGGCATCCACCATTTCATTAGTTCAGCAACTGGGATGCCGGCAAATGTCTTGGGGATAAACCACACTGATTCGCGCATACTCAAAACAGACTTGGCACTAACGCGAGCTGCTTCCGCAGCCACATCACAAGCTGAGTTTCCGCCTCCAATTACCAGAACTCGCTTCCCTCGCAGCTGGTCTGGATGCTTGTAATCTTTAGAATGGATAATTTCGCCGTTGAATTCTCCCTGGAACTTGGGAAAACGTTTACACCAGTGATGGCCATTGCACATCAACACACCTTTGTAAATTCGTTGTTCCCCATCAACAAAGGTCACTTCCCAAAGATTATTTTCAACTGGGCGCACATAACTAATTGTCCGATTCAGTTCAATCTGCCCACGCAAGTCAAAATGATCGGCAAAGGCATTCAAATAATCCAGCATGTTCTGGGCGCTGGGAAAGTCAGGATAATCATCGGGCATGGGGAAATGAGTAAATTGGGTAATCTTGCGTGACGAAATAATGTGTGCAGTTTCGTAAACGCCGTGATACCAATTGCCGCCGATCTGATCACTAGCATCAATTTGATCATAGGGAATCTCAGCCGCTTTGAGTGCTTGCGCCATACCCAAGCCGACAAAACCAGCCCCGATAATCAGATGTTTGTTAGTGGTATCGACTTTCTTGTGAGTTCTAGTTGGGCTATTCACCTTAACCACCTTTCAACCTCCTGGTGAATGCATCCACAATCCAGTTCAGCACCTCGGGGGAATATCGTTTGAGCAGATGGGCACTTTTGGCGATCGCATCGGGAAACACGTGCAGTTTATTATGTATAATTCCTTGAATTGTGGCGCGCATTACCTGAGCTGGATCGGTGGCTAAATGTTCTGGAAAGCTATGCAAATTCTTGGCTAAAGTGCCAAACCGTTCCGATTGGAGAATTGGGGTACGGCTAAAAAAGGGATAAACAGCTGTGACTTTTACATTGTAATGTTTTACTTCATGGAAAAGTGCTTCACTAAACCCACGCAAACCAAATTTACTGGTTGCATAATGAGCCAATCCCATCGGTGCCCACCAGCCAGCTAACGACGAAATATTGACAATATGACCTTTTTGACGGGCAATCATATCAGCCCCAAATAAGGCACTTAACCGCATTGGTGCTAGCAGGTTAATCTGCATGAGACGCTCCCATTTTTCACTGGGAATTTCGTCCATGCGACCAATAAAAGCAATCCCGGCATTGTTAATCAAAATGTCGATGGGGATATTGAGTGCTTTCACTTGACGATACAGGGTTTCACACCCCTCGCAGGTAGAGAGATCCACAGCTAGGCAAGCCAGTACATCGCCGTTCGATACTTCGCGCTGAATTACTTCAACTCGTTCACGTAGTACAACCTCATCTAAATCCGTTAAAATCACGCGGCTACCAGCGCCTAACAACTGTCGGGTTAGTTCTTGACCAAATCCACCAGATGCACCAGTGATCAGCACAACCGCCTTGTCTAGCTGGGTCATATCTCTAGTTATTAATTATTGAGACAATTTGAGGCGAGTGCTTGGTTTTGTAGCTTTTCTGCATTAAAGACCCAGGGTAAACGCATCTAGATTATTTTTGAGACAATACAACATTATTATGTATAAATTATCAATATTTGGTAATTCATATACAATTTATTCGTCATATTCAACGGTGCGATTGATATTTAATACCAATTTGTATGTAATAGGACTTACGCACACTCAACGAATTCTTCTCTTCTCCTTCGGAGACGCTAACGCGGTAAGCGTAGCTATGCCCGTCAGGGCTTTACGAAACGCTTCGCGTACCCTTCGGGAAGCAAGCTACACGTAGTGTCTCGTAGAGAAGGCGTTCTACAGCCCTGACGGGCATCGCTGCGCGCGGGCGGGCGCCTTGGCGGTGCGTTAAAGTAAACTTTTTGGCGATTTTTGCATAAGTCCTGTGTAAACTGCGTAATTAAGAAATGTATTTTCCCCACTCCACCCTTTAAATCTTAGGTGAACTCAGTGTTGTTAGTAGTAATAATGACCACGGCACTTTAATGTCAGGCACAAGCCAGGAGTATTTTCTCAAACCTGGCAAAGCCAAGGGGATGACAAACCGCAGTGAACGTAACGATACAGGACGATTTCCTTCTTGATCTACAAGTTTATATTGTTGAGCTAGTTCGGCAACAATTTGTACTTTTCCGGTACGGCGCATCACATTTGGCTCACCAGCAAGCGCAGCAATCACCCGTCCTGTTAGTAAGGGAGTTTCCCAGTTATAGCGTTCAGCAATTGATGAATTTTTTGGGTCAGTAGTATTTTGTGCTGCCATTTCCGAGGCTAGACGAGAAATATGCTCAGTACCAACAATACCGGGCCACATGGAAACAGAAGCTATATTATACGGCTTGAGTTCAACAGCCATATCAGCTGCTAATCGGTCACATGCAGCTTTACCAGTACCGTAGGCTGCACCAAAAATTTGGGAAATACCGCCCCAAGAGGAGATGGTACAAATCAGTCCTTGCTGACGTTTAGTCATCATTCGAGCCGCATAAATACTGGCAACATAGTGACTACGTAAACCAACATTGTTAGTAGCATCCCAAAGTCTGGGTTCACATTCCCAAAAGGACTTTCCTTGAGCATCTCTTAAGGCTTGGACTCCTGAGAATACATTATTAACTAGTAAATCGAGCTGTCCATTTTGCTCATCTTGGATGCGTTCAAAGAGCAACCGCACTTGTTCATCATCGCTGTGGTCTACCTGTACGGGAATACACACACCACCAACTTGTGCAACGGCGGCTTGAGTATCGCTGAGATTACCGGAGATTTCACTACTGGAATCGGAGTCGTTGAGGCTACGACCTGTGATGTAGACGATCGCACCTGCTTCACCAAGACCAATAGCAATTCCCTTGCCAATGCCTCGCGTAGCACCTGTGACTAAAGTTACTTTACCTTCAAGGTGTTTCATGACCGCTCGTTTGTATCTACAAGGCATTGTAGCTTTAGCAAAATGTTATATAACTTTATCCTTAAGTTCATAAATTGCGATCGCTTCGTCTTTGCCTTTTAATTTCACTGATGAATCTACCAATCTCAGTGAAAATAATTCTGGTGCAAATAAACTCAAAATTACTGACTCGGTTACCAAAGTTCCACAGCCGTAATGTTTAGTCATGCCCTCAATCCGGGAGGCGATGTTTACCGCGTCACCTACTACTGTAGAATCAATGCGGCAAGTAAAGCCCACAGTACCCATGACTACTTCACCACGATGAATGCCAATACCTACAGCGATTTGGGGTAAATTATTTTTTACTCGCTCATGATTAAATTGCTCAAGGGATTGACGCATCAAAATCGCGGCTTTGAGTGCGCCATCGGTAGCTTGGTCATCAAACAGTGCCATGATGGCATCGCCAATATACTTATCAATAAAGCCGCCTGTTTTACTGATTGCTTGTCCCATGCAAGCTAAGTAATCATTTAAAAATGTAAATATTTCTAGTGGTGTCATCACCTCCGACATCGAAGTGTAACCCCGGATATCGCAAAATAAAATGGTCATAGTCCGGGTGACAGCTACACCCACTTGGATATTTTCTATGCCTTGGGGTGCGATCGCTAAAATAAATTTATTCGGTACAAAGCGTTCAAAAGATTCTAAAGTCTTTTGCAATTTACTAAACGATGCTTGTAAAGCTACCGACATTTCATTAAATGAAGTTGCTAGCGCCCCAATTTCATCAGAATTGGTAATTTCAGCCCGATGTTGTAAATCACCAGCCGCAATTTTAGCAGCACTCACTTGCAAACGGCGGATGGGTTTACTCAACCGCTTTGCTAGAACATAAGCCAGCAGTAAACCAAAAACCAGTCCCACACTTCCTACTGCTAGTGCTTGATTTACAGCATTAGCGACAGCATTTTCCACTTGTTTTAGTGAAATACCAAACCGTAAAGTACCAATTTTTTCACCTTGGATTAGCTGGATATCTGAAGCTACTTCCATGATTCGTTCACCACGCTTGGCCCGTAAATTCCCAGAAAATTGAATATCCCGCAGTACAAATGTCTCTACAGAACTAGATTGTTTGGACAAATTGAGTGCTGTATTTGTCACCGTTACTGGTACAACATCGGGAATATACTGACCTTGAAACTCACCAGGTGAAGCCGCAACAATCTGATTATTCATGCGGGCATCAGACACCAGAATATACACAAACTCCTCGTTTTCCCGCAGCAGTAAATCAAGATTGAGTCGAATTTGGCTCCAGTTTTGTTCTGCAAGGTGATTGGCAAACAACGTCGTACTTAATACACGGGAAAATAATTTGGCTTCATTCAGCTTCTGCTGGCGGTAAACTTTACTTTCAGTCTTTGCCCAAACCAAGACTATTGATCCCACTAGCGTTACACTCAACAGTGTTACCGCAGTCATAATCTGGATGCGAATCGATGGGAAGGCAAAAAACTTCATGGTCTTATGGTTAGTTCCTCTACGAACGTCATCCAAGTTGATTGGCTAGTTGTGGCTGCACATTGAGAACTCAAAGCTAGTGTGACTGGGCCACCCATTTTTGCCGGAATCAGTTGACGTTCATCACCCCATCTAGTTGCTAGCAGAATATCGCAATCGCGCACCTCACTAACTGGCAAACGGACTTGATTAGCGACATCACGATAAATTGGCGGTTTGGCACGTACTGCAATTGTCCCTTGTTCCGGCAACTTTTCACCAGATAAGGCTAAAACATCACGTATACGCACCCCATGTAGTTTGACTTTGCCACTAGGCCAAGCAATTCTATAACCGACGGTTTCATTAATTGTGACTTGGGGCAATTTGTCAAGGTCTGTTAAATTAAATTTGCGTCTCCCCACACTTATTTGTACTGGTTCCGTACCCACTACCATGTGGCTAACGTAAAACGCCCAAGTACTTTCGTTATACTTTTGCTTGAGTTGCGGGTATTGGGCATAGGGTAAGACTAAATAAATAGGGCCACCTTGATCGCGGGGAATTGGTTGACCATTTTTGGCGATCGCTAAAGTAATGGGGTATGCTAACAAGTCTTGCAAACTCAGGGTTACATGATAAGAGTTTAAGGAGACAAAAGTCACATCCGTGACACCAGATGCTGCACCAAACTGTTTGAGAAGCGTCGAAACAAGAACACCACGGAAGTCAAAAATTTCATGGGGATTCAGTACATAAAGAGGATCTGGTGTTCTGACATGATTTGTGGCCAATGCTTGTATTTGTTGCCAATTTAAATCTACGGATTGCCCAGTTGCTGTTTCACCTTGAATAACCAAATTCCACTGTTGCTGCATCTTTGTGGCATTATTTGCCATCATTTCCGCATTGCGGGCGATCGCTTCTTGACGCCATACTTCCAGTTGTTGATCTGTGGGTTGGTTTGCACAACTCCCCAGGTAGACAATAGACGTTACTAGGATTACCAAAGGTAAGTTTTCCACAAATCGGAATTTAACCACGTTAAAAATATTTCTGGAAGAGGTGTACAGATTGGCGTTAGTTACTCTAAAGTCAGCACCGTAATACTGTTTTACACCGTGTACAAAAATTGTCCAGTTTTCTAGATATGGTGACAGCCAAATGAAAGAGTCACAATAAGAGGGAGTCGGGAGTAAGGGAAAGAGTTTATCACCCCTGTACCCTGTCACCTATTCCCCATTCCCTAAATAAGGAGTTATCAGTGGTATTACAAGTACAAAGCAGCACCTACGAAGCTAAAACTCAAGAAATTGCTAAACAGCTTCTTGCTGCAACTAAGGAAAATCGTTCGTTTTTAGGTTCTCTGCGCGATCAGATGCGTTGGGATGATAAATTACTCGCTTGGGCGATGAGTAACCCAGGGTTGCGGGTACAATTATTTCGTTTTATAGATACATTACCCGCCTTGCAACATAAAGCGGAAATTGCGAGGCATTTACAAGAATATTTAGGAGATGAATCTGTAGAATTACCCGCAGCTTTAAAGGGGATGCTAAATTTTGCTAACCCTGACTCTATGCCGGGACAAGTGGCGGCGACTACTGTTTCTACAGCCGTGGAAACTTTGGCACATAAATATATTTCTGGGGAAAATATTAAACAAGTTATTAAAACAGTTGAACGGCTGCGAAAAGAAAAAATGGCTTTCACCATTGACTTACTTGGTGAGGCGGTAATTACGGAAGCGGAGGCGCAATCTTATCTAGAACGCTATCTAGAATTAATGCAACAATTAGTAGAAGCATCCAAGAATTGGTCAACTATTCCAGCTATTGATGAAGCTGATGGCGAACCGCTACCAAAAGTCCAAGTTTCTGTGAAGTTAACGGCGTTTTATTCGCAATTTGACCCTTTAGATGCTAAAGGTAGTGAGGAGAAAGTTAGCGATCGCATTCGGATTTTGTTACGTCGGGCGAAAGAGTTGGGCGCATCTGTCCATTTTGATATGGAACAGTATGCCTATAAAGATTTAACTTTGAATATTCTGCAAAAGCTGTTGCTGGAAGAGGAGTTTCGCCAACGTACAGATGTTGGGGTGACAATTCAAGCATATCTGCGTGACAGTGAGGAGGATGCTAAAAAGTTAATTTCTTGGTTGAAACAGCGCGGTTATCCTTTGACAATTCGTTTGGTGAAGGGCGCTTATTGGGATCAGGAAACGATTAAGGCGGAGCAGAAACATTGGCCAAAGCCAGTTTATAACGATAAGGCGGCAACAGATGCCAATTTTGAAGCTATTACTCAGTTGTTGTTGGAAAATCACCAATATGTGTATGCTGCTATTGGTAGTCATAATGTGCGATCGCAAGCACGCGCTATTGCTATTGCGGAGAGTTTAAATGTCCCCCGGCGTTGCTTTGAAATGCAGGTGTTGTATGGGATGGGGGATAAGTTGGCTAAGGCTTTGGTGGATAAGGGTTATCGGGTGAGGGTTTATTGTCCCTATGGTGAGTTGTTACCGGGGATGGCTTATCTGATTCGGCGATTATTGGAAAATACGGCTAATAGTTCGTTTTTACGGCAGAATTTGGAAGATAGACCGATTGAGGAGTTGTTGGCGGCTCCGGATTTAGCTCGCGCAAAGGCAAGCCAGTGCGTTGGGCGGCTCCGCCGACTTGAAGCAACTGGCGCGCAAAGTCGCAAAGATGAGGAGGGGTTTACTGGGGTTGCGGATACGGATTATGCGGAAGCAGAGGCAAGAAATATGTCTACTCAAGCTTTTGAAGAGGTGCGGCGTCAACTGGGTAGGACTTATCTACCGTTGATTAATGGGGAGTATGTGAATACTCAGGAGTTTGTTGATTCGCTGAATCCTTCTAATTTTAGTGAGGTGGTTGGTAGGGTTGGCTTGATTAGTGTGGAACAGGCACAACAGGCGATGCAAGCGGCTAAGGCGGCGTTTCCTGGTTGGCGCAAAACGCCGGTGAAACAACGGGCTGGGGTTCTGCGTCAGGCGGCTGATTTGATGGAAGCACGTCGGGCTGAACTTTCGGCTTGGATTGTTTTGGAGGTGGGGAAGCCTGTGAAGGAGGCGGATGCGGAGGTTTCTGAGGCGATAGATTTTTGCCGCTACTATGCTGAGGAAATGGAACGGCTAGATGAAGGTGTTAATTATGACGTTGCGGGTGAAACGAATCGTTATATTTACCAACCTAGAGGAATTGCTGTGGTGATTTCTCCTTGGAATTTCCCGTTGGCGATCGCCTGTGGGATGACTGTGGCTGCTTTGGTTGCGGGTAATTGTACTCTTCTGAAACCTGCGGAAACTTCTTCTGTGATTGCGGCAAAACTCACGGAAATTTTAATTGAGGCTGGCATTCCTAAAGGTGTTTTTCAATACGTACCTGGTAAGGGTTCCCAAGTGGGTGCTTACATGGTAAATCATCCTGATACTCACATTATTGCTTTTACTGGTTCTCAAGAAGTCGGTTGTCGGATTTATGCGGAAGCCGCAACCCTGAAACCAGGACAAAAGCATCTTAAGCGGGTAATTGCGGAAATGGGCGGGAAAAATGCCATCATCGTGGATGAAAGTGCTGATTTAGACCAAGCTGTTGTCGGGGTGGTGCAGTCGGCATTTGGTTACAGTGGACAAAAATGTTCTGCTTGTTCGCGGGTGATTGTGCTGCAACCAATTTATGATGCCTTTGTCCGGCGGTTGGTTGAGGCGACGAAATCCTTAAATATTGGTGAGGCTGAGTTACCTAGTACCCAAGTTGGCCCGGTGATTGATGCTAAGTCCCGCGATCGCATTCGTGAGTATATTGAGAAAGGTAAGGCACAAGCGCAGGTAGCTTTGGAATTATCAGCACCCGAACAAGGATATTTTATCGGACCAGTCATCTTTAGTGAAGTAGCACCGGATGCGATAATTGCCCAACAAGAAATTTTTGGGCCTGTGCTGGCGGTAACTAAAGTGAAAGATTTTCCCGAAGCCTTAGCCGTCGCTAATGGTACTAACTATGCTTTGACTGGGGGAATTTATTCTCGCACACCTTCCCACATTCAGCAGGCACAGGAAGATTTTGAAATCGGGAATTTGTACATTAACCGCACTATCACGGGTGCTATAGTTGCACGGCAACCCTTTGGAGGATTCAAACTTTCTGGTGTGGGTTCTAAAGCCGGAGGCCCTGATTATCTCCTACAATTTTTGGAACCGCGTACAATCACCGAAAATATTCAGCGCCAAGGTTTTGCACCAATTGAAGGCGCAGAATAAATTTAAAGGTTTGTAGTTAGGACTTTAGTCCTCAAATAAGGGCTAGAGCCGCTTACTACGAACTGAATTAACGTGAATTCGATGAACCTCACCCCAACCCCTCTCCGACGCGGAGAGGGGCTGAAAATACAACGAAAAATTAGGCTTTTAAAGCCTCTCTCCTGGCAGGGGAGAGGTTTGGAGAGGGGTTTTTGATATTTGTCGAACTCACGTTGAATTACAACAATTTTACACATAGCAATCCTATTTGAATTGCAAACAGCGAGAAGATCAGATCCCCGACTTCTCGTAGAAGTCGGGGATCTTTTTGTTCGTGACTCATTTAGTGCCTACCTACTTAAAATGGTTCATGATGATTTTGCAACATTTTAGCTTTGCCACGCCACTAAGCTGCTTGAGACAAAAAAGTGTTTGCTTATGTTGCAACCAAGAACGGAGTGACACAGCAGACGGTAAACTGACAACTAGATAGCATTTCTCATGAAAAGATGTCATTTACTCCTAGTCCCTCGCTGCGTGAGCAACAACATACCCTAATTCACAAACTAGCTGACTGTATTGAAGCAACATGGCACAAGCATTTGGATCTGTCACCTTACCATTTGCCTGCTGAGTTGGGATATGTAGAAGGTAGACTAGAGGGTGAAAAACTGACCATAGAAAATCGCTGCTATCAAACACCCCAGTTCCGGAAAATGCACTTGGAACTAGCAAAGGTGGGAAATATGTTGGATATTTTGCACTGTGTCATGTTTCCTCGTCCAGAATATGATCTACCGATGTTTGGCTGCGATTTAGTTGGTGGTAGAGGTCAAATTAGCGCAGCGATCGCCGACCTATCTCCTGTTAACATAGAACGTACCTTACCGGAATCCTATAATACTCAACTTACAGCACTCACAACACTGAACTTTTCCCAAACCCGTGAATTACCAGAATGGGGTCATATATTTTCCGATTTTTGTATTTTTGTTCGTCCCAGTTCCCCAGAAGAAGAGACAATATTTCTTCTGCGTGTGCAAGAATTTTTAGACATTCATTGTCAGCAGGCGATCGCTTCTAGTCCTGTTTCACCTGAAAAGTCACTGCAAATTTTAGCTGGACAACGCAACTACTGCACCAAACAACAACAAAACGACAAAACCCGACGAGTACTAGAAAAAGCCTTTGGTCAAGATTGGGCAGAAAATTACATGACCACAGTATTATTTGACCTACCCAACTGAAAAGTGCTTTTGGAGTGCTGTAAAGCCCTGCGGGCATGGCTGCGCGTAGAGCGGTAGCGGGGCGTAAAGCCCTGCGGGCATAGCTGCGCTTATAGCCCGTGCTGAGTGCTGAGTAAAGAGTTATTAATCTCCCCCACTCCCTCATCTCCCCATCTGTAGGTTCTGTTACGTTTTCCCGTAACTGATGAATGTAGAATTTATTCAACGAGAGTTTAATGGAGTTAGACAACAGTCGTCAGGTTTTTGGATTAAATATCCAAACTATATAAATCGAGGTAAACAAACCTACAAATCGGTTGACCACAAAGTTAAGGAAACTGTGATGTTAGGAACGCTCTATTTGATATACATTTGTAGTTGGTCGTTGACTGACTGAATACTCGCTGCCAAAGCAAAAAAGTTTTTGAGACTGTTGGTATAGCTGCTCAAAAATCTGGCAGGAAGTTATCTAATGTTTGAGAAAATGCTTGTGAGGTTGTACTCACAAATACTTGTGTGCGTGATTATATTTACTAAATTTACGTGAGTCTCCAACGGAGGTGAACCTGCGGGAAGGGCGAAAGAAACATAATCCTTCGTACTTTTTACTCCTCACTCAGCACTCAGCACGGGCTATAAGCGCAGCCATGCCCGCAGGGCTTTACGCCCCGCTACCGCTCTACGCGCAGCCATGCCCGCAGGGCTTTACAGCACTCAGCACTATTTCTTAGGAGTTCGACAAGTTGAAAAAACCCCTCTCCAAACCTCTCCCCTGCAAGGAGAGAGGCTTCAAAATCTTAATTTCTCGTTGAGCTTTAAAGATATTTAAACCCCTCTCCGTGTCGGAGAGGGGTTGGGGTGAGGTTCATCGAATTCACGTTAAATTTATACCAGGTTGCCAACAGAAATGGTATTTGGGTGATGTAATTCTCAATGACACTCAGAGCTACTGGAATGCTGATCTAGCAAGCACCATTGTAGAAATCTGTAGGATTGAGCGTACATCATAATAGTGGATTTTTAGCTACTGTTGTTTGTCTTTGCGATTATCAGCTTGCTATTTACTAAAAACTGTTTGACTGAATCTAATTACCCCTAATTCGCTTTTTTCCTTCCATCAGCACAATTCAAAAAGTGGGCAATAACCATGTCAAGGGTGACTGAGAAGCCAAGCTCAAGAGAGCTGCTACTTGATCCGGAACAACCTAAGATTTGGTGGGGTATCGCTGTAGCCCTGCCAATTGTTATCGCTGCTGGGCTACTAACTACAGCTAAAGTTGAACAGCTGAAAAAACTAGGCCCGTCTATACCCGTAAAACCAGTTACCAACAGTATTAGTGCTGTAGGACGTTTGGAACCACGAGGAGAAGTCTTGAAACTGTCTGCTCCTGCTGCTGGATTGCAATCTGCGTCACGAGTTCAGCAAATCTTTGTGAGAGAGGGAGAGCGGGTACGAAAAGGCCAAGTGATTGCAATTTTAGATAACCATGATACCCAACTAGCAGCATTGGAAGAAGCAAAAGCCAGACTGCAAGAAGCTCGGGCTAATTTCGCTCAAGTAAAAGTTGGCTCACCAAGAGATATTGAAGCTCAAACAGCAATTATTGCCCGTATACAAGCCCAGTTAAACGGAGAAAGGGATGCTCAACAAGCAATGATTGCTCGGATAGCTGCACAGTTAAGTGGAGAAAAACTGGCTCAACAAGCAACAGTGAATCGCCTAGAAGCTGAACTCAGAGGACAACAAGATAGTTTAAGAGCAACGGTTACTCGCATCCAAGCTGAACAGCGCAATGCTCAAGTTGATGCTGGACGCTATGAGATGTTGTACCGAGAAGGTGCTATTTCTCAGCAAGAACGGGACAGAAGAAGACTGAGTGCGGTAACTTCTAATCAGCAAGTTATTGAAAGCCAAGCCAACCTGAGGCAGGTACAGGCAACCCTAAGACAGCAACTCGCCGAAGCTAGAGCCAACCAAGTAGCAACTTTAGCAACTTTGCAACAACAATTAGTTGAAGCCAGAGTTAACCGCGATAAAACTCTCGCCACTTTGCAAAGACAAATTGATGAAGAAAAAGCCAGACTGAGCCGACTTGTGGAATTTCGGCCTACTGATATGCAAAGAGGACAAGCTCAAGTTAGTAATGCGATCGCTAATGTCAAACGAGCCGAAGCAGAACTAAAATTAAGCTACGTCCAAGCACCAATTGCTGGAGAAATTTTAGCAATTCACACCAAATCAGGAGAAGCTATCAGTCCTAATGGTATTGTTGAAATCGGCCAAACTGACCAAATGATGGTCATTGCTGAAGTTCCTGAAGATAGTATTTCTCAAGTACGTATAGGTCAAACTGCTACCATCACCAGCGAGAATGGGGCATTTAGCGGGCAATTAAAGGGAACTGTTACCGAGATTGGCAGAAAAATTGGCAAAAAAGATGTATTGAGTATAGACCCAGTAGCAGATATAGATGCCAGAGTCGTAGAAGTCAAAATTGCCTTGCTTGCAGAAGATAGTCAGCGAGTTTCTGGTTTCACCAATGCCAAGGTAATTGCTGAAATTAATAGAGAATTAAATTCTAATTAAGCAGTGAAACCATTTAACTTCTCTTAATTACGAATTACGAATTGTAATAGCCTATCAAAATGAGAAAATGACTCGTAAAATTCCTTTGTCGTGGCTACAATTGACGCGAGAAAAAACTCGCCTAGCCGTGGCTCTGGCAGGAATTGCCTTTGCCGATATTCTGATGTTTATGCAAATTGGTTTTCGGGATGCACTTTATTATAGTAACGTGCGGTTACATAGTAGCTTAAAGGGTGACATTGTTTTAATTAATAAGCAATCTAACGCCGTGCTGGCAATGGAAACTTTTTCTCAAAGGCGGTTGTATAAAGCCTTAGAATTACAAGCAGTTAAATCAGTACATCCCATATATTTGGATTATACAAGTTGGCGAAATCCGGTAACAGGTCGCCCTCGTAGCATTCTCATATTTGGCATTAATCCAGAAGATAATCTGTTTGATTTGCCTGGAGTTCAGGAGAATCTATCCAGATTAAAACTGCCTGATGTAGTTTTATTTGACCGTTCCTCCAGGCAAGAGTATGGCCCAATTGCTGCTGAATTAGATCAGGGAAAAACCTTAACAGCAGAAGTAAGAAGAAGACGAGTTAGAGTAGAAGGATTATTTACTTTAGGTGCATCTTTTGGGGCGGATGGTAATTTAATTACCAGTGATATTAATTTTTTGAGGATATTCACTGACCGTCAACGGGGATTAATTGACATTGGACTAATTAGATTAAATCCTGGAGCAAATCCTAGTGTTGTTGTCCAGCAATTGCGGAATTATTTACCCCAAGATATCAATGTTTTAACTAAGCAAGAGTTTATTGACTTTGAGCGGAATTATTGGGCAAGTAGCACAGCTATTGGATTTATTTTCACTTTAGGGACAATCATGGGTTTCATTGTGGGAACCGTAATTGTTTATCAAATACTTTATACGGAAGTTTCCGATCATTTATCTGAGTACGCTACTTTAAAGGCAATAGGTTATACACAGCAATATTTATTAATTGTCATACTCCAAGAAGCATTATTGTTAGCTTGCTTAGGATATATTCCTGGATGGATTTTTTCAATGCTTATGTATTCCCGGGCTAGAGAAGCCACATTATTACCAGTTTTCATGAGTTTTGAGCGGGCGCTAACTGTGTTAATTTTGACAATAATTATGTGTTTTGTATCTGGTGTTATTGCTGTACGTAAATTACGCTCTGCCGATCCAGCAGATATCTTTTAATTAATATTAAACAATTGATTTTAATTAATTTAATTTCAGCCATGTAAAATATTAATTTAGTTAGTGTTGAAAGCTTTAGCTATATTTTAAGGATCGAATTACTCACTTGTAACCAATAACACTTAATCATGAACCAAGAACCTGTAATTGCCATTAAAAATCTCAACCACTACTACGGCAAAGGCCCACTAAAAAAACAGATTTTATTTGACATTAACCTAGAAATTTATCCGGGAGAGATTGTCATTATGACTGGACCATCAGGTTCAGGTAAAACAACATTACTGAGTTTAATTGGTGGTTTGCGGTCTGTACAAGAGGGAAGTCTGAAATTTTTAGGTGTAGAACTGTTTGGCGCTAGTCAGAATAAATTGGTGCAAATTCGGCGTAATATTGGTTATATTTTTCAAGCTCACAACTTGTTGGGATTCTTAACTGCTACGCAAAATGTGCAGATGGCAGTGGAATTAAATGATGATATCACTCAAAATGAAGCGATCGCCAAGTCAGAAGCCATGCTGGGGGCTGTTGGTTTAGAAGAACGAGTTAGTTATTACCCAGACAGTCTTTCTGGCGGACAAAAACAAAGAATAGCGATCGCCCGCGCCCTAGTCAATAGTCCCCCACTGGTACTAGCAGACGAACCAACCGCCGCTTTGGACAAACAATCGGGACGCGATGTTGTGGAAATCATGCAAGGTCTGGCTAAAGAACAAGGAACTTCTATCTTGTTAGTCACTCACGATAATCGCATCTTGGACATAGCCGATCGCATCATTGAAATGGAAGATGGTATTTTAGTGCGTAATTCCCAAAGTGCAGTTATCAGCGAAAAACCATAATTCATCACCCATAATTATTAAGTATTTAGACAGAACTAATTACACACAATATTTTTCTGTCACCTATCACCTGTCACCTGTCACCTACTCTTACCTCCAGAAGGTTTCTGCTGTGCAGCAACATTTGCTTGGCGACTCGTGCGAAAAGTTACATTTACGCCTTCATTAGATTGTTCCAGCACCAATAAGGGCGTAGGTTTAGCCTTTTGATCCCAATGCATATAGGCAATTCGTCCTTGAATTGTCGGTTGCCAGGTATCCTCATCTTCAACGGGGCTAAGATAAGTTTCAACACAGTCAATAATTTGGCTGATGGTGGCAGAAGTTGCTTGTGTAGGTAACTTCATTAACCGGATTTGAATACGAAACAGTACTCGTTTAGCCGCATTTGCACCAGCACCAGTCTCATATTCCACATCAAAAATTTCATCTACCTGCCGTCCAGTGCTGCTAGCAATGCCGATAATTCCTTGCTGGGCTTGATTTGGACGTAATGCTTGAGAAATTTTATCTTTAACTTTAATTTTCATTTGATTAACGATCGCAAAATGAAACACCTCTTCTGACATCCGCATCCGCAGATAGTCCAAATTAAAGTCCCGTGAGTTCACCAAATCGGGATTCGTTTCCATTTTGCGAATAGTTTCCAGCGCTAGTTTAAACTTTTTCTCTAGTTCTCGCGTCCGGAATTGTTCAAATTTAAGTTTTTTCTCTAACTTATCTAGCTGAAGTTTGCTACACACAATTAAACCAATCACCGCTAAAGCCAGTCCACCAGAAGTCATAACCAAAAGTGGTGGTAATTGAGACTCATTGGCGACGATTTGTTGGGAAACCTTTTTTGTCTGCGACCCAGAGGATTGGGCAAGAAACATGGAAGTTAGCATGGTTGATAAATATACAAACAGAAACAGTTGATTTATTATCTTTAGGATGCCCAAATCCTGAATGCCATTTAGCTGTATGGTGATTATTTTTTACAGCTTTATTGAAACTGTATATGTATATACACACAAATTTTCCTGTTATCAGACAACTTTCTCAAGCTGCATCTACCGACTTGAGTAATATCCGCCTAGTTGCCACAGATATGGATGGTACGCTAACTCGCAGAGGCAAATTTTCGGCGGCGTTGCTGCAAGCGTTAGAAGATTTAGCAGCAAATGAGATCAAAGTATTGATTGTCACCGGACGTTCTGCTGGGTGGGTGAGTGGACTAAGTAATTTGCTGCCAGTTGTCGGTGCGATCGCAGAAAATGGCGGCTTATTCTATCCATCTGAGCAAGAAAAACCAATAGCTTTAACACCTATTCCTGACTTAGGAGAACATCGCCAGCGTTTAGGTTTGGCTTTTGCCGAATTAAAAACTCAATTTCCCCAAATCCAGGAATCTGCCGACAACCGCTTTCGCATCACCGATTGGACATTTGATGTAGCTGCTTTGAGTCCAGATGAACTACAAACCCTAGGTAATCTTTGTCAACAAATGGGTTGGGGATTCACTTACAGTAATGTGCAGTGTCACATTAAACCCCAAGGACAAGAAAAAGCTAGAGGATTATTGCAAGTATTGCGCGAATACTTACCAGAATTTACAGCAGAACAAACTATCACTGTTGGTGATAGTCCCAATGATGAAAGTTTATTTGATCAACGTTATTTTCCTATTTCTGTGGGTGTAGCAAATGTCCTGAAATATGCAAATCAGTTACAACATCAGCCTACTTATATGACTACCGCAGCTGAAGGGGAAGGATTTTGTGAGCTATCTAGTTATATTTTGCAAAGTCTGCAAATACAGCACAAAATTTAGACTTAATACTCGCCATCCTTCAGTAGTCATAAGTTCCACTGGTCTCAGTGAAGGTATCTATTTCTGTCTTTTGCAGGGTTAATCTTTGAGAGTCAATTGATTAAATTTTGTAAAGCAGGTGCTAATAAATGACATAAGCAACTGCTGATGTAGACAGCCATCGGAGATTTTATGACCTTCACTACCAATGAAACAGCAAGAAAATCTGTAGAACAATTTCGACGTTTTGATGTCGATACTCAGTTAGGTTTACTGTGGTACGGCTATCTGGATATCAAAGATAATTTGACCCCCACCAATCAACCATCTGTACAAGAAACCGCAGCAGCTTTAGTTGATCAAATTGAGGCAATGCCCAAAGAACAACAACTGCAAGCACAACGTGACATCGTTGCTTGTGCAAATACTGATATTAGCCGCACCTATAATGCTTTAAGTTCTAGCGCTAAGTTAGACGTATGGCTCAGACTAGCTCAAGGGATGGAACAAGGTACGATTATCCAAATACCTTCTGACTATCAATTACCATCTGAAACAGACAACTTTGTCAATACAATCAAAGGCTGGGAGTTTGAGCAAAGGGTTGATTTTTTGCGTAGTGCAGTGTTTGAGATGGGTGCTAAGTAACCTCTACCCCAACCACTTCCCTACAAGGGAAGTGGTTGAGGTTAAGTATATTGATGCTGACAGTTTTCTTTGAGGATAGGCGTTTCGCCCGTTGGTGCAGGCAGCAAAAGTTATTTCTCATGCACTAGTACATGTCCTGCGGGAAGAAAATATCACTTTTCTACCATTTTTACCCCAGCCAAATCTAAAATTTGGGGAATCAAATCTTCCCGCTTGACTGCCATCATGTGGACACCCTGACATAATTGCCGTGCAATTTGTACTTGTTCGGCGGCAATTTTCATTCCTTCCTCAAGGGGGTCTTTTGCCTGTGCCAACCTATCAATAATATGCTGAGGAATATTCACACCCGGAACACACCGATTAATAAACTGAGCATTCTTGGCCGATTTCAACAGAAAAATTCCTGCCAAAATTGGTTTTTTATGGACAGAAGCTATCGTATCCATAAACTTTTCTAGCCGCTCAAAGTCTGTAATTAATTGACTTTGAAAAAACTGCGCTCCTGCTGCAATTTTGCGTTCAAATCGACTTTGTAAGCCTGACCAACTAGCACATTGCGGATCTACCGCCGCACCAGCAAATAAATCTGTTGCGCCATCTGTCAAGGATTTCTCATTACAATCAACGCCCTGATTCATCTTCCGAATTAGTTGCAATAGTCGCACAGATTCCAAGTCAAACACACCTTTAGCATCTGGATGATCTCCTGCTTTCACTGGGTCACCAGTCAAAGCCAATATATTACGGATACCCAAGGCATGAGCGCCCATGAGGTCTGCTTGTAGACCAATGCGGTTGCGATCGCGGCAAGCAATCTGACAAATTGGCTCAATGCCATTTTGTAATAAAATCGCCGATGCTACCAAAGAAGACATCCGCAATACGGCGCGGCTACCATCGGTAATATTGACGGCATGAACCCTCCCCTTAAGGGTCGCCGCCATGGCAATCATGTGCGCTGGGTTTCCCCCTTTCGGGGGTGCTACTTCGGCAGTCACTAAAAATTTACCCGCTTGCACGGCTCTACGAAAGTAATTCGGGGCTGTGACACTTTGGGTTTCCTGCATAAGATTAATGTCTGAGTTTTTATCAAGGGTATAACGAATTACACCCAAAAGCGAAAACCTTATAGAGGCGTAGAATAGCCCAAAGCGGCTTTTACTTGTGCCAGAGTTTGATTAGCGATCGCCTCGGCTTTTTCCCGTCCATCGCGCAATACAGACTCTAGATAGGTTTTATCCTCGGTAATCGCCTGATATTTTTCTTGGATTGGTTTGAGGGCGTTAATTGTCGTTTCTGTCAATAATGGCTTAAATTGCCCCCAACCCATATCCAGACATTCTGCTGCTACTTCTGATTTTTTCTTCCCAGACAGCAGCATATACAACGTTAACAAGTTATTACACTCTGGACGTTCTGGATCATCAAAAGTTAGACCGCGAACCGGATCTGTTTTACAGCGTTTAATTTTATATTGAATCTGGTCTGGTGGGTCGAGTAAATTAATTCGGCTTAAATCAGAAGGATCAGACTTCGACATTTTGCGTGTACCATCTGCCAAACTCATCACCCTTGCCCCTTCCTTGCGAATTAAAGGGTCTGGTAACTTAATTACTGGCTGGTCTTTACCAAACAAGTGATTAAACCGGGCGGCAATATCCCTTGTTAGTTCCAAGTGTTGCTTTTGGTCTTCACCTACTGGCACTTTATCGGCTTGATACAGCAAAATATCAGCAGCCATTAGCACTGGGTAGTCCAACAAGCCAACATTTACATTTTCCCCTTGCTTGACAGCCTTTTCTTTGAACTGGATCATGTCTTCCAACCAGTTTAAAGGTGTAATGCAGTTAAACAACCAGGTAAGTTCGCTGTGGGCAGAGACGTGAGATTGCACAAAAATAGTGGAGTAATTTAAATCCAAACCACAAGCTAGATAAAGCGCCGCTAGGGTGTAGGTATCAGACGCTAACCGTGTGGGGTCGTGTGGCACCGTAATCGCGTGTAAATCTGCCACGAAGAGGTAATTTTCGTATTCGCTCTGACCTTCCACCCAGTTGCGAATGGCTCCCAAATAATTGCCTAAATGATAATTGCCCGTTGGTTGAACTCCAGAAAGAACACGCTGCTTGCCCATAAATTTCACTTTAGTCATCAGTCAGTAGTCATTAGACATTAGCGCTTTTGCTAACTCTTTAAATCATAACTGGGTAGCTTTTACCTTACTCAGTGCTGAGTGCTGAGTGCTGAGTCAAAAGAAGAAGAAGGAAGGACTTTCGCACTCGGTACAAGCCCCGTCCCTTGTGGGCGGAATCTTATTACTGTCAGAAGGTTGATACCCCGCGAATTGTGGTCACTGAGCCTTGCCGAAGTGTGGGCGGTTTTTTAACTCAGCACTTTTAACTCAGCACTCTTCACAGCAACCCTCATCTTTTTCATGAAGCGGCTGTGAAGTTGCAAATGAGAGGTTTTCCCGATGTCTGGATGAGAAATTCGCCGCATGGTGGAATTAAACATCTACATCTAAATTTCGATGCATCCTGTAATTCTCATTTTCTGGGTATTGCTCATGTTATGGCTGGCTTTTCTGGTCTTACAAGGTAATAAAATTCAAGGACGCTACCACACCACCAGAAAGAAATCAATACACCAACACAAACCCAGGCAAAGGCACAAGTATCAAGACAACATCCCCAAGACAGGCAATTGGCATAAACTTTTGACTCTAGTTCACGGTGATGCCGCCGCAGCAGAGAGATTGGTGAAATATGAACAAAACCGCAATCCCGATCGCAGCGTTGATTGGTGCGTAGAAAAAGCACTCTGGCAACTAAAACGCGATCGCCGTTGAGCAAAATTCTTATCCCTGCCCCTAACTACCAATTAATTTAAAAAAACTCAGTACACAGCTATCCCTTCTTAATCTAAAATTTAAAATTTTTCTATTACCTACCTCTACAAACACATAGTTTGATTTTTTCTCGCCGACTTACTTAACTAGAAACGTCACCAACTGTTGTGAAATTTGGCAATTTCTTGAAAAAGAAATGTGATAATAAGAACGCACATAAATAAACAGTAATGAAATTTATCGGCATTGATTTAGGCTGGAAATCGCAACCAAGCGGCTTATGCTGCTTAGAATTAATCGCAGGACAACTGCAAATACTAGATTTAAATCGCCTAGAATTTATTGCAGACATCCTCACCTGGATTGATCAAAGTGTACAACCAGAAGAACCTGCCCTTATTGCCGTAGATGCACCCACCTTGATCCCCAACGCTACAGGAAGTCGTCTCCCCGACAAACTCACTCACAAATACTTTGGTAAATATCACGCCGGATGTTACCCAGCTAATCAAAATCTCCCCTTCGCAGAACGCACCATCAACTTTGGCTTAGAATTAGAATCTCGTGGATTTGCCCATGCACCCATCATTGATCCCCAAAAACCAGGCAGATATCAAATAGAAGTTTTTCCCCATCCTGCAATAGTAAATTTATTCAACTTAGAACGCATTCTCAAATATAAAAAAGGACGCCTCAGTGAGCGTCGCTTAGAATTAATTAAACTCTACAATTTCATAGTTGATATTCTGCCATCTTTGACTCCCCCTCTGTGTTCTTTGCGCCTCTGTGGTTCCTTTAATTCCGAAATCCCCACCACAGGCGCAGCACTCAAAACAGCCGAAGACAAACTAGACAGCCTCATTTGCGCTTATGTCGCCGCCCATTGGTGGTACTGGGGTGAACAACGTAACCTAGTACTAGGCGATCGCACCACGGGTTACATCGTCATTCCTCAGAAAATAGGGAGTGGTGGGAATATCTAGATTCCCTACTCCCGTACCCTTCGGGACGCTTCACGAACAACTACGCTTATCTCATTCTGCCCAAGCAATTAACCTAGGCTCATAGGGACTAGACAAGTGTTGATGTTGTGGTAGCACACGTAAAGACAAACCTTGTAAACCAGAGGTAGTATAGGTGATGTTAGCCGTGTAAACACTCAATCCTTGTGCATCCTGTCCTTGGTAATCCATGACTACTGGCACAGCATTGACAATTTCACCATTGGCATCAATTGCACCTTGGTAGAGCTCAACGCGGACATCATCATTTGTCAAAGTTGCTAAGTCAACCTTGGCTTTGACGGCGACGGTTTGGTTAACTTCAATATCGGCATCTGTCGATACATCAATATCTTTGATTTTAATGTTGAACCAGTGTTCGCTCAGTTTTGCTTTCCAAATAGCTAATTCTTTAGCTGGGGCATAGTTATCAGCAGTCAGGATATGATAGCGATCGCTAGCGGGGAAATAAGCTCGTTGTGCATAATCCCTTACCATCCGGGCTGTATTAAAGAAAGGACAATTCAAGCGAATTGCATCTTTCATTTTGGCCACCCACGACCTAGGTAAACCATCAACATCCTGATGATCATAAAACAGAGGTACAACTTCCTTCTCTAGCAACTCGTAGAGAGCGTTAGCTTCTACCTCGTCTTGATAATTAGGATCGTCGTAATTTTCACCGTGTCCAATTGCCCAACCAGTGCGGACATAATCAGCTTCATCCCACCAGCCATCGAGAACGCTTAAATTTGGTAGTCCATTCATGGCTGCTTTCATGCCACTGGTACCAGAAGCTTCCCGTGGACGACGTGGTGTATTTAACCAAATATCACAACCAGCTACCATCAACCGAGCAATGTGGATGTCATAGTTGGGAACAAACACTACTTGTTTTTCCAAGTGATGTTCGCGGATAAAGTGATTGATGTCGCGGATGAGTTCTTTCCCTGGAATATCTTTAGGGTGAGCCTTACCAGCAATCACAAATTGCACTTTTCGGTTTTTATTACTCAATAAAATCCGCTTAATGCGTTCCAAATCACGCATCCAGAGAGTGGCGCGTTTGTAAGTGGCAAAACGCCGAGCAAAGCCAATGGTTAAAACGTGGGGATCTAGCACTTCTTGAGCTTGATCAATTTCCAAGGCGGAAGCACCGCGATCGCGTAAATGTTTGACTAAATGCTCTCGCACATACAAAATCATATCTAAGCGGCAGCGTTCATGATTCCGCCACAACTCTTCATCGGGGATCGCATCCATCCGCTCCCACAATGGGCTATCTGGTGGTGCTGATGACCAATTGGGCCCCAAGTAGCGATCGTATAACTCCTGTGTTGACTTAGCGACACAACTACGGGCATGGACACCGTTGGTAATAGCGGCAATTGGTACTTCCTCTACTGGTACCTTTTTCCATAAACCCTGGAACATCTGCCGCGATACGACACCATGCAACTGAGCTACACCATTAGAAAATGTTGCCATCTTCAAGGCCAATACCGCCATACTAAAGGGCGCTGATAAATCACCAGTATTTTCTCGTCCCAGCCCTAAAAATTGTTCTTTGGGCAAGCCAAAAATTTCGGCATAGTAACCCAGATAATACAAAATTTTGTCGGGAGCAAACAAGTCAATTCCTGCTGGTACTGGCGTGTGAGTGGTAAAGATATTACTGGAAGCTACCACTTGTTTAGCTTGGGCATAACTCAACCCTTCTTCCTGAATGAGGATGCGGATCCGCTCTAAAGCAGAGAATCCCGCATGACCTTCATTCATATGATAGGCAGTGACGTTATATCCCAATGCTTTCAACATCTGGACACCACCGATCCCCAACATAATTTCCTGGTGAATCCGCATATCGATATCACCACCATACAATTGGTCTGTGATGTCGTGGTCGTAAGGATTGTTGGGTTCGATGTTGGTGTCCAGCATATATAGCGGTACCATTCCCACTTGTACACGCCAAACTCTGGCATACACTTTGCGTCCTGGATAATCTACAGCAATCCGCAGTTCTGAACCATCAGGATTGCGTTCCAGGTGCAGAGGCATATTATAAAAATCATTGATGGGGTAGCGTTCCTGCTGCCAGCCATCTGCATTCAGGTATTGGGCAAAGTACCCTTGCTGATATAGTAAGCCCACACCCACAAGCGGTAACCCTAAATCGCTAGCAGATTTGAGATGATCCCCCGCCAAAACACCCAAGCCACCAGAATAAATTGGTAAACAATCTACCAATCCAAATTCAGCCGAAAAATAGGCATAGCATTCTTTGGGCTTTTGGCTGCGTTGTTTCTGATACCAAGTACGCTCTTGCAGATAATCTTCTAACTGACGATCAGCCCGATCTAGTTGTGCTAGGAAGCCTTCATCTTCGACAACTTCCAAAAGCCGCCCTTGACTGATGGTACCCAGCATCAATACAGGGTTATGACGGCTAGAATCCCACAAATCGGGGTCTAAGCGACGGAATAAATCTTTAGTCTCAACGTTCCAATCCCAGTGCAAGTTATATGCTAGTCGCCGCAGAGGTTCGAGTCGCTGCGGTAGTGAAGGAGAGACGTTGAAGGTGCGAATTGGCTGCATAGATTGGCAAAACTCCAAGTTTAGATACGGCTATTGTTTACTGTCTTTACCCAATGTTGCCAATTCTTTCTACTGTGTTTGTAAAATTGCGATGACTTTGTTAAGCATTGAGAGTGATTCTTTCCATCGCTGGTAAAGTTTACACCAAGGGCATTTCTAAGTCTATGCGTTCCCCTCAGGTATGTACTGAGTATATGAAAATTTAATCATTATCTATCATGTATTATTTAACTAAATCTCAACAATTTTGATTTCACTGGCAATTTCAGCTAGCAATTACCGTGAAAACTCAGCTACCGCATAACTTCCCTACCCGGGAAGAGCTACTGCTTCAGAAAAAAGCTTGATATTTTAAGTATTTTGGGCAATTTTTTAATTTTTTCTTAAGCTTTTTGTGATTTACGCTACACAACTTACCTAATCATGTAAATTATAACAGTAATTAGCTTCACTTTTCTGAACATAAACAAAGTGAGGCAACAAGCAATTTAAGAATAGGCGATCGCTCGAGGCAAAATAATTCAAGAAATAAGTATTGATTGTATCTATATTCAGGGGTACTTGGAGATATACTTCTGTATTATCGTTTATCTCTAAAAGCACAAGCCGAATGTCCCTATTTTCCTTAGCAAATCAAATTGATAATATATTTTTACGTGCCTAAATAAGGTTGATCTTGCTGATTTTTAGGCATCGTTAGCGCCACAGCTGCGGCGAAAGCAATCTCTGCTGCTATTTGATAAGCAAGTTTGATATTGGATGTAGTATCATTACTGTGGGATGAGAATTTTTGAGTACGTGACTCTTGTTTAACATCACCAGCTACGACAGCTCGCTGCAAGATAATAAAGGCATCTAAATCATCTGAATCGTAACTAGCTTGAAGTAACACTTGCATCTGGTTTTGGGCTGCAACACTCAAATAGCCAGTATTTAAGGCCTGTTGGACAATTTCTTTAATTAAAACCATAATTTTGAACCAAGTGAATGAGTTTGGTTTCGTCGTGTAGAGTCCCCGATGCAAGGTATGTCTAGAGTTTCTCCAAAATTTATAATGGATAGTGTCGAGTACACATCACCCATTTGGATTACCTGATCGGGTGATTTACAAATTTTGGATTATTAGGTAAAATCCCCTAAAAAACTTTTATATTTTTAGCTATTTTAGGATACAGCTGAGGAAAAGTATCGCAAATTTCATTTTGAGTATAACCAATCCCTGTGACAAATAACTCCCTTGCTTAAATCTTGTATCATGGTCAATAACCGTCATAGATGAGAAACCTAGGGCTGCATAATAAAACTCCTTTAATGGCAAATTTTCATTCCATTGAGTAGACTTCAGCTATTAGCCAATAAGTTCATTTATTGGTGGGAAATTGGGCAGATCTAAGATTTACGCCTGATGCTTCATATTAATAGGCATACACTCCGGAAATATATGTCTAGAGCATGAAATAAAATATCAGTTTTGCTTATTGACATCACTAGCCAGATATTTACCCAATTAGTTAAATTAATTCAGTGCCTACAATTTTGATAATTGTAGTTATTAGTATGTGCTACCACTGTTTGATTGCATAGTCAATAAAAATATGAGCAGTTATAGCTGCAAGTAAAATAGCTAACTCTAGTATACAATTCTCATAATTGGATATCAGGTAGCAACTTTTTTAAGTAAAGCGATCGCCGAGGATATAGCTATAGTACTTACCAGAGATTAGCTCATATTAAATTTAATATTAGGTATTTTTTTTTATAGGTACAAAAATATTTAATTGTGATTAATACGCAATTAATAAAGTCGTTTTAATTTTTAATTTTTCATGACAAGCAAAATTGCCTAAAGCTTGCTGATTAAAATTGTTCCAATAAAAATAAATTGTGTTAATGTTAGAAACAACTGTCACGAAAAATCATTCATGTAATTGAAATTGTGATTTGGTTCGCCTGTAACTCATCGGTTTGCAACATGATTAGCGCAGCATACTCTAGAAATTCGTTGCAAGAAAGTCGTCATCGCAGTCGTGGAAGCGCTTACTTATTTGCACCGATGGTGAACTTTAATGTGATGGCTGAAGTTGGTGATACTCCACCTTAAGTTTGATTTGCTTGTATAACAACAAAACTAAGAATTCAATCACCTCTAAGGGCTTTAGAGGAACGCCAAAGGCGGTAAGCAAAGTCATTTTCACAAAGGCTTTACACGGGTTTTGATCAGTCTGTAAAGGCAGTGAGTTCATTGCTGCGTCCAGGTTATCTTGACCAAGCGACTGGCGTCAGTGCCAAGCGTTTTCAGTCTGGCAAATAGCATCATTTTTGCTGAGTCTGAGCCAGAAAAATTAGTACAAGGTTTTTTATCAGCCACCGCAATTGATGTGCAGGAAATCGAGTCACGTTTGCATATCAATGTCATGCGATCGCCTCAAGTTAGATAATTGCTAACTTATTCAAACCTCGATCTGAGTTTTCTAGTCGCTCAAGAGACTATCTCAACAATCGCGGAAAGTTTTGTATCCGTAAAAACCACATTTATCAATTTTAAAATATCAGGATAATTAGCACTACCAGAAGTCAGGATACATTCCCAACATATCTTCAATGCTGACAATACTTTATCTGAGAGCTATTTAATCATGAATAACCAGCGATACTCCTCAAAATGGCAGCGATTCCAAGAATTATTGCTCACCACTTTGTTAGGGGATATTCCCACAATTGCTCTTGGTCCTAAACTACGTAATCTGGTATATCGTAGGCTTTTTGCTCGGATGGGTAGCTCAGTTTATATCCAAAACGGTGTGGAATTCCTGGGTACTTCCGCCATTGAAATAGGCAGTGGAGTGTACATTTTCAAAGGTGTACGTATAGATGCCCAAGGACATCAAAATAATAAAATTTATCTGGGAAATGGAGTGGCAATTGAGCGTTACGTTGATATCGGTTGTTTAGAAGACACTTGCCTATACATTGATGATGCCACATTCATCGCTCCTAATGTCTGTATTGCTGGGCCTGGAGATATCAAAATTGGTAAGCACTGTATGATAGCAGCCCATACAGGAATATATGCCAATGCCCACAAATTTGCTGACCCGACAAAACCCATGAGATTGCAAGGGGTAACTCGTAAGGGAATTGTCATTGAAGATGACTGTTGGTTAGGGCATGGGGTGACTGTATTGGATGGTGTTACTATCGGTAAAGGCAGCGTCATTGGCGCAGGAACGGTTGTCAACAGAGATATTCCCCCGTTTTCTGTGGCTGTAGGTGCGCCTGCACGAGTCATCAAAAGCCGAATTAGCAAGGATTTAGTAGCATCATCAGCAGAGTAGGGAAGTTTTAGTGGCGACTTGGCGAACAGAGATGGCAGACTATAGAGATGGGAAACTTCCGCCGTGAGTAAACGTCACAAGAGTAACCAGTCAACAATAACTTAGGGGCATTGACCAGTTAAGCAAACCTCAGCACTAGATATATAGTCAACGTCGCTGCAATCTCAATGAGGATTCAACGAGGTGGTTATCTACTCTTGCCAGAGTCATCTCAAAAAGGGTCGAGATTTCGGTAATATAAAGTAGCTATCTTTTCTGCATGGCAGATACTGAGAGAGAAGCTTTTTTCTCACACCCTTTGGAGATATTTCTATGCTGGCTTTAAAAATCACTGTTTATGTTGTTGTTGCCTTCTTCGTGGCTATTTTCGTCTTCGGATTTTTGTCGAACGATCCAGCTCGTAACCCCGGACGCCGGGATTCAGAATAGGATTTTGACAAATTATCCATCTACAACTGCCGGAAGACGGAAAACACCGAACCTCCTTCTCTTGGCAGCTTGCTGCATGTAGGCAGACAGCAAAAGTCGGAAGGCCAAAGGTGTAATTCATCCTTCCGGCTATCAATTGGCTATTTTTTTAGCTTGATTTGTCCAGATATGCTTCATCCAGTTCTGCCACCTGCACCACTTCTTGCTCTCGAACCAGTACAATCAGCAAATTCTATTGCATACGTTAGTAATCCGCAGTTTCACTCAGTTGTAGAAACTCATACTGTTACCCAAGGCAATCAAGAAGAATCTGAGCCACAACGAGAAACGCCACAAATTTTAAATGAGGGAGATACTGAAGGTTCTTTGCATCTGTCAACTCCCATCAATGCCACTAAGGATAACTTAGTATCTGCCAAAACTCTAGCCACACCCAGTACACCAGAAACCTTCCCAGCAGAATTTTCTCCCCTCACTAACAGTCGGCAGAAAGCCTATTCTTCTCAGGGGAGCGAGGGAAAGCAATCCACCAACTTGGGGCAAGTAGCGTCATTGGATGCGGGAAAAACTCCAATGACGCTACTTGCCCCATTGACGATGCCCGCGTCTACTCCATTATTTCAGGGTAAGAATGAGCTTACTGCCTCTAAAAGTGCCGCAAGTTTGGGTCAACCCCAAAAAGTTGGTTATTCCATGCAGCAGGTTAACCAGCCTCAAACCATCCCCACTGGGCAAGTCGTAGCGCAACAAGTAACCCCACAACCACAGCAAATTCCCGAAAGCATCAATCTCACCGGAGATAATCCCGATTATGTACCGAGTTCGCAACCAGTACAAAATACTATAGAGTTCAAGTCTCGCAACTCCACAAACGAAACATCCACTCCTAGCACTATTGAATTTCAATCACCTACCCCACAAGCTCAACAGCCAACACCGACACCGCCAGCAAGGGAAAGAATTGTCGAAGTCATCTCAGATAGGCAGGAGTATGACGAACAAAGGCGAATTATCACTGCTGAAGGTAATGTGGTGGTGCGATTTGATGGGGCTGTGGTGGATGCCGATCGCCTGCAAGTAAATTTAGACAACTTGATCGCCGTCGGGGAAGGTAACGTGGCATTAACACGTGGAGATCAAATATTGCGGGGACAACGCTTTACCTATAATTTCATCCAAGATAGTGGAGAACTGGCAAACGGCAGTGGGGAAATCTACGTACCCTCAGCTCAAACAGACTTGGCTTTTACACCTAATGAGTTGACAGCAGGTGGAGTACCCCCGCGTCCACTAAGCGATCGCGTCAGAGCCAATCAGCCTCTGACTGGGATCAGCAGTCCAGGAGGAATTGACTTTACCACAGGTGGTACAGCAGGCGCTAGCAATGTCCCGGCACCAACAGCCGGGGGTGAAGTCAGGCGGCTAAGATTTGAAGCTGAACGGATTGAGTTTTATCCGCGAGGCTGGCAAGCAGAGAATGTGCGGATCACCAATGACCCATTTTCACCGCCAGAACTAGAGTTACGGGCATCTAAAGTAACTTCGACCCGGGAGTCCCCTTTAGTAGAAACCATCACTACACGGGGACAGCGTTTAGTATTTGACCAAAAAGTTTCTTTACCTATTCCCGTAGATCGACAAACCATTGACCGTTTTGAACGGGATGCCTCACCATTTATCGTTTCCCCCGGCTTTGACGGGGATAGACGTGGGGGTTTGTTTGTAGAACGGGGCTTTACAGCAATTGATAACGAACAGACACGTTTGCGAATCACGCCGCAACTATTTGTGCAAAAAGCCTTTCAAGAAGGTACCAGTGATGTAGCTGCGTTATTTGGTGTGACTACAAGGCTCAATGCCGTTTTAAGTCCACGCGCCACACTCCAAGGTGCTGGCGAATTAACTAGTTTTGACTTAAACAAAGTAGACGAGAATTTGCGGGCAAG
Source organism: Nostocales cyanobacterium LEGE 11386 (assembly GCA_015207155.1). Lineage (GTDB taxonomy): Bacteria > Cyanobacteriota > Cyanobacteriia > Cyanobacteriales > Nostocaceae > LEGE-11386. The sequence goes on along the minus strand of JADEXK010000017.1, from coordinate 46,868 downwards.
TTTGCGATTGCGCCAGGAATTAGGCGATGTCAATCCCCACATCTTGAATTTAGAATACAGCTACCGCGATCGCCTTTATAATGATAGCCTTGGCTTTCAAACCGTCCAGAGTAGTATTGGCGGTCTAATTAGCTCTCCCATAATTCCTATAGGTGACAGTGGCGTCAACCTCCGCTATCAAGCAGGCGCACAACATATCAACGCCAATACTGATCGCTTAGATTTGCTAGAACCAGACCGAGCAAACGATCGCATCTCTCTCGGTCGCTTACAAGGTAGTGCCAGCCTGAGTAGGGGCTTTTTACTGTGGCAGGGAAAACCATTACCACCCACCGCCACCGAGGGTTTAAGATACACACCAAACCCTGTAGTTCCTTACCTACAGACGTTTGCCAGCATTACAGGTACTACCAGTCATTACACTAATGGCGATAATCAAAGTACCTTGACTGGTACAGTTGGCTTAGTCGGGCAAATTGGTCATTTTTCTCGCCCCTATCTAGACTATACCGCTTTCAATGTCAGTTATTCTCAGGGCTTAAATAGCGGATTATCACCTTTTTTGTTTGATCGCTCTGTTGATAACAAAGTGTTGAGTGCGGGAATTTCACAGCAAATTTATGGGCCATTTCGTTTAGGCTTTCAAACATCAATTAACTTGGATACAGGTAGAGAAACTAGCACCGACTATATTTTGGAATATAGCCGCCGCACCTATGGCATCACCTTGCGTTACAACCCGGTGCTGGAATTAGGTGGCTTCAGCATTAGAATTAGTGACTTTAACTGGACTGGTGGTACTGATCCATTCTCTGGTGGCGAAGTTAGGCCAGTTGTAGATGGTGTACGACAGGATAATTAAGTTACATAAGATACTTGTCAACCGTAATTACACAAAGGCTCAAGTCAGTTTTGCTAATTCAGGCATATAAATGACCGAATTTTTAAGTAAATACTACAGTTTTTACTAAGAAAATTTACAATCTCTTAAGTTTTATAGTGCTTTTATAGATATTTATGCTGTTACTGATAACGTTAATAGAATAATCAAAAAAAGGATTTTACTAAAAATGAATAACTCAAAACTTCCTAATCAATTGGGTGTGTCTATGATTATGGGTGCTTTGATCATGTTGACCAGTGTCAGCATCATCGCCATCATGAATGTGTTCTAGAAATCAAAACTGCTCATTTTAGTAAATAAATCTTTACACAGCCCTGCTCAAGACTGAGTGGGGTTTTTACATTTCTTAACGTGCAATGCGATCGCACCTAATGTCAGGTCTTGCATAATTCATATTGTGATTCAGCAACGCCCATTTTTCTAATGTTGCGAGTTCATCTGTGCGTCCATAGAACGCAGATACATCGATGCAGAATAGAGACTTTAGGAGGATGCAACTGTCTTCTCACTTTGGTAAAAACTGCTTTATCTGCTACTGTCACCGTTCGGCTGACGCTCACGGCGAAGCCTGTCACCTTTTCTAGCTAGATAATTTATTTTGCACGACTACTTATATTGAGGCGATCGCTAAGGAATTCCTGCCTGTTGAAAAATTTGTTGTGGTGTAATTTGCAACCCTTCAAATAAAGAATCTTCTAAACTGTCTACACTAGTTTTTGTTTGAGGTCGGGTATCAGGATAAAAAATTGTAACTGTTTTCGCTCTTGCGTCCACAACCCAAACTCGCATCACACCAGCATCGAGGTAATCTGTGGCTTTGGCGCTCATTTGTCCAAAGGTTTGGTCAGGTGAGATAATTTCAATGACTAAGTCTGGAGGTATGGGACAAGCTTCATCCTCAATTACTTCATTAGAAAGGCGAGAATAGGAAATATAAAGTAAGTCTGGTACGGGAACCCAATCGCGACCTTGGCGTTTTAAAGTAACTGCCCATTCGATACCAATCTCACCACGATTTTGTGCCCATAGTATGAGAAGTTGACTAATAGCAAGGGTTAATCTGGAATGGAATCTTTTTGGTGCCATTTTTGCTTTTGCTTCGCCGTCAACTAATTCGTAGGTAATATCCCCGGATGGTAGTGCGAGAAATTCTTTTAGTGTGAGTTGAGGTTTTAGTTGAGTCATAGCGATCGCATCTCCTTGGCATTAGCGTAGCTGACTGTAGGTTTGACTCTACTTTGATAAGGATAAAAATTTAATTCACTACAAGAAATAAATGGAGAATTGTCATTAAATCATTTTGGCTATCTTGAATATGACGAGTACGATATATATTTCGTGTTGTTCCAAAACCTTGCTCGTCAACCCAATCTTCTTTCAAAGATATATCATTTTTATATTTATTCAGGCGATCACAAATCAAATTAATACACTCAGCAACTTTCCCATCAATCACAAAACCTAACATTGCAGCATAGTCATGACCTATGCTATAAGCACCAGTTACAAACCGCCTCACCCCTTCTACAACATACTTTCTTGCTAAATATCTGTTTGGTTCTGTACTGCTGACTCGCTTACACTCTATACCAAAATAATCTTCAAGACTATTGCATGAGTAAACCATTTTAAAATCTATAAAACCGTCTGGCTTCAAGCTCTTGTCAGAACGTCTTGTGGCTGCTTCATTCTCAATTCTCGGTGGCCCATGTATACCTCGGCGTTCCTTTTCAGCCCACATCTCATTATGTAAGGCTCCAGCAATAGTATCTTCATCACTTTGGATATTAATCTCTGGTTTTTGACATACTTTAATCCAAGCTGCTTGGATGAGATCAAGGACTGTTGCAATAATGTCGTATCGCTTAATAAATGATGGTTGTCCAACAGCACCTGAATCATCCAATGGCAACATAATTTAACGATTCCTTAAATGTTCAGCTAAAACAGTATCGGCATCATTCAACCCAGCAGAACGACTCCAGTAGCGCAGTTGAGCAGGTTTAATAATGTACAAATTTTCACCGACATAGATTCTGGTATTTCGGCGGGTGAAAACGCGGTCAGCCAATTGTGGAGGTAGTTGTTTCGCAATACTTTTCAGTACAGTCATCAAATCCCCAGCCTGAACAGTTTGTATAACTGGCTCACGACCTGGATAGGGTACTATCCTAAATTTAACCACCTGTAATGGTGTTTTAGGAATACTAAATATATCAGCAACTATACTTCTTTCGTTGAGTGTCTGAAGAAAGGGTTTAATAACACTCATGAATTGTTTAGCATACGCTTCTAAATCAATAGCTAGAGGGATTTTTAAGGCTACTGACTTATTTCGTTTGTTCCATATCTCAATTGTAAATTTTAATTTATCTTGAATTATAATTTTTTCTTCCTCATTTAAACCGTATAGATTAAATACAGCTTCATCAAGTTGTTGTTGAAGATTCGCAGATATATCTTGTTTACTGGATTCGCATAGTTGTTTTTCTATATCAATAATTTTGTTTATAATTACACCATGACTTTCATCTGGTAAAGGAAAAGGTAAGCGTTCTAAATCTTGAGTCTTTATTTCATCTCTCTCAATCCCCCATGAAGAAGCTGTTAAAAACAAAAAATAGGCTGTCAAAGAAGAATTAAAAACACCATTAAGGTAGTGAGCTAAATTTATTTGCTCATGTGGAATCGAAATTCCAATATAAGTGTCTACATAAAGAACATCCTCTTCACTAAAAGCTGAGAAGAAACCTGAAGCTTGAAGACCTCTAGTTGCGATTACTAAAGGGCTTTTGTAGATATTAATATTTCTAGGACGGTCAAGTTGAGTTATTAATAGTGGTTGTAATGTATCCATATCTATTTTGTATCTTGGCATTTTACCAGATGGCAGAAATTTCTTACCGTATAGTTCTGGAACTTCATCTCCTCCACTGCCAGCATAAAAACCTCTTCCAAAATGCCATCCTACTTGATTAAGTAGTTCAGATAAAGGTAGAAAAGATTGACGCAGAAACTGAATTATGCTCAAATCTCTGGCATTACCCCAAGAAGAAACTTTGAGCATATCAGAGTCAAATGCTGCTTCATATATTGATAGTTTTTTTATATTTTCCGGCCCAATTTCAATGATGCCATGTCTCTTAAATAAATTTAAAGAACTTTCAGGACAAATAAAATAAAAAGAATCTTTAGGTTGAGACTGTTTATTTTTTGCAATTAGCACCATAGCAGGTGCAGTAGAATTTGGAAATAACCTTTCATTTCTTAACTTAGAAAAGTTAATAAGTATTTCTGGCTTAAACCTTAAAAAAAGAAATTTTTTGGCCTCTTGAGCTTTAGATGCAGGACTAAAAAAAGGTTTTCCATGCAAAATTAAGCCAATTTTAGCATCCTCTTTAGCAAAATCTCCAACACGCCAGAGAAAAGCCTGGTCAGGGTTGTCACCTCTAGCTATGGGATAACCATTTGGATAACCCATCTCTGGTCGCTTACGTTTACAGTATTCAGATGCCAAGAGGTGCGATTTTGATTTTTTCCAAGGAGGATTACCAACAATTACATCAAATTTTCTCTGTGCAAATTTTTCTATTTTATTAAATTCTGCTGTTTCATCAAATGCGTTATTGGCAAATAAATTATTCCCTATCAGTTTTTGAAATTTTAAATCATCTGTTAATTGACGATTTTGCTCTAATTCATAATCTAGTTCCAAAGCAGTAAGGTAAAGACTAAATGCAGCAATCTGAACTGCTTGTTGATTAATATCTACACCATAAATTTGATTGTAGAGAGTTTCACGAATTAGATGGCGAGTTAGAGTTTCCCCATTAACACAGCGTTTAACAACTAATCTCCGCAAAGATTCAACCAAAAATACACCTGAACCACAAGCTAAATCTAAAACTTTAGCATTACCATCAAGTTCTTTAAATACTTCAGAAAGTACCAAGTCTACTAAATTTATAGGAGTATAGTGGGTACTATTTTCTTTTGCTGATTTTGAATCAGTAGCATAAATAAAACTTTCATAAACTGAACTAATCAATTCTATAGATATGACATTAAAATCATAAGCTCGCCATAGACGTTGTTGACCTGTCGCTATTTCTTCTACACCACCTATTAAACTTTTTACAACTTCCAGATGCTCTTTGTATACAGCACTATTTTCTTCTGGAGAAATAGGAAATAGATCTCCATTAAAAATTGTTTGCAACCAATCAAATAACTCATAAGTTGCAAATTTATCATTTAGCAGTTTATAAAATGAATTCACTCCAAAACGATTATTAAAAAAGTCTTGATTTAAAATACCTCTATCTTGCAGATAAGCCACAAAAACAGAACGTATTAAAATAGCATGAGCAAATCGACGCTCTAGTTTTTTTTCTTTCGTTAATTTATTTTCAGCATCATTCAAATCTTTTACAAGAACTGAATCTACTCTTTGCTGACGATCAATTTGCTTTGCTTTTTGCCATTGCCAAAACTCACCTGATTCAATTTGCAGACGACTAGCGAATTGAATCATATGGTTCAAGTCATTTTCAGTAGTTTCAAAACTATCGATTAAATGCCGATTTGGATCATTTTCATCTTGTTCTGTGGGTTGAGAATAACAGTTATAAAGTAATACCTCATCAGGTGTAATTACCCACAACATCGGGGCTAAACCATGATTCCAAGACAGTTTATGTAGTTTAGCTATCTTTCTAGGGTTAGGTTCTTTTAATTGAGTAAAATAAATACAAGGTGAACCAGACAATTCATAAATTGCTGTAGCGTTAATTTGTTCAGTATCAATTACAGCACTATATTTAATGCGCTTTTCTAAATATTTATTATTATTGCGAATATCTTCCGCTTCTGTAACTCCTTTAGTTGGCACACCATCACGATAGAAGCCAGTATGTGCCATTACTTGCTGGTATATTTCATTTACAGCTATATTAGAACTCATTACTGGTTTCTCCTTGTATTCCTTGTCTGTATTTCTCTTACCCCTTCAAAACTACTCCTGTCCGTTTATCAAAATCTAAAACATGATGTTTCTCTGCTTCTCTTGCTAATTCTGTAATTACATCTCCAATTTCTCCAATTTCAGTAATTACAACTTGACCCTGATTTTTTCCAGATGTTTCTAAAACCATCAAACCGAAATCCTGCATATCTTCAATTAGATAAAGTTGTGAATTAACAAAAACCAGACGATGCTTAAAAAAAGAATATTCATAATTTCTTGACTTTAAAAAGTATAAAACTTTTCTAATTTCTTGTAATGAAAGCTTCTGTCTTAATCTTTCAATAGTTTTTATTTCTAAAATTTGCTGCCACTTATAAACGACTTTAGGGTGCTGAGGATTACCAAACTTTTCTGGCACTACCAACCCAGTTCTATCTAAGTAGCTTAGTCTGCCAGAGCTTATGCCAGTCAAAGCGATGGTTTCTTGTCTAGTAAATCCACTAGCCATAAAAAATTTTATACTCCATCGAAATACAACAATATTTTGTTTAAATTTTATACTATTTTTTAAACATTTGTATTAAATATACGCCAAGACAAGATAATTTTAAATATTTGTTTAAAAACTTTTAACTTAACTCATGAGACGAAGATGGGGGTGCAAAGCCTGCATCCCCAACGATATCCATAATTTATCTCAGTTGAAAACTGCTATTGTGTTTTTGATTTAATGCAACAGGCCAATCATGTGTAGTAAACCATGACCAGTAACTAGCTCAATAATTAAGGCAATAAAGCCCAGCATGGCAATACGACCATTCCAAACTTCGGCACTAGTAGTCATACCCCATTCCCAATTCTCTTGGGGGTACATTTTCACCCTTTTTTTCATTTGGGCAGCTTGCGAAAGCTGGAAACTGGGTTTTTTTAGCGCATCAATCACGAGGTCTGCGAGTGCTTGAATAAATACCGGGTGAGTGTTGGGCGCAGGTGCGCGACGGAAGTTGTGAATTCCTGATTCTTCGGCTATTTCCCGATACTCAATGTCAATTTCTTGTAGTGTCTCGATGTGTTCTGAGACAAAACTGATAGGCACGACAACTAAATCTTTTACACCTTGTGCGCCTAGTTCTTTGAGTGCATCTTCAGTATAGGGTTGGAGCCACTCTACTGGCCCCACACGACTTTGGTAAGCCAAGGTGTGGAGATTAGGTCGATTGAGGGTCTGCATAATTAAAGCAGTACATTCCTCAATTTCTTGCTGGTAGGGATCACCTGCTTCTTCAACGTAGCTTTTAGGAACACCGTGGGCGCTGAAAAAGATATGCACCTCATCGGGATTGGGAAATTGTTCCAGTTCTTGGGCTATAAGTTCAGCCATTGCCTGGAGGTAGCCTGGTTGTTTGTACCAGGAGGGAATAACAGTGTATTCAATCGGCTGAAGTTTTGGATTTTCTTGCCAAAGTTTTTCTAACAGTCGCAAGCTAGAACCACTCGTACTAATGGAGAATTGCGGGTACAGTGGTAAAATTACCAAACGCTCAATGTTGTCTTGACTAATTTGAGCGATCGCCTCTTCGGTATAAGGATGCCAATAACGCATTCCCACATAGATATTGGCTTCTTGTCCCAAATCACCCAACTGTTGTTTCAGTGCTTCCCCTTGAGCTTCTGTTATTCGCCTGAGAGGGGAACCACCGCCGATTTGCTTATAATTTTCTTGAGATGTTCTGGTTCGCCGTGAGGCAATAAACCAGGCTAGGGGTTTTTGCAACCAGCGAAACGGTAGGCGAATAATTTCCGGATCGGAAAATAGGTTATACAAGAACGGCCCGACATCCTCTAACTTATCAGGCCCACCGAGATTGAGTAATAAGACGCCTACACGACCCATAGCAGTTACTTTCCCCCAATCTTTTCAGGTTTTTTACTAATGTTAACAATATATCTTTATTAAATATAAAGCTTTATAGTCAGGAAAGATGCAATGGCAACAATTTTCAGAGATTGGAGTTACCGTTATTAGTGGCTATATGATGCGATCGCCTGGTTAGCAGCCTTGACTGTAGGCGGTGAAGCCCGTTTTCGCCAACTACCTTTACAAGACATAACAATTGACTCAGATACTCACGTTTTAGATTTATGTTGTGGTAGTGGTCAAGCGACGCAGTTTTTGGTGAAATATTCACAAAATGTAACAGGGAATGAAACTTCGACTGACGAAACTTTCACGAAAGCAAAAATAGCGTTTAATTCCACGGATTTACATCAAGATTCAAACATTAACTTGGTCTGTAATGCATGTAATTGATGCGTCTAGTCCTCTGTATGCAATGACTTCAGAATCATTAACCCAGACAAATGCTTTACTAATCATCTCTGTGAGTGGTATCGATGAAACAGTTGCACAGGTCGTTCATGCCCGTCATACTTATGGTGCTAATGAAATTGTCTGGAATCATCGCTTTGTCGATATTATCCAGCCTACAGCCGATGGATATCGCTACATCGACTACGAGCGTTTTCATGATATCCAACCTTTAGACGAAGTAGGTTGAGTTTTTAACTTATTTTTAACTTTTTCCCTTATTCCTATCCCATTATCTTTCAATGCTGATAATTACGTTCTCTGCATTTTTTATATAATTTAGCCTGAAAATCTGCCCAGGCGCCAGCAACCGCTACCGCACTCCACTTAATCGGGTGAAAGTCATGGCATGAGACGGAGCCGTTTTTTGGACTTTGCCTACAAAACACCTTTAAAGTAAAGAATCAATCAAGTTCAAAAGTTCTGGCAATTTATTTTCAACAACATCCCATATCACAGCAAAATCAAGCTGATCGTATTCATGGACAATCACATCTCGCATTCCTGCCATTTCTCGCCAGGGAATTTCTTGATGTTGCTGACGGAACGACTGGGAAATCCGTTTGGTGGCTTCGCCAATAATTGTAATTTGGTAGAGGATTGCAGACAATTTCTCGTCATTGGTTTCTAGTTCCGACTTACTAATCCCATCTGCATAGCGTAAGCTGCGCCTGATGGCATTGGCAATGTCGATCACAGATTCTTGGTCACGCGGCATAGATGACTTGTGCAGATTCCAAAATATTTTTACGTCTGAGCCAGTTTTCACTGCGCTCGATCGCGGCTTTTACAAGCAAATCTACAGGTCGGTTAAAAATAGCTTGCAGTTCATCGCGCATTTGCAGAGTTTCAGTTAAGCCCCGTTTCGCAGCTGGAGAAAAGCTGATCAACACATCAATATCGCTGTCGGGGCGAAAGTCATCGCGTAGGACGGAGCCGAACAGGGCAAATTCGGTAACTTGCCACTTGTGACAAAACTCACGAATCTGATCCATTGGCAAATCTATTGCAGTAATCGTCATCGCATTTCTAGCCCCAAAGCTTCAAGTTACTGGTTCATCCAAGTCATCGCCTTCTCTTCATCAGTCTCTATCGCCCGTTCTACTTGTGGTTTAGCAATTTCCACTATGGCTCAAATTCAATATTTTCATAGATATCTGCTAAACGAATTTCAAAGGGAATCGATGAGAGTGAAATATAAGATTCTGTATCGTCATATTCAGTAAAGATCCATCTATGGGAGTCAGCTTTGGAGTATTGCTCAACATGAGCAGTATATTGATCAATCAATAAATATTCTTGAAATGTTGGAATGGTACGATACGCTGAAAATTTTTCATCTCTATCGTAGCTTTTGGTTGATTTTGAAAGCACTTCGGCGATCATCACCGGGTTAGTAATTGTATCAGTTCGTCCCTGTTGTCGTTCAAGTGGGCGGGGGAAAACCATGACATCCGGGTAGGTGTAAAGCGTGCGATTGGGAATCCAAAGCCGTTGATCCGCTACAAAAATACTGTACGGTTTCCCTTTCAAACTGACTCTTAAGGCGGCATTGAGAATACTGGCAATTTCATTATGTTTGGGAGTGCCGCCAGTCATAGGGATGATTTCTCCATTGATATACTCATGCCGAATATCTGAATTCACCTCAAAATCGAGATACTCTTCGGGTGTATAGATTTTCTTTACTTCAGCCTGCATCATCATGTCAGCGTTACCCCCAAGACTTCAAGTTGCTGGTTTATCCAAGTTGTTGCCTTCTCTTGATCCTGCTCTACTCCTGTTTTAGTAATTTCTAGCAATTGTTTATATATCCCTTTCTTCATCATTAATTGTCTGTTGCTCATATTCTGCAATGATGCTCTGAATATCCTTTGCTGCAATATCAACTTGTTCAGATTTGGTATAAACAGTCAGCAGAATAATTCCAGTTGCTGTTTTGACGTAATAAATCAGACGATAGCCGCCACTTTTACCTTTTTGAGTGTTGCTATTTCGGACTCTCAACTTGAAGATTGCATAACCCACACCAGGTATTTGATCTCCTGGCAACTCTCCCTGCTGAAGTTGTTCAATAACAGGTTGTATGTCATTCCGAATACTGCGATATTTCTTAGCAAGAGCGCGTAGATTTCGTTTAAAAGTTGGCGAAGCTTCAACTTGAATCAAAGGCTGATCAACCATCTTCAAGACCTTCCCAAAGTTGAGCAACGGGAATTGTTTGCCCAGTCATGGCTTCGTGCCAAGCTTGCCGGAAATCTGCTAAAACTTCTGCCTGAGATGCCTCATCTGGGGTTTCTTTATCTGGGATTAAAACAATGACTTCTACACGGCTGTTTTTATCTGTTGTAAGAGGATGATCTAAGGTGAGTTGTCCCTCCTCATTGATCGTTGCCATGACTTTAAGTGCTTTCATTGCTACTCCAGTATGTTAAGTGGCCGTGGTTAGGTTAATACCCAAGGTTTCAAGTTGCTTGTTTATCCAAGTTGTGGCTGTCGCTTCATCAGTCTCTATCGCCTGTTCTACTCGTGTTTTAGCAATTTCTAGCAGTAGTTATTCACTATGGAAAATACCGATATATTTCCTTGCGATGTAATACACGAACAAAGGTAATCACATCTTCGTCTTCGGCAAAACCAATTCGATAGTCACCAACTCGGATACGGTAGTAATTTCCATCTGCCTTAAGTTTTTTGATGTTGCTGATCTTCAAGAGACTTTCAGCAGTTTCCATTTCTTCTATTACAGTTTTAATTCTCAGGAGCAAGTCCTCATCTTGAATCTTACCAAGATCCTTTTCAAAGCTTTTTCTGAACTCGACCTTCACGATTTCGGCTCCAAAAGTTGAAAGATGGAGTCGCGGCTAACCAGGTCAGTTGTTTCACCTTCCGCGATCGCTCGTTCCATTGCTATGTCTTCAATAATTTCCGTCAAAAATTCAGAGACTTCTTCACGGTTATCACGAATCAATTCGACGATCGCACTTTTCAAGATTTCCTTGAGTTGTTCTGGGTTTAGGATAATCTCAGACATTATGCCTCCATTAAATTAAGTTTAATTTGATAAATTAATGCCAACCGCTTCAATTTGCTGGTTTATCCAAGCTGTTGCTGTGGCTTTATCAGTCTCTATCGCCCGTTCTACTCCTGTTTTAGCAATTTCTAGCAGTTGTTTGGATTGCTCTCGTGCTTTGCGAGATGCTTGTCTGCTCTAACTGCTCAATTTCAGCGATCGTAAACTGCGACAGCTTGTAATTTGAGTCTTTGAGGATATCGGCTAATTTCATCAGAAGCTATCAAGTTGACTCTAAGGGCTTATTCGTCATAAGAGTTTAGCGCCATTGTCGTCACTGCCTGATAATTTTCTTAATTCTTTAATGGCGATCGCTTGTTGAGGAGCCTTGAACTGGAGTCAGTATATTCTTGTGTTGCTCTACCAAACACATCTGGTCTATGATACCTGCCACTATCTCACAGTGGTCAATATCTTGTACTCTTATTTCTGGTACTTATAGTGTCATTCGTCGAAAATACTATTAATCTCTTCACTTACCTGCGGAATTTAGGTTGTATAGCTGACTATCAAAATCATGAAAGAAATAACACGCCGCAAATTTATCACAACTGCCACCTTAGCGACTGGCTTTGCCCTCGCCGTGCAGCCTATTTCGGCTCAAGTGATTACCACCGACGCTCAGGGGTTGGTAGCAGGTGCGGTGAAAATTCCCGTCTCAGATGGTGAAATTCCTGCTTACAGAGCTGTACCTGTAAAGGGGGAAAATTTCCCCATTGTGCTGGTGATTCAAGAAATCTTTGGCGTGCATGAGCATATCCAGGATGTTTGTCGTCGCTTTGCTAATTTAGGGTATTTAGCGATCGCACCGGAAATGTTCGTGCGTCAAGGTGATGTGTCAAAGTTAACCAGCATAGACGAAATTCGTCCGATAGTCGCGAAAGTGCCAGATGCTCAGGTACTATCTGATCTTGATGCCACGGTAGACTGGGCTGTGAAATCAGCTAAGGGCAACGCCAAGAAGTTGGGAATTACAGGCTTCTGCTGGGGCGGTCGTATTACCTGGCTGTATGCAGCACATAATCCTCAAGTCAAGGCAGGTGTGGCCTGGTACGGGCGATTGGTGGGCGATAATACCGAACTTACACCCCAGCATCCAGTTGATATTGCCTCTGATTTGCGAGTCCCTGTCCTCGGACTCTACGGTGGTCAGGATACAGGTATTCCTCTGGATACTGTAGAGCAGATGCGCGTTCGCCTCAAGTCCAGCAGTAGCCAATCCAAAATCATTGTCTACCCCGATGCACCCCACGCCTTTTTTGCCGATTATCGTCCCTCCTACCGCGAAACAGAAGCCAAGCAAGGCTGGCAATGTCTTCAGTCATGGTTTAAGCAGCATCTTCAGCCATTTTCTACATGAGAAATGTATCCGTGAGATGACAAGAGTGAGTTCTTTTTGTCAACCAGTTAAAATACTCAACATAGCTCTACTAAATTTAGTAGCCTTTATGAACCCAGTTTAAAGGCTTCGACAAACATGCTGTAGATGAAACCCACTTTCAACAAGTTTAGTGATTCTACCCAAAGTGCTTGCCTTGCCAAAAAGCTGCGACTATAAAATATCCTGCTAGTAATCTCTGTCAACGCCACTAAAATACCAGCTATCAAAATGTCTAATGTGCCTCTTTGTCCAGCGATGGTGGAAATTGCTGTTCCTAGAAAAAAGCCGAATAAAAAATTAATAATCAATAGCGATAGACGTCGCCAAGGATTTAAAAACCATTGCCCCAACCGCCTAGCAATGGCATCGAATAAGTTTGTGAGACGAGTGTTTTGCATCTGAGGTGAGGATTTTTGCGAAACTTTTAATAGTGTTGTGATACCATTTTTTGGTGAAGATATGCCAATTAGTCTGCCAAGCAGGCTTTGCTTGTGAGCCTGGAGTGAATTAAGCACAGCTTCACACAAAATTGGTATGAATAGCTACTAAATTTTAACTTCACTGTAAATTATTAAGAAATATGAAAAATTTACAGTAGTAAAATCTGGGGATTTACAAAAAATACCTTGTTGCTCACACTACTTAATTCTGAAAAGCAGCTTTTTGTATTTCTACAAATAATTTTCAGATTTATGTATCATATTTTGCAATTTTTGGCTGTTATTCTGAATTAATTCACGAATAAGCAGGCTTTTCTACCCTTTTTTGATTGAGAAACAAGGTGATTTTTTATGCTCTACTTTTCTGCAAAAAATGATATTTATGATACATTGCATATCCTAATTTCACGAAAATCTCTGGTGAGCGAGTAGTTAGATATCCCAGATTACTGCTGCAAATAATAGGCTAGTATTTGGTCAAGCCTAAACAAAATATTATTACTAATCACTATCAATATGAAATCTTCAGTATATCGAAACACTGTTGTTACAGCTTGTGCTTTGGGGCTACTGGGATTACTGATGGGATGTTGGGAAATGAGTGTGTCTTTTGAGTCAACTAATCCCCATACATCTTCACCGATATCTCAAGACACATCACAATTGGATGTCACTTCAGCATCACCTGTCCCAGATGAAACAGTTACTTCTACTAGCACCTCAAGTCCAGCAACCACCCCAACAAATCAAGTGGGAAGCAGTACTCACATCTTGGCAGAGCGTCAAAACCCGGCTGCTGATGCCAAAAATCAAGGCACTTTACGCATGAGCAATCAAACAGACCAACCTGTGAGGTTAGCTTTACTACCACGGCAGCCACTAGAGAAAGATTCTAGTAATAAACCAACTAACTATGATATTCCTGCTCATTGGGATTTTGATCCCCAAGAAGGTAGTGAAAAGGGGTTGCTTCTGTCCCTGCCTCATGGGAACCTCAAATTGGAGAAGGGAGATATTATAGTTGCCTTTGCCCAAGATGGTTCCCGGCGCTACTGGGGCCCGTATGTTGTCGGAGAAACTTCCTTGCCTAAATGGAATACGCAAAATCGCGAATGGTTATTGGTACTGAGTCCTTAACGGGACTGGAAGGGGATGGGGGGACAAGGTAAATAACCAATTCCCCATTCCCTATTCCCTTTTACAAGAACAAAACATAGCTATTCAACGACTATTGACTAGTTATGTTTAATTGTTGACTATTTAATGACTAATGAGGATGAAATTGAGTGTTCCGCGTACTGTTAACCAGTGGTTCAACAATCTAGTGAAAAGTCCCAGTTTCGCTGTGACTGTATTACTTCTGATTAGTTGGATTGCTTATGGATGGAATTTAGGCAGTGTGGGCTTGATTGATGAAACAGAACCCTTGTTTGCTGAAGCCTCCCGTCAAATGTTTGTTACAGGTGACTGGATCACTCCCTTTTTCAATGGCGAAACGCGGTTTGATAAACCTGCTTTAATTTACTGGTGTCAAGCGATCGCCTATACAATTTTGGGGGTGAATGAATGGGCAGTACGTCTGCCTTCAGCGATCGCATCCCTGGGAGTCATTGCTTTAACGTTTTACACCGTACAATGGTATTTCTCTCAAAAAGATGCATTAGAGCAGGTTTCACATCCTACTCGCCGCTACTTAACAGCTTTCATTGCCGCAGCGATGTTGGCACTCAATGCCGAGATGATTGTCTGGGGAAGAACGGGTGTCTCAGATATGCTGCTGACTGGTTGCATGGCATCAGCCTTGTTATGCTTTTTTCTGGGATATGCACAGGAAAAAGCAGAAGTAGATGTTACTTCCTCAATGCTTCACTCCCGATCCCTATTACCTAACAAATGGTATTTGGCCTGTTACGTGCTAATTGCTGGGGCGATTTTGAGCAAAGGGCCTGTGGGAATTGTTTTGCCGGGGCTAATTATCGCTGGATTTCTATTTTATGTAGGCAAGGTACGAGAAGTATTCAAGGAAATGCGTCTCCTCATGGGGATGCTGATGATTTTCGGTTTATCAGCACCTTGGTATTTGTTAGTAGTTTGGCGTAATGGTTGGAATTACATTAACTCCTTTTTTGGTTATCACAACCTGGAACGCTTCACAGAAGTAGTTAATGGTCATTCAGCACCCTGGTATTTTTATTTTCTCGTGGTGCTTCTAGGCTTTGCGCCATACTCAGTTTACTTACCTGTAGCCATGGTGAGGTTGAAATTTTGGCAGCGATCGCACTGGCGCTCCCAAGAACGCTTTCAGCAATTGGGTTTATTTGCCTGTATCTGGTTCATTAGTATCTTTGGCTTTTTTACTATTGCTGTTACTAAACTCCCTAGCTATGTTTTACCTTTAATGCCAGCCGCCGCTATTCTCGTGGCGCTGTTATGGAGTGACTTTTTCCAGGACAAGAACCAAAAAACTGCTTCTGCTTCCTCTTTCCTCAAAGCCAGTGCTTGGATCAATGTTGGATTTGTCACGATACTGGCAGTAGCACTGTTTCACATATTTTATTTACTAGGTAGTAATTCAGTGGCACCAGACTTCCGCCTACTGATTCAAAATGCTGGCTTACCAGGACTAGGGGGATTCATTTGGCTATTTGGTGCCATCATCATGGCAATTTTAATCTTAAGTCGCCGTTGGCACTCTATTATCAACGTGAATTTAGGGTTGTTTGTGGCATTCTTAATGATTGTTTTGATGCCTGCTTTATTTTTGATGGATCAGCAACGTCAGCTACCTTTAAGGGAATTATCTGCTGTTGTGGTGGAAGTGCAAAAACCGCAGGAAGAACTAGTTATGGTGGGTTTCAAAAAGCCAAGCGTAGTATTTTACACCCAAAAACACATAAATTTCATCAAACTGACAAAGGACGCTGTAGAGCATATTCAAAACCGGGGTGCCCAGTTAGCCAAAAATTCCTCTTTGCTAGTCTTAGCTGAACCGAAAACTTTTGTCAAAATGGACTTGCAACCAGACATTTATGATAATTTAGCTACTAAAGGTGCCTATCAATTAATTCGAGTTTCTTTTAGGAAAATGAACAAAGAAAAGCTAAAAATATCATCAACTAAACTAGCCAAAATTAGCTAATAAAATAATTACGAATTAAGTAGTAAGGCTTAATTTCGTAGTCAGGGTTTTAGCCCTTTAAAATCTCGTAAGAAAGCGATAAATCGCTCACTACAAACAAAAATTTACCTTACCTTTTTAGAATTACGCATTACATCTTTGACAGCTAAAGCTTGATTGATTTGATGTAATAAATCTTCCATTGATATAGAACGAGGCAAAATTTGGGTGGCAGTGTCTTCGACAAGCTGCGCTAAAGTACTCATGACAGTTTCTACTGCGTCTAATCTGCTGTTTTTTTGGCGCTCAGTTGCTGTCTGGGAAATGTCAGGTAGGGAATTAATTTGAGTGTGATTTAAGCGCTGGTCGATCACCAAAATGGGTGGTAAATCGAACGGTAAATCTCCCAATGCTTTCAATGCTTTGAGTACATCTTTATGGATAGAAGACTCTCCTAAACAAATCAGCAGTAAGTCAACGCTTTGGTGCCGAATTTGCTGTAACACTTCTGCCCAACAGCGACCCATGGCTGCTTTCAAGCCAGCTGTTTGTAAGTACTGAATTAAAGCTTGGAACCACTCAGATCCTCGTTCGGTAGTATCACTACTGAGTGAGGAGTTTTTTGCTATCCTCTGCCCTCTGATTTGTTTGCGTCTAATCTGTGGTAAGTCATGCAGTATCGTCAAATCTACCACTAAAATGCTGGGTGGGCAGCAGATACCCGATGCAATTTGCAGAACTGATAATAAGGGGTCTGTTTTATCGGTGCGGTTTTTATTGTCTTGAGTGAATGGTGTTAAGTAAGGAAACACAGACAAACCAGGTATTTGGGAAGCTGCCAAGGTGGTGGCTACATCGCAAGTTACCAGAGGGAGATCAGCCAATAAAGGATACTGAGTTAACTGTTGCAGATAGGTTTGGGCTAGAGAACTTTCTACATCCAGCAAAATGACATCGAATTGCCAAACCCGTGCTAAGAGTTCTGCCTGATCTAAGTCGTCTACCTCAATCACCCGATGTTCTTGCAGTGAAGGGTGGGGGTGAGTTGATTCTAAGTGAGGATTCACCAACCTGAGAATTCGCAGTAGAGTTTGGGTCGGGGTAATTTCGTGATTTTCTAATCCTGATTGCTGAATTGCTGGTGTTGCACATAACTTCTCTAGGAGTGGTGCTAAGGCTTGATGGTCTACTGGCAAATTCAGGAAACCATCGGCTCGGTGAGAAAATGCTTGCTCTTTTTCGGCACCTGTCGCTGTCACCATTACGGGAATTTGGCGAGTTGCGGCATCAGATTTCAGTAAGGTCAGTACATCCCAACCCGACAATAAGGGTAATAAAGGATTCAAGAAGATTGCTTTTGGTTGTAAGCGCCGGGCTTTTTCTACCGCCTCTGTGCCTGAGCGAGCAATTACCACCCGATAACCTAAACCTTTAAGTTGCTCGGTCAAATCTTCAATATATCTAGCTACTGCTTCCACTACTAGCACTAACCGTTGTGAACTAGTGGCATGATGTTGGGCGGTAGCGGTGACGCGCTGACGTGCTGAGGTTGTGACTCCTTGCGTCTCAGTCATGGGGATTTCTTCTTCCACGCCTGGCTCGGTGAAACCTGTTGTGGGTGGGCTGGGTGGTAGAAGTAATGTAAATTGGCTACCTTTACCTTCACGAGACAAAAAGCTGACATCACCTCCGTGGAGGCGAGCTAAAGCCCTAGTTAAGACTAGCCCCAGACCAGTACCTTCAAACTGGCGAGTCAGGGGATTTTCCAATTGTTGGAACTTTTGGAAAATTAAATGTTGTTGATGTTCGGGAATGCCAATGCCTGTGTCCCAGACTGTAAAAGCAATCCAGCCTTCCCAACGGCTCACCCGTAACCCAATTTCTCCAGAGTTTTCGGTGAACTTAAAGGCGTTAGAAAGTAGGTGTACCAGCATCTGACGCAAGCGCAATTCATCTGCGACAATCTGGTCTAAGCCTGGTTCAATGGAGATGGTAAATTCAGGTAAGGAATTTGCTGGTGGAGATTGGCTAGTTGTAGCTTTGGTAGTTTGAGTGTGAATAGCTTTGGCTTCTGTGAGGGCGCGATCGCACACGGCACGAATTTTCACGGGGACGAAGGCCAGATCCATCTGTCCCGTCTCCATGCGGGTCAAATCCAAAATGTCATTGACCACACTCATCAAATGCCTACCACTTTGATGAATCAGTCCCGCATAACGGGCTTGACGTTCGTTCAGTTCTCCCAATTGCTGATCTACAAGCAACCGCGATAATCCCAAAACGGCAGTGAGAGGGGTCTTGAGTTCATGACTAATACAAGCTAAAAACTCGTCTTTTAAACGATTTAGTTGAATCAGATCAGCATTCTTCGCGGCTAGTTCTTTACAAATCTGCTGTTGCTCGGTGACGTCGGTAGCTAATACTAACCATAAGTCACTTTCCAGTTCTGAATTTTGAGTCGATTTTTTGTTGAGGATAACTTCTGACTCAGGACTATCTAATGGGATTTTGGCAAACTGCCAGATGCGCTCTTGACCATTTTGTACTTCTACGACACAAGTACAAGTACCCATTTGACTATCCAAAAAGCAGCGACTGAATTTAGTGATTGTGGTTGCCGACTGCTGGTGCTGGTGATCAACCAATGGTGTAGATACTGACGCTAAAGGCAACAAGCTTTTTTGCGGTAGCGCTTCGTTTCTCACAGATGAGGTATGTTCTCCTTTGCCGGCGTATTCTGGTTGTTGAACGCGGACGGGGGCCAATATTGCCTCTACCTGTTGCCTCACGCCTTCTGGATCTTTAAATGCTCCCAATTGCTGCCACCAAGCCGGATTTTGGGCTACTACCTCACCAGTTCCAGTTTGCAGCATCAAAGGCCAAGGCAGTAGTTCCAATAGCTGCACCAGTGGCTGATTTTGATTGACGCGGCGCGATCGCCCCAGCGCTGGCTTGTCAGTTCGCCAGTGAGTTTTCGCTCTTTTACCGGTTCTGTCTGCATGACTGGGGGAGATCTTCTTGCCTGAATATTTATTTCCCACTCCACTGACTGCCAATTTTTCCTTAGCTAATAACCCTAACAGACGTGCGCTGTTTAGCAGACCCAAAAATTTACCATCTGCATCAATCAATGCCCAATCCAAGCTATTGTTTGTTTGGATCTGTTGGTGCCGCAAAAATAGCTTAAATTGCTCTAAACCATAGGTTGCTGGTAATGTATTTAGTGGCTCAATAATGGTTTGATCCCAGGTTGATAATGGCTGCTGCAAATTCAAAACTTGCTCGTCACCAGATGCTGCCAATAATTTTTGTGTTAACCGGGCAGAGTGCAGCAATCCTAAGGGGCATTGCTGCTGATTCACTATTACCAAGCGATCGCACTGCTTTTGCTCAAAAATCTCTAGCACCATTGCCAGAGTACTTGTTTCTACGCAGTTGGGTACGGTTGCTAGAAAGTCATAAAGCGGGTACTGTAGCATTGACATAAGGCTTTGGGGGTCATTCTTCTTGTGGAAGCCTGCGGCTTCACCATCGGCTCTTCGGCAAATAGTGTTTGCGCCTGAAGCAATCTCCTTTAAGAAGACTCATTTAAGCAATTCTTGTTACAGCTTCAACGCCATTAAAACAATGAGATTGGTTCTCAAGAGACACGGTTGCTGGGATTTACTCCTCTTCCAAGTAGCAGTGCTTCCTTTTGCCACTTTGAACTGGGGGGAATATTTCTTTCAGTATCCTATTGGTGTGGAAACTCCTTTTTGATCGTGACAACTAAAACAATTATGGGCCCAAAGATTCGCTTTAGAACCTTGAGGAATTATAATGATTTAGAATGCGACAATACTTTAAGTTAGTTTAAGTATCTTATCAAGGTGTGAAATCCAAATATCTATATCTGGAGAGATATGCATATGCAAATCATCATTTAAGTTGTGTATTTTCATTAACAACAAATGCTTGCTCAACAATCTAAGTTGAAAGTGCTGAATGCTGTAGACGCTTCTACGGCTTCCCGCTTGGTAGTAACTGGCGTTGCTAAGTAAAGTTAATCCAAAGCTTTCTCTTCAAGTTAACTTACAACTTTTAGAGACTCCAGTCATCCCTTAGAAGTGTGATCCACATCTATTTAGTCCATCACTCTTGGTTAGAGGTGTTAATCAAAAAATATCTAATGTATATAGATGCTACTACCCATATTTATTTTTCCACCGAATGTTCAAAAAAATTTAGATAACCTAACTAAGCTAGCCACCAAACCCAGATTAATCCGGCCCCTGTGGAGTTCTAGCCATGGTACTACCAACCAATTTTACCTCTCGCCTATCGTTACTACCACTACTGCTAAAATTTACTATCTACTGGCATGGTGGCAACAATATCTTAATGAAAATTTCACTAATAAATATTTTTATGTATTTGCGTGTTATGAGCAAAAACCACAGCAGTTCTTTCAGCAGATGACTCAAGTTGATCGGCAGGTATTGTTGCAACAACTCAAATCAGATTATCGCCAAATTCTTATACATTACTTTACTACAGACAAAACACTGAAAGAAAAAATTGATAAATTTATCAATGCGGTATTTTGTGCTAATATTCCTGTGCCGCAAATCATAGAATTTCATATGGAACTAATTGAAGACTTTTCCATACAGCTAAGATTAGAAGGAAGAAGTGATGAAACATTACTTGATTACCGCCTAGCACTGATAGATATCCTCGCCCACCTTTGCGAACTCTATAGATGTTCGATGTCTAAATAAATTAAATTTATAATAGTTAAGATGATCCTACTCAATAGATGTAACTTTCTCCCCATTCATCTGATCATCCTATATTTCAATTCTCACGTCTAGCCTGTACCTTTATGAATAAAGCCAGAAAGACCTATGTTCTCAAGCTTTATGTAGCGGGGAACACACCAAACTCAGTACGGGCGTTAAAAATCCTCAAAAATATTTTAGAACAGGAGTTTCAAGGTGTTTATGCTTTGAAAGTGATTGACGTGCTGAAAAACCCGCAGCTAGCCGAAGAAGATAAAATATTAGCGACGCCAACGTTATCTAAAATTTTGCCTCCACCTGTTCGTAAAATAATTGGTGACCTATCAGACAGAGAAAGAGTGTTAATTGGATTAGATTTACTTTACGAAGAACTGATTGAAGAAGATTGGGAAGAGTAAAAACACCTTTAATTCTCAAAACTTTGATGGCAAATTACCAACTTTAGTAATATAAAAACTGGGTTTAATACCCATCTGTTATGAAGCAATGAGCGAAAAAGACCAACCAGCGCCAAACAACACCCAAATTGGTGGTGTAGAAAAAATTCGCACGATGATAGAGGGCTTTGACGATATTAGTCACGGTGGTTTACCTATTGGGAGAACTACCTTAGTTAGTGGTACCTCTGGCACAGGCAAAACCTTATTATCTCTGCAATTTCTCTATAACGGTATTACCCGCTTTGATGAAGCAGGTGTATTTGTTACTTTTGAAGAATCTCCGAGTGACATTATTAAAAATGCCCATATTTTTGGGTGGAATTTACAACGCCTCATTGATGAAGGCAAGTTGTTTATTCTCGATGCTTCACCTGATCCAGAAGGTCAAGATATTGTCGGTAATTTTGACCTTTCAGCACTCATTGAGCGCTTGCAATACGCGATTCGTAAATACAAAGCACAAAGAGTTTCTATTGACTCAATCACAGCAGTTTTTCAGCAGTATGAAGCGATGGGCGTAGTGCGGCGGGAAATTTTTCGCCTAGTAGCACGTCTCAAACAACTACATGTCACAACTATTATTACCACCGAACGGAGTGAAGAATACGGCTCTGTTGCTTCTTTTGGTGTTGAAGAATTTGTTTCCGACAATGTAGTAATTGTGCGTAACGTTTTAGAAGGAGAACGCCGCCGCCGCACCATTGAAATTCTCAAATTGCGTGGTACAACACACATGAAAGGTGAGTATCCTTTCACAATTACTAATGAAGGAGTCAATATTTTTCCCTTGGGGGCAATGCGCTTGACTCAGCGCTCTTCTAATGTCAGGGTATCTTCAGGAGTCAAAACCCTAGATGAGATGTGCGGGGGTGGTTTCTTTAAAGATTCCATTATTTTGACAACTGGAGCCACTGGTACGGGAAAAACGCTGTTGGTTAGCAAATTCCTCCAAGATGGCTGTATCAATGGCGAACAGGCAATATTATTTGCTTATGAAGAATCACGCGCTCAATTGTCTCGCAATGCCTACTCTTGGGGAATAGATTTTGAGGACTTAGAACGGCAAGGGTTACTCAAAATAATTTGTACATATCCTGAATCCACTGGTTTAGAAGACCACTTGCAAATTATTAAATCAGAAATTGCGGTTTTTAAACCATCTCGTATTGCCATTGACTCACTCTCAGCCCTAGCTAGAGGAGTAAGCAATAATGCCTTCCGCCAGTTTGTCATCGGTGTGACTGGTTATGCGAAACAAGAAGAGATCACTGGTTTTTTTACCAACACAACTGACCAATTCATGGGGTCACATTCAATTACTGACTCTCATATTTCCACAATTACAGACACAATTTTGATGTTACAGTACGTAGAAATTCGTGGTGAAATGTCACGAGCAATCAACGTATTTAAAATGCGAGGTTCGTGGCATGACAAAGGTATCCGTGAGTACAATATCACTGCTGACGGCCCCGAGATTAAAGATTCTTTCCGTAACTACGAACGAATTGTCAGTGGCGCTCCTACCCGCGTTAGTATCGACGAAAAGGCAGAACTTTCTCGCATAGTCCAACGTTTTGAAAACAAACCAAGTTCTGATTCTTAAATTTAGTGTCGTGCTATATTCATTTCTAAATTTAGGATCATGCTATATTCTGTGGAGAAGAAGGGTTTTCTGCCGCTAGATTGATTTTTGTGTGAGGGGATGCGGTGAAAGGACAATACTTATTCCATAGTTTCTTACCTGGTGTCACAGTAGCAGTATTAACAACCCAGCCTGCCTTGGCTGGCACAGTAAGTGGCGTACAATTAGCGTCTTCTCCTAGTGTTTTGACTTCTACTGATAGTCGAACCTTAGTTGTGGGTAACATTAATACCCAACTGTCTAATACTGCGCCACAGAGTTTTCCAGATATAGTACCCGAAACTGGATTAACTACACTTAATTTGCCATCTTTAAGTAGTAATAGTAACCCAGTGATCTTGACAGAAAATACTGTTATACCCATAGAACAAAGATCTAAAAAAGATGAAGGTAAATTTTCCAGTTTCACACCTAACTTAAATTCCACCCAACGCTTACAACAGCATCTTTTTAAAAGCAACCAAAAACATAGCACTATTGCTACTTCTAGACAGCAATTAGAGCCAATAATCGTTCCTACTACCACAGCCAAACCAACTTCTGCTCAAACAGTAAGCTTTTCCCTGTCTGCTGTACCGCAGCCAGCAGCGTCTCCAAAAATTCCTCAAACTCAGTTACAGACAGTTTTACCAACTGCGGTTAGGGGTACAGGAGCAGCAAAGTTGCTAGTGGTGCCAAGTTGTTCACAGGCACAGATATCGCTGGCTAGTGCCTGCCAACCGCAATATCTGACTAGGAATCTGGTAGTTCAAAATCCCAATACGCCTGATTTCACCTCAAACCCTGGAGATGCTGATGGGGTAATAACTCCCACGCAATTTGCACCTGCTGATACTGGGCAAATGCCCACACAGCCAGAAACTGTGGAATTTGCGCCTGCTGATACTGTGCAAATTCCTGATAACCTCATCCCTAGCGCTAATCCTCTGCTATTTCCCACCAAACCAGAGGAAGTAGCACTGGAGGAAAATCAGCCTCTGAGTTTGGCACAAGCTTTGGAAGTGGCCAAGCGCAATAATCGTGATTTACAGGTGTCTTTATTGGAGCTAGAACGCTCTCAATCGGCTTTACGCGAAGCCCAAGCGGCTTTATTACCCAATGTTGGTTTAAGTGCTGACATCACTCGCAGTCGCTCTGCGGGCGGTGAGCTACAACTGAGACAACAAGAACAGCAGACAGGTATTCCATCGCCAGGATCTGAAGCCAGTACAGGGTTTAGTGGTCAAGCACAACTAACCTATGACATTTTTACTTCTGGGAGACGGCGAGCTAACATCAGACAGGCGGAAGAGCAGGTGCGGTTTAATGAGTTGGCTGTAGAGCGCCAATCTGAAGAAATTCGCCTGAATGTCACCACTGAATATTACGATTTGCAACAAGCAGATGAACAAGTACGCATTGCCCAATCATCTGTAGAGAATGCCCAGGCTAGTTTGCGCGATGCACAAGCCTTGGAGCGAGCTGGAGTAGGTACGCGATTTGATGTGCTGCGATCGCAAGTGAATTTAGCAAATTCCCAACAAGACTTGACTAATGCCCGTTCTCAGCAGCAAATTGCTCGTCGTCGTCTAGCAACTCGGTTAAGTTTGCCGCAATCGGTAAATATCAGTGCTGCAGATCCAGTGCAATTAGCAGGACTTTGGAACCAAGACCTAGAAAGTAGCATTGTTTTAGCTTTTCAAAATCGTCCAGAACTACAACAGCAGTTGGCACAACGCAACATTAGTGAGCAACAAAGACGAGAGGCACTTTCCGCTTTAGGGCCTCAAGTTAGCTTGGTTGCTAGCTATAGCTTGCTAGATCAGTTCGACGATAGTATCAGCGTTACCGATGGCTACTCTGTAGGAGTCAGGGCTACTTTGAATTTATACGATGGGGGAGCGGCAAGAGCTAGAGCATCTCAGGCGAAATCTAATGTAGCGATCGCAGAAACTCAATTTGGTGAACAGCGCAACCAAATCCGCTTTCAGGTAGAACAAGCTTTTTCTACCCAGCAATCTAATTTGGAAAATGTGCAAACTGCCAATGCTGCTTTAGAACAAGCTAGAGAAGCGCTCCGTTTAGCGCGTTTGCGATTCCAAGCCGGTGTAGGTACTCAAACTGATGTCATTAACTCCGAAAACGACTTGACAAGAGCCGAAGGTAACCGCATCCAAGCAATTTTGGATTACAACCGCGCCTTGGCTCAATTGCAACGAGCCGTCACCTCTAGGGCATTACCTTAATTAGTCATTAGTCATTAGTCATTAGTACTTTTACACAGAAAAAGTGTGTATAAACTAAGGACTTTTGACTAAATTTAATTCGGTTGTAACAAAGCGCTGTAAAGCCCTGCGGGCATGGCTGCGCTTATAGCCCGTGCTGAGTATCAACCCAGTTGCTTCATTGCTCTGAGCAGTCATATGAAGAGTGCTGAGTTAACGTGAATTCGATGAACCTCACCCCAACCTCTCTCCGACACGGAGTTACCGTGTACACACAAGTCTGTTCACCTTATCTTGTAGTCTTTTGATCCCCCCTAACCCCCCTTAAAAAAGGGGGAATTAGAATCAAAGTCCCCCTTTTGAAGGGGGATTTAGGGGGATTCAGATGATTTGTGTGTACACCGTAGCCGACACGGAGAGGGGCAAAAATCTTCCTGGTTTTGAACTAAAAATCAAGGTTTCAAAGCCTCTACGCCACTTGCTACAACGCGCAACGCAGTGGCTCCTCCTGGCAGGGGAGAGGTTTGGAGAGGGGTTTGTGATAGTTGTCGAACTCCTAAGAAATAGTGCTGAGTGAGGAGTAAAAAGTACGGAGGATTATGTTTCTTTCGCCCTTCCCGCAACTTCGCCTCCGTTGGAGACTCACGTTGTTTTATAGGCAATTTTGTCGATTCATGGCATGAAAATCAGCCAAACTATTTAGTATTAACACTGAAGTCATTTATAAGTTTTAGTTACTAATATTACAGTATTCACATTTGTGACTGTGAGTGTGGCTAACCTTAATTAGCCACTGTTGCTGATAGTTGGGAAGGTGTAGGGACAACCCTTTTGGGGTTTTCCTGCATAACGGGCATCTAAATGTAGATGCCCTTTTATATTTTTTGAGTTTTTCGACAGTTAAGCATTATCCTCAACTTAGGCAAACAGAACACAGCAGGTAAACACAAAATCCAAATCAGATGCCGATGACCACCTCTACAATGTAAGCACTCGGTAAAATGGGTGTATCGGTAATCAACAATTAAACGCCTAAGTAGCCAATCTGTATGCTCACAACAGCTGACTTTCTTCAGTACACCCAATGGTCGGGTATTGCCACATTGGCATTTGCTGCCCTAGCAATCCTGGCTTTTATTCTCAAGTGGGGTATTCGCTTTCGGCTGGTAGGTACAACTGGCTTTATGCTGGTGCTGACGGGGGGTTTATTTGCTCTCTCGTTGGTTCCTTTAAGTCACACTGTGATTCCGGGAGCCGTGAAATATACTCTAGTTTATGATAATGGTTCTACGCAAACGGTGATTGCTACATCACCGGAAATCTCACCTTCAGCATTAGAAGCAACTCTACGTCAAGCAGCTAGTAACCTTTATTCTTACGGTCGCTTAGGTACAAGAGGAGATAATCAAATGACGATTCGCGCCCGTACCATTATCCATCCGGAACCAGGAATTTCTGTACCAGTTTATTTGGGTCAAATCAAGCGGACACTGGCTAGCCGTGAGGACTCGGATATGGAGATCGAAATTTACCCGCAAAAATTCGCTCAATTGCCAAAATAGATTGAGCAGAAAAGCGCAAACAAGCTCGGATGATGAAGTTTGGTGTTTTCACGAGGGAGATGCGGTGACGTATGCTCCCTCTCTCGTAGAGAAGCTACCGTGTACACACAAATCATCTGATCCCCCTAAATCCCCCTTTTTAAGGGGGACTTGAACAAGTTTTCCCCCCTTTTCAAGGTAGGGGGGATCGAAACGCTGTTAGGCAACTTTATAAGACTTATGTGTACACCGTAGCGTAGAGAAGAGAAGAAAAGAGGGTTTCAGAGAGTTATTGCGTAAGTCCCATAACTGATAGACATCGACTTTTGCGTGGACGAAGAAACCCCTTCTTCGTCAAGCTAGACTGGAATTATCCTTTTAGTAAAAGTTATAGTCTGTTAAGAACATAAATCTAAAAAACTCCCCTGAAAAGCTACAGGTGGGGAGAGTATTAAGTAATGTATAATACAACCAAAATTTTTAATAAACTTTAATTTTTTAATTTTTTCATAAAAATAGATGAAAACTGAATTTACTTATAATGAAGCGGAGAGACTGGAAGCTCTCCGCCAGTATCAAATTCTGGACACGGAACCGGAAGAAGCCTATGACAATCTTGCCCAGCTAGCTGCTTTCATTTGTGGTACACCTATAGCCTTAGTAAATTTTATTGATGAAAATCGGCAGTGGTTTAAAGCCAAACTAGGTTTAGATGTCCCGGAAATGCCCCGGAATGTTGGATTGTCTTACCTCTGCCAAGAGCAACGGGATGTTGTAGTAGTACCAGATGCCTTAGCTGATGAAAAGTTGGCAAAAAATCCAGTAGTAACTTCTTATCCCTATGTGCGGTTTTATGCAGGTATACCCCTGATTACCCCTAAGGGATATATGCTAGGAACTCTTTGTGTACTTGACCGAGTACCACGGGAACTGAGTCAACAACAAGTAGAAGCACTGGTAGCTTTGAGTCACTTGGTCATCAATCAACTAGAACTGAGGCGTAATGTAGCTGAAGTAGCGCGCATTACTGAAGACTTACTCACTCAGGAGCAGAAAGCCAGGGCGACTACGGAAGCTGCGAAAAATCGGATTGCTAATCTACTTGAAAGCATCAGTGATGCGTTTTTTGCCTTGGATCAAGAGTGGCAATTTACCTATATTAACGGCCAAGCAGCGCGGCTAATGCAGAAAACCCAAAATCAGCTATTGGGTAAAAACATTTGGCAAGCACTGCCAGAATTGATAGAAACAAAATTTTATCACGAGTATCATAGAGCGATCGCTGAACAAATTAGCGTGGAATTTGAAGAATTTTATCCACCGCTCAACTCCTGGTTTCGAGTTCACGCCTATCCAGGACGAGATGGTTTATCAGTATATTTCCAGGATATTACCGAATGGCAGCAAACAGCAGCTGCACTGCGACAAAGTGAAGAACGTTGGCAATTAGCTTTACATGGTAATAACGATGGCATTTGGGACTGGAATGTCCAGACCAATGAAGTGTTCTATTCAACTCGTTGGAAGGAAATGCTGGGATATGCAGACCACGAAATTTCTAATCATTGGGATGAATGGCAAAAACGAGTTCATCCCGATGATTTAGATTATGTGCTGCAAGCCTTTGAAAATCACTTTGCTAAAAAAACACCTTTTTATGTCACCGAGCATCGACTTTTATGTAAAGACGGCAGTTATAAATGGATTTTAGATCGCGGACAAGCGCTTTGGGATAAAGCAGGTAATGTCGTCCGCATGGTAGGGTCGCATACTGATATTGCCGATCGCAAGCGGGCAGAAGAAGAATTAAAGCGGCAGAATCGGCGATCGCAACTATTTGCAGAAATTACCCTAAAAATCCGCGAAAGTTTACAATTAGATGAAATTCTCCAAACTACGGTTGATGAAGTCCAAAAATTACTCCAAGCTGACCGAGTATTGATTTTTCAGCTTTGGGCTGATGGTTCGGGAACTGTGGTACAAGAGGCTGTGCTACCCGGTTGGCCTGTAGTTCTGGGACAAGATATTCTTGACCCTTGTTTTCAGCAGCAAGGCTATGTGGAAAAATACCGCCAAGGAAGAGTGAGTGCGATTGTAGACATTGAACAAGCTAAGATTCAAGACTGCCATCGGCAATTTCTTCAGCAGTTGGGAGTCAAAGCTAATCTTGTTGTACCAATTCTTGTCAGGGAAAATATTTGGGGCTTGTTAATTGCTCATCAATGTGCAACACCTCGACAGTGGAACAGCTTTGAGTTGGAGTTGTTAGAACACCTAGCAAACCAAATTGGTATTGCCTTATCTCAAGCACAACTGTTAGAACAAGAAACTCGCCAAAGTCAAGAACTGGCTCGTTCCAATGCCGAACTAGAACAGTTCGCCTATGTAGCTTCCCATGATTTGCAAGAACCGTTGCGGATGGTGACTAGTTATTTACAGTTGTTAGAGCGCAAGTACAAAAATCAACTAGATACTAATGCCGAACAGTTTATCACCTACGCCGTAGATGGGGCACGGCGAATGCAGAACCTGATCAACGATTTGTTGAACTATTCCCGTGTTACCAGTCGGGGACAGCCCTTTGTCGAAGTTGATTTTCAAACCGTTTTTGACCAGGCGATCGCTAATCTCAAATTTACCATTGAAGAGAGTGGTGCCATCATTACCCATGACCCTTTGCCTGTAGTCATAGCTGATCCTAGTCAACTCACACAGGTGTTACAAAACTTAATTGGTAACGCCATCAAATTCCGAGGAGAATTCCCACCAAAAATTCATGTCGGCGCAGTGAAAGAGGCAGAGGAAACAGATGAACTACTCCCCACTCAGCACTCCCCTTCGACTTCGCTCAGGGCAAGCCCACTCAGCACTGTTCCTAATGAATGGCTATTTTCCGTGCGTGATAATGGAATTGGTATAGAAACCCAATATGCTGAACGCATTTTTGTCATTTTTCAACGCTTGCACGGTAGAAGTAAATACCCAGGTACTGGAATTGGGTTAGCAATTTGTAAGAAGATTATAGAACGCCACGGCGGCCGTATCTGGGTTGAGTCGGAACCGGGTCAAGGCTCGATTTTCTACTTCACAATTCCAGAAAAAGCAGGTAAAAGTGCTTAGGGCATCACTAGGGATTAGAGACTGGGACAAATTAGGAATTATGGATGAAGAAAACTGTATACAAAAATCTCAGTTTTTCATCTCAGTACCCAATCCCAAATTCTGTCAAAAGTGCGATCGTTGAAAGTGCTGTACAGCCTTGCGGGCATAGCTGCGCTTAAAGCTTGTACTGAGTTGAAAAACCAGGGGTATGTACCAAGTACTTCCTTTTTACTCTACTCAGCACTCAGCACTCAGCACTTGTAAAGGTAAACAATCGTGAATACGACAATAGCAATTATGCCTATAGAGGTTTTGTTAGTAGAAGACAATCCCGGCGATGCTCAACTAACACGCATCGCCCTGGAAGATAGCAAAATCTCCGTTAATCTGAATGTGGTTGAAGATGGTGTAGAGGCTATGGCCTTCTTGCGAAAACAAGAAAATTATGCTAGTGCGCCTCATCCAGATATTGTACTACTCGATTTAAATTTACCCAGAAAGGACGGGCGAGAAGTACTGGCAGAAATCAAAGCTGACCACAATCTTAAGCGAATACCTGTAGTTGTTTTGACAACTTCTCAATCAGAAGAAGATGTTCTCAAAGCTTATAACCTGTCTGCTAATTGTTTTATCACTAAGCCAGTGGACTTCGACCAATTCGTTAAAATTGTACAATCCATTGAAAATTTCTGGTTTGCGATCGTAAAACTGCCACCGGAGTGATAAAAATGGCAGGAAATCTGATTAAAGTCTTGTTAGTTGAAGATAACCCTGGCGATGTCTTTTTATTGCAAGAATTATTAAAAGAAGTAACTACAGTGAGCGTGGAGTTGCAGCCAGTTGAGCAGCTCTTGGAAGCGCTGGAGTGTTTAGCTAACGATAGCTTTGACGTGATGCTGTTAGACCTTTCATTGCCTGATAGCCAGGGACTAGAAACCTTTATCAAAGTGGCTCATCAGGCAAAAGC
Source organism: Nostocales cyanobacterium LEGE 11386 (assembly GCA_015207155.1). Lineage (GTDB taxonomy): Bacteria > Cyanobacteriota > Cyanobacteriia > Cyanobacteriales > Nostocaceae > LEGE-11386. The sequence continues at coordinate 15,938 of JADEXK010000017.1, read as the reverse complement.
AACTCCCATCATTGTGCTGACAGGTATTGATGATGAAACCTTAGCACTCCGGGCAATGCAGGAAGGCGCACAGGATTATTTGGTCAAAGGACAAGTGACTGGTGACTTGTTGGTACGTTCCATGCGCTATGCCATTGAGCGTCAACGCTCAGAAAATGCCCTGCGGCAGAGTGAGGAGCGGTTTCGGGTGGCTCTGAAAAATTCTCCGATCTTTGTTTTCAACCAAGACCAAGATTTACGTTATACCTGGGTTTATAATTCCATGTCTGGGTGGACGGGTGAGGACATGTTGGGGAAAAATGACTTTGACCTCATCCCGGCTAAAGATGCCCAGCGTCTCATGGCTATTAAACATAGTGTACTAACCAATGGCATCGGGACTCGTGAGGAAGTCTCTATAACTAGCCCTCAAGGAATTCGATATTATGACTTGACTGTCGAGCCATTGCGGAATGAGTCGCAAGAAATTGTTGGCATAACTTGCGCCAGTATCGACATTAGCGAACGGCAAGCCGCGTTGCACGAACGCAAGTTAGCTGAAGAAAAAATTCGGGAACAAGCCGCGTTACTGGATATTACTACTGATGCCATTTGTGTATGTGATTTAGAAAATCACATTCTCTTTTGGAACCAAGGTGCAGAAAATCTCTACGGCTGGCAGACTCAAGCCGCTTTGGGTAAAAATGCCAGTCAGCTTCTGTATCACCAAGCATCTCAGGAAATTCAAACAGCTTTATTGCATGTTATCACTAACGGTAAGTGGCAGGGCGAGTTAACTAAAGTCACCAAAACTGGTAAGGAAGTTTTAGTAGCTAGCCGTTGGAGTTTGGTATGCGACGCCCAGGGAAATCCGAAATCAATTCTCATTGTTGATACGGACATTACTGAAAAGAAACGCTTAGAAGCACAATTGTTCCGCGCTCAACGCCTAGAAAGCATCGGTACATTGGCTAGTGGCATTGCTCACGACCTGAATAATATTCTGACACCGATTTTGGCAGGAGCGCAACTTCTACCACTAAAATTTCCCGATGCTGATGAACGAACTCGGCGGTTGTTGGAAATTCTGGAAATTAACGCTAAACGGGGAGCCGATTTAGTCAAGCAGGTGCTGTCGTTTGCTAGGGGTGTAGAGGGTAAGCGTATTACTTTACAGATGAGACACCTGATTGTAGAAGTTGCCAAAATTCTCAAAGAAACTTTCCCCAAATCCATCGAAATTTATACTGACGTACCACACGACTTGTGGATGGTTTCTGGTGATAGTACCCAACTGCATCAGGTACTGATGAACCTGTGTGTCAATGCTCGTGATGCTATGCCTAATGGTGGTACTTTAACTATTTCTGCCGAAAACCTCTTGATTGATGCCAATTATGCTCGGATGAATTTGGAAGCTCAAGAGGGACTGTATATCGTGGTTACAGTTACCGATACTGGAGTTGGCATTCCTGAAGAAATTTTAGATCGAATTTTTGAGCCATTCTTCACCACCAAACCAGTAGGACAAGGTACAGGATTAGGACTTTCTACTGTCATTGGTATTACTAAAAGTCACGGTGGTTTTATCAACGTGTATAGCGAGATAGGACGTGGCACTAGTTTTAAAGTGTACTTACCAGCAGTGGGGGGAATAGAAACACCCAGCCCAGAAGAGTTGACAATACCTACAGGCCACGGAGAATTGATTCTCGTCGTGGATGATGAACCTTCGATTCAAGATATTACCAGGACATCGCTGGAAACTCACCAATACCAAACTATAGTTGCTAGTGATGGCATTGAGGCGATCGCCCTGTATGCTAAATACGCAGATAAAATTAGTGCTGTGCTGATGGATATTATGTTGCCTTCATTGGATGGTGTTACCGCTATCCGCACCTTGCAAAAAATTAATCCCCAAGTCAAAATTATTGCCACTAGTGGTCTGATGTCCAAAAATAAGTTAGAGGAAGTAATTAACACTGGTACGCATACATTTTTGCCCAAGCCTTATACTGTCCATGAATTATTACTGGCTTTGCAACAGGTTCTTAAGTAAGACTACTACAGCGATCGCACAAGCCCTGAACCGTTACCTCATAGGTTTCCCCACGTAACCCAGGGCGCAAATTTTTCAGCCTTATACACTGGAATGTATCCCAACCAATATCTTCAATGGCACCACATTGGCGACAGCAAAAGTGGTGATGGGGTTCAACATTCGCATCATAACGAGAAACCCCCTCCTCTAATAAAACTTCTCGCACAAGACCCACTTCTCTGAGGGCTTGCAGAGAACTATAAATAGTCGCCTGAGATGAGACGGGAAAATCTTTGTTGAGATCGGCCAGAATGGTCTCAACTGTGGGGTGATCAGCACGAGATAACAAATTTGCATAGACTGCAAACCTCTGAGGAGTCACCCTCAAACCCTTAGACTTTAAGGTTTGAATAATTGTGTGTGCCTCTTGCTGCATATTTGCTGCTACATTTTACATTTTTAATGATTTGTTTCCCTATTATAATCACACCCAGTAATAAATTAATATTATGTCTGATTGAATAATTTTTTTAAGTATTTATAACTATTGAATATTTCCTAAATCAGAATTATTCTGAGATACGTGAGCAAAACGCAATCACAAGCTAATACACCAACTGATCAAAAGGTTAATATGGCTGTTATCGAAAGAGTTCCTAACGTTGTATTCAAAACTCGTGTCCGTGACGAGTCTCTTGGTGGTTCTAACCCCTTTCGTTGGGAAGACCGCACAACTCAAGATATTTTCGGTGGCAAGCGTGTTGTAGTGTTCTCACTACCTGGAGCTTTTACCCCCACTTGTTCCACTTCTCACCTTCCCCGCTATGAAGAACTTTATGATGACTTCAAAGCCCTAGGTGTTGATGAAGTAATTTGTATATCTGTGAATGATGCCTTTGTGATGTACCAATGGGGCAAGCAACAAGGCGCTCAAAAGGTCTTCTTACTCCCCGATGGTAATGGTGAATTCACCCGCAAAATGGGGATGTTAGTTGACAAGTCCAATCTGGGCTTTGGTCTGCGCTCTTGGCGGTACTCAATGGTAGTGAATGACGGCAAAATTGAAAAGATCTTCATTGAGCCTGGTCACGAAGATAATTGCCCCACCGATCCCTTTGAAGTTTCCGATGCAGACACCATGTTTGGTTACCTAAAAGGAGCTAAAACTCCTGCTGCTGTGTAACATTTCTAAGTATTGGGCATAGGGCGTGGGGAATTGGGCATTGGTTACTTCCCATCTCCCCATTTCCCCATATTGAAAATTTCCAAGAGGGACACATGAGCTACGATTTCGACTTATTTGTAATTGGTGCAGGATCTGGTGGGATTGCAACCGCCAGAAGGGCTGCGGAATATGGTGCAAAAGTGGGGATTGCTGAGTTTGACCGACTAGGCGGAACCTGCGTAAATCGTGGCTGTGTCCCCAAAAAGTTAATGGTCTACGCTTCTCATTTTCCTGATCTGTTTGAGGATGCCGAAGGCTACGGCTGGAGTGCAGTTAAAAGCTCTCTGGATTGGCAAAAAATGATTACGGCGGTGAATAATGAAGTAACTCGCCTCAACGGCATCTATCAACGGATGCTGGATAACTCCAAGGTTGAAGTATTAGAGGGATACGGCAAGTTTATTGATGCTCATACGATTGTAGTCGGGGAGAGCCAAGTCACCGCCGACAAAGTGTTAATTGCTGTGGGTGGATATCCCATTAAGCCAGATATTCCTGGAATTGAACACGCTATTACCTCCGATGATATTTTCCATCTGCAAGAACAGCCGCAACGCATAGTAATTTTGGGGGGAGGATACATCGGCTCAGAATTTGCTTGCATCCTCAATGGTATGGGGAGCGAAGTTACTCAAGTGATTCGCAATGAAAAGATTTTGCGTGGTTTCGATGAAGATTTGCGGACTGAGATTCAGCAAGCAATGGGTAACCACGGAATTAAAATTCTCAACAACTCCCAACTAATTGCCATTGAGAAAAGCGACACAGGTATCAAAGTCACAGTTCGCAGAGATGGGGAATCTGAAGAGACAGTAGTTGCCGATGCAGTTAGTTTAGCTGCAACTGGTCGTAAACCCAACACCCAAAAATTGGGTTTGGAAAACACCAAAGTCCAGCTAGATGCTGAAGGAGCAATTATAGTTGACAAATACAGTCGCACCAATGAAGAGAATATATTTGCGGTGGGAGATTGTACTGACAATATTAATTTAACTCCCGTGGCGATTAATGAAGGTCGGGCGTTGGCGGATACAGTATTTGGCAATAAGTCTCGTACTATGAGTTATGAGAATGTACCCACCGCCATCTTTACCACACCAGAAGCTGCAACCGTTGGCCTAACTGAAGCAGAAGCCAGGGAAAAATATGGTGATGCGGTGAAAGTTTATCGCAGTCGCTTTCGGCCGATGTACTACACCTTACCTGGTAAAGACGAAAAAACCATGATGAAATTGGTGGTTGACCAAAATACCGATAAGGTACTAGGGGCGCACATGGTGGGCACAAGCGCTGCCGAGATTATACAAGGAGTGGCGATCGCAGTGAAGATGGGTGCTACTAAAGCTAACTTTGATGCCACCGTGGGAATCCATCCTAGTTCTGCCGAAGAATTTGTGACTATGCGATAAAGCTTGTCAGGTTGTAAATTGTAAATAATTACAATGCCCTCGATTTACTGAAATCTGAGGGCATTTTTAGCAAGATATTAGCACTAATTAACGTGAGTTTCCAACGGAGGCGAAGTTGCGGGAAGGGCGATCGCAATTTGTTGCAGGGCTATGCAGCCCATAAAAACTTGTGTTTGCCCATGAGAAATTATGGTATTTTCGTATTTATTTACACGTATTACTTGCTTTTTAATACTTAAATAACTAAATATACAGATTTTTTATGATTATTTCTCACACCAAAATCCAGCCATAAGAGATACTGTCTTTAATAGTTTTTTCAAATCATCTCATCAACCAAAATTTTTACAAAGATTTTGGTATTGGGCTAGCCATTTTATGTTAGGTAAAATCTCAGCTACCGCCCCTGAAATACAATTATTACTGCAATTGCTCAAGCTTTTGTAGAAGAGAGCGATTAGTGAACATGGAAAAAAATCATTCTGATTCTAACAGGAACGTTTATCAACCTTTGAATAATTGTAAATCAGTAAATTTATTATTGAATATTCAACATCACTGGAGTCCTCCGATTGAAAAAGAAATTATTGCCAAACTGAATTATCAGGTTACAAAAAAAGGAGAAAAAAATCAAGATAGATATATAAATAGAACTCTGTTCTTGTTTGTCATAGTTCTAGGTTTATTAAGTTTTGGTCTATGTATACAAGCAGATGCGATCGCTCAGATATTACGAGAAGCCGCCAGAATGTCAGTAGAATCAGTAATTTCAATTGATTAGTCAGGCGAAATAGGCAAGCAATATTGTCAGCGTGATCGCATTTACTTTACAAGCATTCAAATAAATACCCCTAACAGTTTTTGAGCTTGAGGAGATATTTGAAAAAGATTACCAATATTCCCACCAAACTTTCTCTGCAAACCGTCTTAATAGTCCCCTTTATTCTGCAAATCTTGGCGGCTGTGAGTTTAACGGGTTATCTCTCATTCAAAAATGGGCAACAAGCAGTAAATAATATTGCAGAAAAGCTGCTGAGTGAAATTAGCCGACGTGTTGAACAGAATCTCCAGACTTTTCTAGCAACTCCCCATCAAATTAATCAAAATAATGCTAATACTATTAAACTTGGTCAATTAGATGTACAAGATTTTACTGTTTTAGAACGTCATTTTTTTGAGCAGCTACAAGTATTTGAGCAAGTAAGTTTAATTGGGTTTGCCAATATAAATCAAGAATTTATTTCCGCAGAAAAATTCCCATCTAATGATTCGATAACAATCAGGGTATCTGGTAAATTAACTGAATATAATTTACGAACTTATAGTACTAATCCTCAAGGCGATCGCGCCAGCATAGAAGATGATGGTAAACCTTACGATCCTAGAAGACGTGATTGGTATAACAAACCGATAAAAACCAGGAAACAAGCTTGGAGCGAAATTTACCCTCATAATTCTGGCATTGCTTTGTACATTGCTGCCAGTCAGCCTGTTTATGATCAACAAGGAAATTTGCAAGGAGTTTTACTATCAAATTTAAACCTGTCAAAAATTGGCAATTTTCTACATAGATTAAACATTGGTAAAACAGGAGAAAGTTTTATTATCGAGCGTCCGTCAGGAAAATTAGTGGCAACATCAACTAATGAAAAGCCCTTTCGCTCAAATAATTTAGAACCGCAATTACCAGAAGATAAAATTAAAGCATTTTTAGCTACAGATAGTAATAATGATATTACACAAGCAACAGCTAAATATTTGGCAGCAAAATTTGATAAATTTGCATCTATAAAAACTGAGCAGCAATTATATTTGCTAATAAATGGTAAGCGACAGTTTATTCAAGTATTACCGTTCACTAATGAACTAGGAATTGACTGGTTAATTGTGGTAGTAGTTGCAGAAAATGACTTCATGGCAGAAATTAATGCTAACACCCGCACCACTATTGTGTTATGTATTATTGCCTTACTAGTGGCTGTAGCTATTGGTATTCTGATTCTACACTGGATAAACAAACCAGTTCTGATCTTAAAAAAATCAGCCTTAGCACTTGCTCAAGGTGAATGGGAACAAAGAATAAAAATAGAGCGTTCCGATGAGTTAGGGGAATTAGCCGAGTCATTTAATAGTATGGCCGATCAACTGCAAACAAAGTTTTTGGAAATGCAGGATTTAAACCAAAATTTGTTGCAGAGTGAAACTCGCCTGAAGCAATTTCTCGATGCTATACCTGTGAGTGTTTCGATAGATGATAATAACGGGCAACTTTACTACACTAATAAAGCTTCTCAAAAATTAGTCAACGTAGAGATATTACCATCTGTTGAACGCAAAGAAATAGCAGAATATTATCAAATTTATCTAGCAGGAACTGACCAGTTATGTCCTACTGATCAACTGCCAATTGTATATTCTTTAGCAGGTGAAACTGTCCATGTTGATAATCTTGAGTTTCGCCACCCGAATAAAACTATCCCTGTAGAAGTTTTAAGCACCCCAATTTTTGATGAATCAGGGAAAGTCATATATGCGCTTACTGTTTGTATTGATATTACTGAACGCAAACAAGCAGAGAAGCTCCTAACTGATTATAATTCTATTTTAGAGCGGCAGGTTACTGAACGTACCCTAGAACTACAACGAGAAATTGCTGAACGCAAACAAGCAGAAGTAGCACTTCTAGAAAGCGAAACGCGATTTCGGCTATTGGCGGAGGCCACATTTGAAGCGATCGCCATTACTGAACAAGGCATACTTTTAGACACTAACCAAACCTGTGCTGAGATGTTTGGTTATGAGCTTTCTGAGTTAGTTGGTATGCGTGTCATGGATTTCACTACTCCTGAATACCGGGAACAGGTCATGCAAAAGCTGCTCTCAGGGTATGAAGGGATTTATGAAACTGTTTGTCTCCGCAAAGATGGAACCACATTTCCTGTCGAAATCAGAGCTAGAGTCATGTCGTATCGTGGGCGTACCATCAGGATGGCTGCAATACAGGATATCACTCATCGCCAGCAGGCTGAACAAGCAACCGTATTAGCCGAACGCAACCGCTTGGCACAGGAAATTCACGATACTCTAGCGCAAGCCTTCACCGTTGTCATTGTCCACTTAGACACCGCCTCACGCAAACTAACAACAGATATAGAAGCGGCGCAAGCATTAATCAAAGCAGCGCGAGACTTGGCTCACTCTGGACTGACTGAAGCACGCCGTTCGATCAAAGCAATGCGATCGCAATTGTTAGAGGACGGCGACATTTTCCATGCTCTCAATCGCTTCGCCACGCAGATATTTTCCCATACAAACACACATATCATCTGCCAAGTAATAGGCGAAATCTACCCCCTATCTCCAGATGTGGAAAATAACTTGCTCCGCATTGGCCAAGAAGCATTAACAAATGCCTTTAAATACGCCCAAGCCAGAGAAATCCAAATAGAACTGGCTTATCAAGAAAGACAGTGCAGCTTGCGGATTGAAGATGATGGACAAGGGTTTGACATGGGTAGTGTTTCTATTGTCAACAGCTTTGGTCTTTTAGTCATGAGCGAACGAGCTGAACGCATCGGGGCAAAATTAACAATTCAAAGTTCGCCAGGACAGGGAACAAAAGTTTCAGTGTTAATCTACCGAGAGTAAACGATCATGAGCCAATCCAATGTTATTCGCATCCTGATTGCTGACGATCATCCCATCTTGGGACAAGCTTTAACAATGTTTCTCCAATGTGAGTCAGATATGACTGTAATCGGCCATGCTGGCGACGGACGAGAAGCATTAGAATTTTTCCACCAATATCAGCCCGACGTGGTGCTGATGGATTTGCGAATGCCGAAGATGGAAGGTGCTGATGCGATCGCCGCTATTTGTGGTAAGTTTAAACACGCCCGAATCGTTGTGTTAACTACCTTTGATGGTGATGAAGATATCTATCGGGGACTACGGGCGGGTGCAAAAGGCTATATTCTTAAGGGCGCGGAACCGAACGAACTCTTAGATGCGATTCGCACTGTTTATCAAGGTCAAAGGTACATTCCGCCTACTATAGCAGCCAAGCTAGCCGAAAGAATGGGTAGCCAGGAATTGAGCGATCGCGAGTTGGAAGTGCTGCGCCTGATAGCCAAAGGCAAGAATAACCAGGAGATCAGCAGTATCCTCAATATTGCTGAGAGTACCGTCAGGTTCCATGCTAATAATATTTTCGGCAAATTAAATGTGAGCGATCGGACTCAAGCCCTAGTCACCGCCCTGAATCGAGGGATTGTCAGGCTGTAGTTAGCATCTTATCGACCTCACATTTTGATAGGTTTAAAACCCAACATTCAGCTAGTGACAAAGTTGAGCCTATTTTCTAGGCTTAGTATATTCACGTAGTTTTATGTTTCATACCTTTTAATAGGTTAGAAAAAATTAATTTTTGAAGGAGAAACTTGGACAATGCTCCCAAATACTGTATCAATAGTTTTAGGATTCCAGATGGCTCTGTTGCCTATACCTCATCATACTCAACTTTCATTTACGGGATTAGTATATCAATCTTCAGAGGAACAAATTCTCCTAAACAATACAACAAAAAATAGAAATTTAATAGCACAATTACAGTCACAGTGTAATTATCTTCGTCAAGCATTCAAAAGCGCTGGAATAAACATAAGCTCAGAAGATACACTAGTAAAACTTGTATCTGGTCAAAAAATAATGGTTCGAGATCCCAACGGTCTTTATACTCGCCTGAGTGGTTATCAGCGACCATCACGAATTGATAGTAATCAAAACTTGCCAGATGGTGCATTCTGGGTTCGACTTAATGAACAAGCATTAGCAGAGCCTAATACCCAAAATATATCACTTAAATCTGACGATAAGCTTATTGCACAACAAAGAAATTATTTTGCAATTTACTTAAAGGCTAGAGGACATATATGTAGATTTTGGATAGGGTTGTCTGGAATTAGGAGGGAAATATACTAAACAACTGAACATAAATTTAAACTTTTAATTTGGCGGTGCTGAATCAAGGGATGATTCTTGTAGGGTTGGCATTTTGCCAGCCCCGAAATACAAGGGACGGGTAAGATACTCCACAAAACCAGCAAAATCAACCTGTGAATATGCAAAAAAATTAATTATCTAAGATATCTGCATATTTCCAAATTATTAATAAACATTTTACAAAAATATACTTATTTAAAATACACGTCTATTTATTGTTTTTATAATTTAAAATATAAAATAGTTTTATTTATTAAAATTTCAATTAAGCATAATTATGCCTAAAAACTCATATAAAAATAATCTTCGAGGCTATAATTTTAAAGGAACTAATCTAGAACATAAAGATTTTATTAATGCTGACCTCAGAAAAGCAAACTTTACAGGTGCTGATCTCAGAGAAGCAAACTTTACAGGTGCTGACCTCAGAGAAGCTAAGTTCGATAGTGCTAATTTAGAAAAAGCAAACTTTAGCGAAGCTAAATTTGGTCTACAATTTCACTGGATAATTATTTATTTATCTTTTTCATTTCTCCTAGTAATAATAGTAGGAATAATATTAGCTATCTTAGCTAATATAGTAGGAAGTGCTATTAGTGATGCTGTTATTAAAATAACAAAAGAACCAAACTATAAAAATGAAAACATTCTGTACTTAGCAACCCTTCTTGCTAGCCTAATAAACTTTATAATTTTAGTTATATTCAGAAAAGTTATAATATCAATTTCTACTTTAGGTATCACCATTACTTTGATTATAATTTTAGCGTTTTTCAAAGAGATTTTATACAAGGGCGAAACAGCTAATATTACATTTTTAATTATAATCTATCTCTTAATAGTGTCTATTTTTTTAATAGCTATATCAGTTCAATCTCTGGTTTTTAACTTTATCAAAATCATAGCAGGAAATAAAATTTTAATAATATCTATATTTGTGACTTTAGCTGTTACTATTTATGTTAGCCAAGCTGCAATCTTCACTGAATTACCCAGTGCAGATAAAAATTTTGGTATGGTTTTGTCTACTGCCGTATATCAGGTATTTTTAGTATGTTTTATTGCTTGGAAAGCTATAGGAGGAAGTCAAGAATGGGCTTGGCCTTATAAATTAGCTATCGCTATTGCTGCAATTAAAGGAACTAGTTTTTATAAAGCTAATCTAACAGATAGTGATTTTAATAATGCAAATGTTAAACACATAGATTTGAGAGAAGCTATCTTGACCAGGACTTATTGGGTCGGTGTTCAAGGAATAGAAACCGCTCAACTGGATAGAAATTATTATCTCAATCAACTAGAAGTGCGGCAATTAGTGATTGAAAAAGTATTAGAGTATAAAGATTTTTATAATCTAAATCTACAAGGTATAAATTTACAAGGATTAGACTTAACTGACTTTAACTTTATAGATTCTGACCTTAGACAGTCAAAACTGGAAGGCGTAAAGTTGTTTAATACAAAGCTAGTAAGAACAAAATTAGGAGAAGCAAATCTAAATAATGCAGATATTACAGGAGCATATATTGAAGAGTGGGGTGTTACTAAAACAACTAAAATAGATAATATCAAATGCGACTATATATATTTACGACTAGAGACTAAAAAGGATCGTGACCCACATCGTATGCCACCTTCAAATGAAGGGAATTTCCAACCCAATGGTTTTCGTGATTTTCTGAAATCAGTTTTAGATACACTTAAAATTTATCATGATCAAGAAATTAACTCAAAAGTAGCTATTCAAGTTCTTAAAGCCATGACAAAAAAGTATCCAGAAGTCAAACTTGAGGTTATTGGTATCGAACATAATAAAGATAATAAAAAATCTATACGATTAAAAGTTGATGGAGACATCAACTATGACCAATTTGAGAAGGAATACGGCTCTATCTATGAGGAAACATTAGATATTTATGATTCGCATGGCTCTATCCCTAATACTGTAGCTATGGCAGCCGATTTCATTGAAGCCGTGAATAAAAATCCAAGTCAAAAAATATATAATGAGTCAATTGTGATTGAAGGAGGAGAAGTCAAGATGAGTATTGACCAAAGTAGACAGCAAAACATTAACACTGGTGGTGGAAATTTTAACAACAGTGGTATTGGAGCTTTCAATATTGGAGATATTACTGGCACAGTTACTAATAGCATTAACCAATTACCTGCTTCTCAACAACCAGATAAGCCAGGAATTAAAGAACTATTACAGCAGTTACAATCAGCAATTGAGGCAGAAACTAACTTAAATATAGATGATAAGACTGAGGCATTAGAACAGGTCAAAGCCTTAGCAGAAGCCGGAAAAAAGCCACAAGATGGTAGTTTACAAAAGGCTGCAAAAACGGCAGTCAAGATTTTGAAGGGCACAATTACTGGATTACCGAGTGCAGCACAGTTGGTTACTGAATTTAATAATGTTTTACCGTTAATTCTAAAAAATTTGGGTTTAGGCTAAAATAATCATACTCTCGTCAAGGCAATATCTAGCGACAAGCTGTTTTGTGTCTACGCGAGTTGGAAGTGCTGCGCCTGATAGCCAAAGGTAAGAATAACCAGGAGATCAGCAGTATCCTCAATATTGCTGAGAGTACCGTCAGGTTCCATGCTAATAATATTTTCGGCAAATTGAATGTGAGCGATCAGACTCAAGCCCTAGTCACCGCCCTGAATCGGGGGATTGTCAGGCTGTAGTTAGCATCTTATCGACCTCACATTTTGATAGGTTTTAAACCCAACATTCAGCTAGTGACAAAGTTGAGCCTATTTTCTAGGCTTAGTATATTCACTTAGTTTTGATTTGTATAGGTGTGAGGAGTGCGATCAAAAGACTTGGATGGGGTGGTGATCGCAGAGAGAGGACAACGCAAGAGTTTTTTCTCAATCCAGATTTAAGTAGCAGAAAAATAATCTCATACATTTATTAAAGTGGATATCTCCTGATTGTATCTGTTTAGTTTAGTTGTAACTGAAAAGAGGAGAATGCTAAGGATGCTAATGAAGAATTCTCAAAAAATTAATAAGTTTCTAGTTCGTCGTTTAATAACAATAACTCTAGCAACAGGTAATTTTCTGACCCCAGTAGCGTCAATCGCATCTGAAAGCACATATGTTGCACTAAATTGGAGAGACATTGATGTTGAGGCAATAATCGATGGAGTCAAATATGGAATAGCATGTTATAAAGGTGGTCAACGAGGTTGGATAACTGAAGAAGCCTCTTTACCAGGCGGTTGGAGTGCTGATGATATTATTAATGCATCCTGCCAAACAGTAGCAGCAGGAGGAAGATATTTTTCTCGTAGGATATGCCCAAACTGCTTTAAAGAATATAAACAACATAAAGAATATCAAGTGGCTCAGTGTCGAAGTCGAGAATGTAGAAGTGTGCGTATATATGTAAAACGTGCGTAGTCATCAAGTTTTAACTGGACTTTAAGCTAGCCGATGACAACATCATATCGGTTGTTGTGGATACACTTATTAAGGCAATTGCACCCCGAATATTCATACTCTTGCTTCATGCGATCGCACTTCTGGTGATAAGTTTAAAAAAGGCAATGTCTACAAAGGAGTACGCCTACGCACTCCGAATAATCATACTCTTGTACAGGCGATGCTCTAGAGGAGCAACCCAAGAGGCGATCGCAACTCCAGTAATGTCTTGAGTTTTATTTTTTCAGCCGATACACAATCACCTTACCTTTTGCATCTTCTTCCACAAACACTAAATACTCACCATTAGCACGGCGAAAAGCACGAATACCATAGGGTATATCAATCCAACCACTTTCGCCTGCAACTTCTGGGCCGGGTTTTAACTTTTGTACAGTAGCTCCAGTTTTGGCGTTATAAACGTACACTTCTGCCGTTTTTACTGTTACAGCAAAAACATAGTCTCCCGCCACACTCATGGCTGCGGTAGAAACTTCGCGTTTACCTGTGGTGTCGTAAGGAACTACTATCCGCCAACGGGGGGTGCTATTTCCTTGACTCCAATTGTCAAAACGCACAATCTCTGAGCCTACAACTTTAGTATCATCACCAGTGGCAGGATGATCTACAGTGAAGCCTGACAAATACATCGTATCTGTTTCTGGTAAATACTCAATCCGCCGCAAATCTGTAAATATGCTCGGTGTTTTTTGCTTTTGCATGGAACGATAGGTGTAGATGGGATTGCCATGATCATCTAGTCCCTGCAAAGGATAATGCCGGATGCCGTCTTCAGTTCGCAAAGTTTTCCAGACATCGCCCTTACTGTCTACCCACCATCCCCCGATGTAAGGATAATCTTTACTGGTATCATATTCATTTTTTTCAAATTTACCGTTACCGTTGCGATCGCGCCAGATCCATTCTCCTGTTTCTGGTTGATCCGGCGGCCAATTTCCCCGCATTGATTTGCCACCACCGCCATGAGTACCAACAAACATTCCCGCCGGAATAGCAATTTTGCCATCCTTTTCTGGATTGAAGCGATAAATTTGCAGAAAGCTTTCATACATATCGGTGAGGAACACAAATGGTTTACCTTTGATTCGGCGCACCCAGGTAGCATCTGGCGATGTATGCAAACGTGGATCTTGCGGATATTTGAAAGGATTTAATGTGTAGGCTTTGTAAGTCCATTGCTTACCAGCAGACTTACTATAGTCCATCAAGAATTGTTCTTGCTTAGTAAATACATCTACTCCATCAGTCTTGGGGTCAGCATCAGCGTTATCGACAAACATTAAACCCAGTAATTGCCATAACAGCTTTCCTGATGGTGAAAACTTGCGTAAATCTGTGCCTGACCGATTGAAACCATTACTATTTACGTAGATATTACCTGCGCTGTCTGTACCCACTCCGGTAAGACCGTAAAGTTTCAAATCTTTGACTTCACCAGGAACACCACTGTATACACCACCTTTGCTGCCAAGAGTACCAACCTGTACTGGCTGATCCTCAATTTTGTAAATCAGCACTTGTTGACGGGGGCCATTTTCTGCTACTAACAATCTACCTTGACGATCAACTGCGATCGCACTTGGTTCGACAACATCGGTAATCTCTGGGGGTAATTGCTTTCCTTCTTGAGAATAATGCCGAATCTTGGCAGGAGTATCACTATTTTTGCCTTGAATAATCCACAAATTGCCTTGTTTATCAACAGTTATCGCCTCTGGTCTAGCAACACTAAAGCTACGCAGTTCCTTCATTGTGTCGGTATTATAGACACGCACCCGATTAGTAGCAGCATCGCTGACATATAGCTCGTTTCCAGCAGTAGCTAATCCAGTAACTTTACTTTTATTACTGATAATTAACATACTTTTATCCCAACCACGCCCTTCGGCAAAAGGTGCAGGTTTGCCAGACAAATTATAGCGCCTGACACAATACCAAGTTGTTCCATCCGGCGGATAATCTTGATCTTTCCTATTAACTGATCCTTGACGCATGGCAATGTAAATATATTTACTATTTGCTGTTACAGCTTGACCACCGCCACGACTCCAGCCGTGAGTATCACTCAACTTACCAATCACATCGCCATCTTTATATATGCCTGCTTCTCTTCCTGATTCATCCCAAATACTATTGGTATAGACTGTGCCATTGGGAGCAACATACATTGCCTCAATATTATTTTGTACCCACTTATCTCCCCCACCAAAAGTATTACCAATCCAAGATGTTTGGTATGCAGGTGTAGGTGTTTTACTTGTAGCCCAATCTGTTGTCATGTTAATGGAGGTAAAAATTAATCCACTAGCTATAACCAGTAGCAAATTGATAAATTTTAACTTCCGAAAATTTCGCGAATGAAATAGCCTATTGATATATTGATGAAGCTTTTGAGAGATTTTACCTAACTGCGGTATTAGTCTATTTCGCATATTATTTAACCATGATTATCAATGGCATTCAGTAACTGGGAAAAAATCAAAACAAGTACCAAAATTTACTTTTTAGAAGAATTATTTACAGCATAGTTTTTGGGCTCTCCCAGACTAAATATGTTAAATTAAGAACAAAAATACCAATTGAGTAAAATCCTTCTTCTAAAATTATTGAAGTTAGTTAAGCCATAAGCCCTTCTTTTAATGAGCTTAATCTTCTGATTAATTCCCTCAACAATACCTTGAGTAGTTCGGTGATCAAAATAAGCAAGAATCTCATCTATCCATCTACTGATGGTGTGACAGCTTTTGGGGAAAAATTTATAAGCTGATTGAGTCCATTCCAGGAATTTACATAAGGCTTCATCACTGGTTATGTGACTTTC
>JADEXK010000187.1 GCA_015207155.1 Nostocales cyanobacterium LEGE 11386 | reverse complement strand
CCTGCACCCCTGCTTCTTATCCCCCCTACTCCCTACTCCCTCTTAACCAGATGTTTTCAAATTTTCTGCACCTTGAGTGACTTTAGCAGAATCAATGCGATCGCCTTGCTGAATTTTGTTAACTACATCAAAGCCTTCGGTGACATTACCAAATACAGCGTAGTTACCATCTAGGAAAGCTAAATCTGCTAAAGCAAAATAAAACTGTGAAGAAGCAGAGTCAGGCATTTGCGATCGCGCCATTGCCACCGCGCCTAATTTATGCTGCAACTGGGGTGGTTTAGTTACACCAGCTGACTCCAAGGTTCTGCCATAAATTGGGTTGGCTTCCCCTTCGGGCTTAATTTCTAAGGGTATGTAACGTTGATTGCCTGTTTTTGGGTCACTATAACCACCCGTCCCCAGTCTGTTAGCTGGAACTTTCGGGTCTTTGCTTTGGGGATCGCCCCCTTGAACTACAAAAGGTTGGGGTTCACGCACAACTCTGTGGAAAACTAACCCATCATACACACCCTTTTGGACTAAATCGACGAAGTTGCCAGCTGTAATTGGGGCATTGGTACCGTCTACTTCAATGGTAATTGGCGAACCTTTAACCATCATCACCACAGTAGCCTTGCCTTCGAGCCGTGGTAAATCTTTCATTCCAGGAACACTCTCACTTGTGGTTTCTGATACAGATGTTGCTTCAGTATTTGTTGTAGTATTTGCCTCACCTGCTGTTGAAGTTGGAGAAGAGGTACTCGAAGTAACATCTTGTGGTGTACATCCTCCCAACATCAAAGCACCGACCATCAAAAACGCAACTAGAAATTGTGAAACTTTTAATCGCATAACCGGTTACTGATTCAACCACAGTATCTTATCCGATTCAAAACGGGGAATGGGGAATGAGGCAAAGGGGCAGAGGGGATGAGGGGCAGAAGTGAAAGAACTTATATTTATTTAGTAATCTCCCCCACTCCCCCCTATCCTTTAAAGCCCTTCCAGAGGTACTCTCAAAAAGCGTGCTAATTCTGCACCTATAGTTTCTAATTCTGCTAGCGATAAGGGTTGACCTACCCTTGTTAGGGGAATATCTCTACGCCCTTTAATGCGTAGATACAAGGCGCGACGGGGATTGAGACCTTCTTTGATGTCTATTCTTACAGACTGCACGTCCTGGATACGGCTGTCAATTTCAATGCGACGATTTTTGCCAGGAAATCCCCAACGAAAAATTTTTATGCTACCCGTTTCTTGATTAAAATCGTTGTACCCGCCGCCAACATCCCATAAGATCACTAGCCATAGATACAAAGCTAAAAGTAAGCCCGCAGTGCCATATAACCCCATAACTAGTCCTTGGGGTACAAAGATCAGTTGAGTTGGATCAGTGACTAGAAGTAAATTTACTTTCAGGTAACTTGAGATCCCTGCTAACAAAAAGCCTGTGGCTCCCAATGTCACGATAATTGCCCACCAGTAGTTACTAAACCGACGAGAACCGAGAACATTTTGATGCAGGATAAGCGAAGGGTTGCGATCGCCATTAGACGAATCGCCTTGGTTAATTGTTGTTGATGCCGTCATTGAACTACCTTGGCCCGTGAGTTCTTCCCTTTCAAAGTCTGCCATTTTAAGAGCTTGTCTTGCAAGTTGCAGGGCTATACTTTTAAAATTTATGAGAAAAGTTGTGTCAGATTGTTAAAATTCTGATATTCATAATATGTAATAGGTTTGTGTTTAATACCTGGTTTACTGACATAGATTGGGCGAAAACCCGAACTAATGTGATAAGTTAAGAATCATTAAGTTACCACAAGCTAGATTACTAGCCAATGGTACGTGTAATGGCATCACTCTGAGAAATACCGACTCATAAAGACGGTAACCTCTCAGAATCTCAGTTGTTTTCAGACTTTTGAGATTGTCAAAAAAAACGTTAATTCCTCGTGGCAGTAGCATTAATTCGGAAAAACCACCGATAGCGCTGCTTGTAAAACGTTGCAATTTTAGTAAAAAGAGGATTTTAGTTCAATGACCATCGCAGTAGGACGCGCCCCCAGCACAAGAGGGTGGTTTGACGTACTAGACGACTGGTTAAAGCGCGATCGCTTCGTATTTGTAGGCTGGTCAGGAGTATTATTATTCCCCTGCGCCTAC
>JADEXK010000186.1 GCA_015207155.1 Nostocales cyanobacterium LEGE 11386 | reverse complement strand
AGATTTTTCGTATTCTCAAAGAACAATATCGTAACCGCAGACGACGCTTTGGCTTACGTTGCAACTTGATTGCTGGGCTTCTCAATTATGAACTTGCTTTGTTTTCTTGATTCATGCAAGAGGTCTAATGACGTGTCGGGGGGTGCGAAACTGCCCATTAGTGCCTGCTGTTGTCAGCTTTGACAGCATATACTCATACAAATCGCCTTTGGTATCCCGGTCTTCCATCGGGATTTGGTCAATCTGCCCTACCACACTCGCCAGCAGCGCCGGGTTAGCAATGAGAAAAACAGCATCTTTCATGTGGCGCACATAGGCACTGTCTTCTCCGCTTTGCCCCAAAGTTTTGATAAATGGAAACGCTTCATCCCGGACAATTGGCAGCATTTCTTCAGAGTTAGTCAGGTTTTTGAAGTAAGACCAACGACAACGCTGCTGTTCTGGCGCGAAAAGTGGGTTAGTAATGGGTTTGTTGAGCCTGTTGGCTTTCTTCTCTTGGGCTAACTCCAGGTCATCTAAGCGTTTGATGAACAACAGGTAAGAGATTTGCTCAATTACGGAAAGGGGATTACTAATACCGTTATTCCAGAAAGTTGTCCAAAGGCGGTCAACCTTGGACTTTATCTCACCTGTGATCATCGTTTTACTCCAGAAGGAACGCCCTGTGTACTTCCACAGCAGCGCTGTATACAAAGACATCAATGTTCTGTAGATTCTACACCACAGAACCTGTGCTGGAGTGTCAATTCTAATTCCCAACTCCAAAGAGCCGCCAAGACTACGGCCCTTTCACCGCAGCAGCGTCTACAGCACTAAAAAAGCTACTCAGCAACGTTTTGGTGAGTTAAACTATTAAAAGTCAGCACTTAGCAGAAAAAAGTGATAATTTTAGCTGTTCCTTGTTAATCTCAAGTATCAGTACTCGATAATTTGTGAGTGGTGAGTCAACAAATTTAACTTCTCTCTGGAAACCCTTCTAGTGATGAGACAGTCAAAATTACTCAAAAATCACGTACGTTTTTTGACTCACCAATCCCAGAATAAATTTTAGAATTGTGCCATGGGGAGGCTTAGTGATTCAGATAGAACAAACAACTTATATAACCCAAGACGGCAATACCGTTATTGTCTTAACACCAGCAGGTCGCCTGGATATTACCACAGCCTGGCAATTTCGCCTGAAGTTACAGGAATGTATTTCCAAACTCAGTCGCCATGTAGTTGTGAATCTCGGTCAGGTAAATTTTATTGATAGTTCTGGACTCACGTCTTTGGTTGCGGGAATGCGCGATGCTGATAAAGTCAAAGGCAGTTTCCGCATCTGTAATGTACATCCAGAAGCCAAACTCGTGTTTGAAGTCACGATGATGGATACAGTATTTGAAATCTTTGAAACTGAGGAAGAAGCTTTAGAAGGTGTACCTCGTAGTATTGCTAGCTAAAACAGTGGTGAGTGTTCAATACTGTTCTCGCTTAGTGTAGCGATAAGGCCCTAAAATTGCTCCCCAGGTTGCTTTTCCGGTATCCGAGTCAATTCCTTTGTCGTAGCTGTTAAACTCTGCCGCCGTAGCTTCAAATCCTAGGGAAACTTGTATGCTCTGGCTCAGATAAGTAAAGCTGCAACAAGTATCAGGAGGTTGAGTAGCAGCAAACTTATAGCTATTGTGGGCTAGTGTTTGTTGTGTAACTGTGAGAATGCAGCCTGGTAGTATGTCTAATTGATCCAGCGTCAATGTGTTAAGTAAAGCAGGATTACGACCTGCACCACTTAATGAACTTGGATCTTTGAGCATGTAGTATTGTAACTGCAAGGGTGCATCAGCGTCATGCCCTGGCATTAACCGCATAATTCGCTGGCGATAAGGGTGGTCTAAGTTGAGAATATTAGCTTGCTCGGCAAACAAGGTGATACTGTCTTCTGAAAACAAATTGACTGGTCTTTGCCAAAGACGCAGATGAACATACCAAGCAGGATCTGCCAAAGCTTGTTCCCGATTATCGAATTCACCAGCCAGGTACTTACCTAGAATAATTAAGTGTGGCGAAAAATTCATAAATTGTGATGCACATTCACATTTAATCCTAATTTTTGCCTGGATTTTTAGTAAAGAGGGGTTATACCCCCCAGTCAGAGGGGAGTGGGGAGATGGGGGAA